>JBATKU010000279.1:0-2220 GCA_049669725.1 Desulfobacterales bacterium
GATGACATAGTCAAAGCGCTGTTTGACATCGATGAGTTCAGCTGTTTTTAAGATATCGTTTATGTTGATATCGGCGCCAAAGGGTTCTTTTTTCAGCCCGAAAAAGCTGCGGTAATTAGTGTTCATCATCATCTCTCCTTTTTGAAGCCCACAGTTTTCCGCCCCCATATTCATTGAGTTGGGTATTGGAGTGGATTTGAGGGTTGTTGTTTTTATCTCGTTTGATCCGGCAATTGACATTGAGGTTGACGGGCACCAGCATGCCGAAAGACTTATTTTGATATTTGACTTCAACCTGTTCGGGTTGACTGTCATGGTAGAGCAGTTCCACGCGTTTTCCGATCAAAGCCACCGGGCCTTCATACAGCCGTCCGTTGAGGGTGATGCTACGGTCTTTGTTGACCTTTCTTCGGGCCACTTTGCGAAAGTGGTCGTATAGATTGTCCGGAGCGGCCCTCAGACACTGCAGGTTGGCCGCAAAGCGTTCAAAGGGGCTTTGCTTGGTGCTGGAATGTTTTCTTTGATGGTAAATTTCGTTGAGCCAGCAATCAAAGGCTTCATTGAGCTCATTTAACGTTTGTCCTTTAAAGCCGGGTAAAAACTGCCCGCGCACGGTTCTAAAGAAGCGCTCGATTTTGCCGCGCCCCTGGGGTGTGTAGGGTTTGGAATGAATCAGCGCGATGGCTAATGAGGCGCTGATATATTCCAGGTGCCGGCTGCGGAAGGCGGCACCATTGTCCACATAAAGCTTGCGTGGTAACCCGCGTTTAGCCAGAGCATTTTCAAAGGCATCCAGATAAGAACGCAGGGCTTCTGATAGGTAAAATTGGCCGTGGGCAATCAGACGGCTGTGATCATCGAGGATGGCAATCAGATAGCTTTTTCGCATCTTGCCGTTAACATCGACTTTAGGGCCGTGCATCACGTCGCTTTGCCACAGGTCGTTTGGCAACTCGGCTTCAAACTTGCGCCGATCAACAGGCCTTTTTACCGGCAGATGCACCAGATTTTGCTGATGTAAAAGGCGGTAAACCGTGGAATTGTTCAGTACGATGCCCGGGCCAAGCCGGTTTTGCCGGTTGATCTGGTCGATAAGCTGGGGCACGGTAAGCGCCGGCATCTCTAATTTTAACTCGATTAGTGCCAGGCAGGTGTCATCATCCATGGCCCGGCTTTTGCCCTGGTCGGATCGATCTTTGGGCTGCAGCGACTTTAAATCACCGTTGCTGTCCTTATAAAGACGACACCATCGGCTAATCGTGCCTATGCTCAGGCTGGTTTTCTCTGAAAAGGGGATTTGCCATTTGCGGGCGCACTTATCGCGCATCAGACGTCTTTTTTCGCCTCGGCTCATCTGAGCGCCGATGATAAAGTCGCTGATCACGCCGAATCGGAACACCGCCACCTGCATTTTTTCATCTTCATTCATAATTTACCTCCTTTTTTTGGGTTTTTTTCTGCCCTATCCCAAAATGGAGGCTATAAAAATGACACTGTTCGGTGGGGTGTCTACCAAATGAAAATGTTGCAGATTAAATGCCGCGGCTGACCGGAATCTGACCCAGTTGCAAAAGATAATCAAAGCCGGCTAAGATACCTTCACGCCAGGTGTCAGTCAGATAGACTTTGATCCTTTGGCACAAATATCTGAACCAGTGACACTGACGGCTGCGGCTAATGCCAGGCAGCCATCGATTTGTTTTTGATTTTAAGGCGATGCTCGACCGGATTGTCTCAACCGACGCCTGAAAGCGCTTAAAATACCCTTTGGGTCGCAGCCGGATGACACAACCACAATCCGGGCAGCGATAAAGCTTGAGCAACAGCGGGCGTATGAACCCATCAAAAATTGCCTGAGCATAACCATGTCCCCATAGTCGACAGCTGATACAGCGCGGGCAGCTGTTGGGCTTTTGCCATGGGTAATCGCGTTCTTTTTTGTAAAGTTGCTTGAGTTTGACAAAACAATAGAGTATCATTTTTCCGTTCCTTGTGGGCTGCACAGGCCCACTGCTTTGCAGGGGCGGCAGTAACTCATTTTGAATCCGCCGCCCTTGCTCTTTAAAATAAAAAGGGCCTCAAAATTGAGACCTATTTATTCCGATCATCACTCACTGCTTGTCAATTGATTCTAAAAAATACGCCTTCGTTTATAAAAATTTAATCTGCATACCTACAGCATCTTTAGTAGCGAAGAGTATCAGCATTTCGAATCAGGGT
>JBATKU010000280.1:0-10003 GCA_049669725.1 Desulfobacterales bacterium
TTGAATCGGAAAAGAAGGGGGGAAATATCATGAAGCTCGCAATAATTGGTCTCGGGCGGATGGGAATGAACATGGCCAAACGCCTGCTAAGGGGCGGACACCAGGTTGTGGCCTACAACCGTACACCGCAGAAAACCGATGAACTGGTTAAAGGAGGTGCCGAAGGGGCCTATTCGCTTCAGGAGGTTGTTGACAAACTTGAACCCCCGCGGATCGTTTGGCTCATGCTGCCGGCCGGAACCACCGTCGATGAGCATATCAGCAAATTATCGGAAATTCTTTCCGCAGGCGACATTATCATCGACGGCGGCAACAGTTACTATAAAGATGACATCCGCCGGGCAGCGCAGCTGGAAGAATCAGGCCAACAGTACGTTGATGTCGGTGTAAGCGGCGGCATTTGGGGGCTTGAAATCGGATATTGTCTGATGGTCGGCGGTGAAAAACAAACAGCACGACATCTAGAGCCGATCTTCAAAACCCTGGCCCCTGATGACGGTTATCTGCACGTCGGGAAAACCGGTGCCGGACATTTTGTCAAAATGGTCCACAACGGTATCGAATACGGCATGATGCAAGCCTATGGAGAAGGATTTGAAATTATGGAAGCCTCTCAATTTGGACCTGAATTTGACTTTTCAGCCATCGCGCATCTCTGGAACCAGGGAAGCGTCGTTCGATCTTGGCTGTTGGAGCTTGCTGAAGGGGCCTTTCGAAAAAATGCGCGCATTGATGATCTTTCGGGCCATGTCGATGATTCCGGCGAAGGCCGCTGGACCGTTCAGCAGGCGATCGAAACCAGTGTGCCGGCGGAAGTCATTACGCTTTCCCTGATGCGCCGATTCCGCTCACGCCAGAAAGATCCGTTTACAGAGCGCGTTTTATCAGCTTTGCGCCGTGAATTCGGCGGACATGCGGTGGTTCCCCCTGAGGATTGATCTTTGCCTGCCAGCGCATTCCCTCCTCCACCATCGCCGGGACTGGAACCTGCCGGATGCGAACAGACCGGGCTGCTAAACCGGCGAATTTGATTCAGCTTATTAAAGCTATATTAGGAGACTACTATGAATGATACGCTTACCAATCCGCAGCAAAACCTGCTGGCCAGGGTCAGCGTGGCGTCACCCGATACGGGCAGCAGTATATTGGATTGTGCGACAGTGCCGCCCGACGACCCTTGCGTGCTGGTAATTATGGGGGCAACCGGCGATTTGACTGCC
Source organism: Desulfobacterales bacterium (assembly GCA_049669725.1). Lineage (GTDB taxonomy): Bacteria > Desulfobacterota > Desulfobacteria > Desulfobacterales > JAFDCJ01 > JAFDCJ01. The sequence goes on from JBATKU010000280.1 coordinate 1,221, forward strand.
CGTAAATTAATTCCGTCTCTTTTTTATATGTATCGCAACGACCGTCTTCCACGGAATTTTGCCATTGTCGGATCCGGTCGAACGCAACTCAATGACGAACAGTTCCGAAACAAACTGGCATCCGACATGGAATCGGCGCACCTGGTCGATCGATCCGCCTGGACGGACTTTTCAAAATTAATTTATTACCAATCGGTCGGATATGATGATCTGGAAACATTCAACACTCTGGCTCGGAAACTGAGAAAGCACGACCGGCAGCACCACACACAAGGCAACCGGCTTTTCTACCTCGCGCTGCCACCGAACTTGTACGCGCCGGTCGCACAGATGATCGGCCAGTCCGGTTTGGGAATTGAGAAAGCAAACGGCAACGGCTGGTCACGGCTGGTGGTGGAGAAGCCTTTCGGTCGAAACTTGCAGACTGCCATCGAATTAGACCGCAGCATCCATGAATATTTCAGGGAACCACAGGTTTTCAGGATCGACCATTACCTGGCCAAAGAAACAGTTCAAAATGTATTGATGTTCCGCTTTGCCAATGCTATTTTCGAGCCGGTTTGGAATCGTCGTTACGTGAATCACGTGGAAATCACCGCAGTCGAAACTTTAGGCGTCGAACACCGGGCCGGATACTATGAGCAATCCGGCGTATTACGCGATATGTTTCAGAATCACATGATGCAGCTGCTGGCTTTGACAGCCATGGAGCCGCCCTCGGCCTTCGAGGACGATCGGGTAAGGGATGAACGCGTTAAGGTTTTCCGGGCCCTGCGGCCGTTTGAAGTAGACCGGCTCCAAGATCGACTTGTATTAGGACAATACGGTGACGGTGTAATAGATGGCAAAAAAGTACCGGCTTATCGTGATGAACCTGATGTGGATCCACAGTCGTTGACACCGACTTTTGCATGCATGAAGGTCTTCATCGACAACTGGCGCTGGCAGGGTGTGCCTTTTTATCTAACCTCCGGGAAACGCCTGGCACAAAAAACCACTCAGATCAGCATTCAATTCAAACACGTTCCGCATTCCATGTTCCGGGATGTTATCGGCACCAACATCAGCGCTAATAGACTGATACTCGGCATCTATCCGGAGGAAAAGATCACGCTGACATTTCAGACCAAACTCCCAGGAGCCCGGGTCTGCCTGAGATCAGTTACGATGGACTTTCACTACTATCAAGGCAATCATCAGCCGGTGCTGGATGCCTATGAAAAGGTGCTGCTCGACTGTATGCTTGGAGACCACATGCTTTTCTGGCGTCAGGACGCCGTGGAGCAGTGCTGGTCGTTTTTGACCCCAATTCTGGCCGAATGCGAATCGTGCGGCAACAGGGACGCGATGCTGTATACATATCCGGCCGGCAGTGCCGGACCCGAGGAAGTCACACGGCTTAAATCGGTCGATTGAGGTTGAAAGAGGCGATGAAAGGCTTTTGGGTAATATGTCAAGCGGGAACTTGAAACTGGAAATTATTGTCGTACCCGAAGCACGGCATCTGGCCAAAGCGGGAGCAGCACTTTTCGAACAAACCGTTGCAGATGCGGTTCAAAGCCGTGGGCAGACGGCGGCGGCGTTATCCGGAGGATCGACTCCCCGGGTGATGAATCGCCTGTTGGCCGGGCCTCCCTATGTGGATCGGATACCTTGGAAACACATTCACCTTTTCTGGGTTGACGACCGCATGGTGGCCGTTGACGATCCAGCGAGCAATTTCGGTGCCGCAAGAAATGACTTTATCTCCCGTGTACCCATACCATCACAACAGGTCCATCCTATGCCGGTCCTCGGCCCGCCGACCGGCGGCGCCGATGCCTACAGCCGTGAACTGAAGAACTATTTCGGATCCAAAACACCGGTTTTCGATCTGATACTTTTAGGCATCGGCACCGACGGTCATACAGCCTCTTTGTTCCCGGATCAAGCGGATTCACACAAAGGCCCGGAGTGGGTGCTCAGTGCCAAAGGCGGCAACCCGGACGTGTATCGACTGACCTTGAACTATCCGGTATTAAACCGGGCGAGAACTGCGGCATTTCTCGTGTCCGGTCGGGGCAAAGCCGAAATGGTCCGCACCCTGCTGTGCGATGATGAAGTCCGGTATCCACCGCAAAGGATCCGCCCGGAAAACGGCCGGCTGATCTGGCTGCTGGATCAACCCGCTGCATCCCTGCTGCCACGGGATATGCACTCGAATTAATCCGCCACGGCGGACGAGTCCTCCAAAGGCGGATAAAGGGTTAATTCCCCGCCCTTTAGGACGTTAAAAAATATTCCGGTTGATACTCCGTTGCTTGCGGCGGGGTTTTTTATTGGCAGAGCCCTTATGAAAGGGCTCGGACTTCCGGGGCACCCATTAAATTAAGCAAAATGCAGAAGAAATTATATAGTGTAACTATTTCAATCTATCTGCAAGGAATTCCTGAAAGCGCTTCCAGGACTTTTTGTCCGCAGTCTCCTGATAGCGATTTTGGCCGAAAACGGTGAAGGCATGCTGGGCGCCACCGTAGGTTATCATCTCATGAGCAATGCCGGCCGCTTCGAGTTCTTGCGCCAGAGCAGCAAATTGGTCCATGGTGATGGCCGAATCCGCTGATCCATGCATAATCAAGATCGCCCCCCGGGTTTTGGCATAATTTTGTCCAGGTGGCGTTTTCAATCCACCGTGAAAAGTGGCAAACCCCTTGAGATCAGCCCCCGAACGCGCCAATTCAAGAACTGCCGCGCCACCGAAACAATATCCGGCAACAACCGCATTGTCTATATTTGCACCCCTGGCCTTGGCCGTATCAAGGGCCCCGTGCATCAAGGCCCGCATTTTTTCTCTGTTTTTATAAAGTTCTCCCGTATGCTGCCGTTTATCTGTTACCTCGGTGGGTCGGACGCCGGCGCCAAATAAATCCAAAGCAAAAACAGCATAACCCAATTCGGCAAGCATATTGGCACGCTTGACTTCATAATCTGTTAAACCATCCCAATCATGAATCAGCAATACGAAAGGCGCCCGGTCAGACGGGCTGATGTAATACCCCTCATAAGATTGACCATTGACCTGATATGTTACCGAAGTGCCTGTGGCACCAAATGCGACAGTGGCCACAGATAAAAGCAAAACCACATATATAAAGTTTCGCATGATAAAATTCTCCTTTTTTTACTTCATTTTACGATTGATCTGATCAGTAATCGTAGTCTTCTCATTTTCTCTCTGCCACACTAAAGACACAAATATCCGGGCACATAACCCATCCAAATTCTTTCAAGTTGCTGCGACTTGATGCATATGAACATCCTGTTGCGGATATGGTATGGACACCCCTTCAGCATCAAACCGCTCTTTAACGCTACGGGTAACATCCCAGTATACATCCCAATAATTATCGGTTTCGACCCAAGGCCGAACAACAAAATTAACCGATGAATCGGCCAGTTCGTGAACTTTTACGACCGGTGCCGGGTCTTTTAAGATTGATTCGTGATTTGCCAGAATGTCTTCCAGGATTTTTTGGGCCTTCGCGAGGTCATCACTATAGCCAATTCCAAAAACCAGATCCACACGACGTTTACTGGTACCGGTAATATTGGTAATGATATCTCCCCAGATCATATTGTTCGGTATGACGACTTTTTGATTATCCGGTTTTCTTAAGGTTGTTGATACAATCGTCATGGCATCCACCTTGCCTAACATACCACCGACCTCGACCAGATCACCAACATCATAAGGTCGGTAAATCAGGATCAAAATACCGGCTGCGAAATTACTTAAAGTGCCCTGCAGGGCAAAACCCATAATAAAGCCGGCAGCGCCAATCGCCGCCAGAAGCGGTCCAACGTTAACTTCCAGCATAGATAGGGCCACGACAAAACCGACTACAAAAATGGCTTTGCGACTTATGTTGACAATAAAATCCTTTAAAAGTGCCGAGGCACTTTTAATATTCGCCACCGCCTTTTCGACAGCCTTACCGATTATATTTGATAAAATCCAGGAAAGCAGAATGATGATCAAAAAGAAGGCTATATTTTTGGCCCACCGGATGCCGCCTTCAGATGACGTCAACCAGCCCGTTATCACTGTCCAGGCGGCACCGGTATCGGAAACATCCACCTTAACGCCGGATATGGCAGTCATATATGCTTCGTAATCCTCAATGGCTCCACCCTTTGATTTGAATTCATCGATCACTGCCCTCAAGCGGTCAGATAAAGCCGTCTGCTGCTCTTTGAGCTTGGTTACTGATTCCAGCAATTCGGTTTTCGCATCACCTTCGGCGGTCAAAGCCTTGATTTGTACTTCACTGACTTTCCCGACATGCTTTTTTAGAACTTGTAGCCATCCATTGGCCTCCACCGCCAAATCATCCTTGGTCAACGGCTGAAGGCGATACTCCAGTTCTGCTATCGATATGTCGGGATTATTGGTAGTAACCGGCGCTGGTTGAGACTTTTTATCATCCTGAGCCAATACTCCTGATATGGGTATCAGGATGAAAGCAAAAATAATGACAACCCCATTAAAAAATTTACGATTTCTTAACAATCGGCGCATTGCATTTCCTCCATAAAATTTGTGTGATTCATATTTTCAATAAGTTGGGATCTATTTGCATATTTCTTAAAACTTTAATCACCAAAAATTAGAAGTCAAAGTAATTCCGCTAAGTCTTTAAATAGGCCTTATCCTGTGGTATGCTCGGGTTAGCTTTTCAGCGGGTGTTAAGATGAACAGGTTACCGACAAGAACAATCACAACCCCTATGGCAGTGTTGGCAGTCCAGAGGAAGTCTTCGAACAGTGTTGACAGGAGCAAAGCGATGACCGGCATCAAAAGGGTGACATAAGCAGCATATTCCGCCCCGATCCGGCCGATCAGCAGCATATAGCATCCAAAGGCCACGATAGATCCGAAAACGGTTAGGTAGAGCATGGGGGCCAGGTAGCTGACAGACCAGTCCATGACAAGTTCTCCGCCACCCACGAAATGAATCGCCAGGGTCAGCAGTCCGCCGTAGGCCATACCGTATACATTGGCCTGGGTGACGGGAACCCCGGCCCTGGCGTTGCGCGCGCCCACAATATTGCCCACCGAGGCCAGATATGCCCCGATCAATGCCATGCTCAATCCGATTAAGCCGCGGGTGGCGGCAAAAGCTGAGAGGTCATGCCAGAACACAATCCCAATTCCAAACAGACCCAAAATCCCGCCCCAGAATGCCCGCCAGGCGATGGCCTGACCCATAAATAATTTCAAGTTCAAGATATTCCACATCAGAATGGTGGAAAAGACTACCGCCACCAATCCACTGGTCAAATAGGAAGTGGCCAGATAACTCATGCAGTAGCTCAAACCAAAGAGGCTGAACCCCTGGATGGCCATAAATAAATGATCGCGCCGGGAGAAGGCCAGGTGCTTTTTGCGCAAAAGACAGTAGGCAGCCAGAATCAGCGCAGCCAGGCAGAACCGATAGCCGACCGACAGGATCGGGGGCACCTGGGTCAGCTGCAGTTTGATGCCCAGCCAGGTCGAACCCCAGATAAGGGCGGCGGCGGCATAAAGAATAAAATTGAGCATGAATTAGACCTAAACTAAATCACAATTGGGGCGATGCACTATGATGCCGGTCTGTTGGTCAGATACACACCTGAAGACACCAGTACCGTCCCGATTAAAAGAGACATCGTTATCGGTTCCCCTATAAATATGTAGGCCAGCAGGATGGCACTGATCGGAACAAAATTGATAAACAAGCCTGCCCGGGTCGGGCCGATTTTCTGAATACCCTGATAGTACCAGAGAAACCCCAGCACCGTGCCGAAAAACCCCAAATAGAAAATGCCGGCCCATTCAGACAGCGAGTACGCCAGAAAACCGAAACCGCCTTCTAAAAACGCAGGCACTGCCAGAAATAGGGTCCCTGCTATCGAACTATAGGTAACCGAGCGCAAGGGCGACAGGCCTTCCATGAGGGCCTTGCCGATCAATGAGAACACCACCCAGCTGGCCACACAGCCGAAAATATACATCTCACCCAATCCCAATCCGCCCTGAAGAACTTCGAAAACCCTGCCGCGGGAAATAACGATGATGGCTCCCGTCACAGAGATAATTATACCGATAACTTTTACCAGATTCAGGCGTTCTTTAAAGAAGTAAGCCGAAAACAAGGCAATAAAAACCGGGTTGTTGGCAATAATAACCGAAGCCCGTCCGGCTTCAATCATCTTAAGGCCTTTGAGGAAAAAGAAATTGTACAGCAAGGCGCCGGTCAGCCCGAGAAGGATAACCGGAATTATCTGGCTTTGTTGAGGCCAGGTCAACCGGCCCTCGGCCCTCCTCATTAAAAAGACCAGAAATACGGAGGCAATAGCAAACCTGAAAAAGGCCGCCGCAAAGGGACCGACCGTTTGGGCCAGCGTCCGACCAACGACAAAGGTGCCGCCCCAGAAAAATGCCATCAATAATAATTTGAGATATGTGATCATAGTTGCCAGCAGGAAAAGATAGACGCAATAACATGGCGGATGAACAAAGTCCAGTCATGATATTCGAGACTCGATACTGGATACACAATGCTCGTTACTAAATACTCGATGCTGAATGCTCGATACTCGATGAAGGACAGGAAATCTGATTTTCAGTATTGCATTATCGAGCATCAAGAATCCAATATCGAGAGTCGTGATACAAGAGACAGCAGGGAAGACTTGAATTTGGTATAGATAAAATCGTGCGGTTCTTGTTGGTTATCGAGCACAAATATGGTAATGAAAAAGCTATAACAAGGGCTCAAGCCGTGCATTTGTTGATTGACAGAAAATCCCCAGCCGAGGAGGACACTTTATGCTTGATTTTCAACTTTCCCCCCAGCAGCTTAAATTGCAGAAAAAGGCCCGTGAGTTTGCGCTCAAAGAAATTTTGCCCGTTGCCTGGTATTACGATGAAATTGATGAGACACCCTTGAAAGTCTTAAAAAAAGCCTATTCCGCCGGCCTGATCAACGGGGATATACCCAAAAAATATGGCGGGAAAGGCTGGGGATTGATCGAAAGTGTCATTCTCACCGAAGAACTGGCCGCGGCCTGCCCGGGTTTGGCCACCACGATTTTTGACAACTCCCTGGGAATGGAGCCTTTGATACTGTCAAAAAATGAACCCTTAAAAAAGAAATACCTTTCTAAGATTCTAAAAGATTTCAAACTGATCTGCTTTGCGACCTCCGAGCCCACCATGGGATCGGATGTGGCCGGTATCCGCTGCAAAGCCGAAAGGGACGGGGATGACTATATTCTAAACGGCACCAAGTACTGGATCACCAACGGCGGTATTAGCGACTACATGTCCGTGTTTGCTACCGTGGATCCGGACTCCCAGCATGAGGGCATATGTGCCTTTCTGGTGGAAAAAGACTGGCCGGGGGTATCCATCGGACGCAAAATCCCCAAGATGGGTCAGCGCGGATCCAATACGACGGGAATTAATTTCAAAGATGTCAGGGTTCCCAAGGACAACATCCTGGCCCCGCCGGGAGAAGGGTTTATGTTGGCGATGCAGACCTTTTCCCGCACCCGCCCGGCCATCGGTGCCTTTGCAGTGGGCACAGCGCGTTCGGCCATGGAATACGCCATTGATTATGCCAATAAACGCCGCGCCTTCGGCACCCAAATTGCCAATTTTCAGGCTATTCAGCACAAAATCGCTGAAATGTATCAAAAGGTTGAAACCTCGCGCCTGTTGGTGTGGAAAGCGGCCTGGGAAGCAGACCAGGGTACGGACCCGACCATTACGGCCTCCATCGCCAAATTTTACTCCACCGAAGCATGTCTGGAGGTTGCCAACGAAGCCCTGCAGATATTTGCCGGCTATGGATACACCAAAATGTTTCCGATTGAAAAACTGCTGCGGGATGCACGTCTGTTCAGAATTTACGAAGGTACCAGCGAGGTCCAGAGATATATAGTTTCAGGATACGCCACGAACGTATATCAGCCGGCCATGCCGCCCCTGGAAGATTTGCCGATCCATCGCGAAATGGATCCCACTGAGCTTGAAGGCGATGAGGGCAAAACAGCCTGGCGCTGCCGGATTTGCGGATATGTTCACTATGGGGAGGATCCGCCGGAGGAATGCCCCTACTGCTTTTTTCCCGAATCGGCCTTCAAGGAAGTGTAACTCATTGAGCGTAAAACGCTCAATGAGCTGTTAATCCGCCGCGGCGGATTGGTTATTTGTTATTAGAAGTGGTGCTGCACGGACTAATTCAGTCGATCCATATTTGTTTAAACGATTAACAAATAACTAATGACGTCAACGTCCCGTTGACGTCATTTTTTAACAACCCGATAAATTACCAGTAACAGCACGGCACCTCCGACAGCGATTGCCAGGCTGCGGATATCAAAACCGGTAACGCTTCCGATTCCGAGAGCAGATGCTATCCATCCCCCGACAAACGCACCGGCAATTCCGAGGATAATCGTGATGATAAAACCACCCGGATCTTTGCCGGGCATAAGTAATTTAGCGATCACCCCAACAACAAGACCCAAAATTATCCAAACTAATATACCCATCCTGTTCTCCTTTCTTTGGTGACAATTAGAAGCAATCTCAAAAATCAGAACCTGCATCTATCTCCTTGATGCCCGAAGCTTGCAGGGCGGCCCCGGCAGATTGATCCACGCTGCGCAAATGCAAATCATTCTGGGGGAAGGGGATTTCGATTTCCAGTTCCCTAAACCTGCGATCAATCTCTATCAGCAGTTCACTTTGAACC
>JBATKU010000281.1:0-2629 GCA_049669725.1 Desulfobacterales bacterium
CCCTTTCGGTCGGCAAGCACCCGCAGTACAGGAAAAAGATCGGGGCGCCGCTGGATTTCATCGATTACTACCAATCCATTCAATGGCCTCAAAGCGGTCATAGGTTCATCCAGCCGGGCCAGGCTCGCCGGGTCCTCCAGGTCAAAATAGTTGACAGAATCTTCTTCAATCAACTCGCGGGCAAGGGTAGTTTTACCGCATTGGCGAGGCCCCACCAACACGACGACACGGCTGCGGGAAAGTGCAGTATTTAGCGCAGAAAGTATGGATCTACGGCGGATCATGGCCTTACATTACCATGAAAATCCGTCATGTCAAGATCGTTTTTCATGGTACTATGCAAATCTCGGGCTTTTGAATGACTGTTTCGAGTTTTGAAATCTATCCCAATGTGTGTCCATCTAAACTAAAATTCAAGACACCATGTAATTTCAATATTGACATAGTTGAATAATCTCAATACTATTCTTTGCGACCATTTCCATTCTGAATTGGAACTCGATACACCATTCTGAATCTCTAATCCGACTCTGTCCGTTCTAAAGATTTGTCCATCAGTAATTCATATTCTAAAACCGAGCCAGTTACAAATGATAGGGCCATAATTGGCGGTAGGAAAGTATTGGGATATCCCAAAAATATGGCAGAAATATCCTTTTAAAGAGAAGGAAATGGCATTAGAGAATGGACCGAACGACACGGGATTCAGTTTCTATGGGTTGCGGATTTATAAATTGACAACAACGGAAAGGAGGCAATCATGGAAATGAAAAAAGTGCTGGCAGGATGGAGCAAGATCTGTCCCGGCTGCAACATAGGACGTAAATATCCGGATTCATTTATCGGCAAGAAAGTGAGAGATCACTGGGGAAAAGGTTGCAGCTCACATGACGCTTATGTTGAGGTATACGGCAGTAATGCGCATTCATCTGCAGATCACAAAGCAAAACCCGACAAAAAATGATAAGGAGGCAAAAAATGAAGGCAAAAGAAACCGCAGTGGTTCTAATAGAATTTCAAAACGATTTTTGCAAAGAAGGCGGCAAATTACATGGCGGTGTGCAGGCAGAAATCTCCCGACAGAATACAATCCCCAACGCTATGAAATTGGCCGAGGAAGCTCGTAAAAAAGGTGCGCAGATTATCCATTCCCCTTTTGTATTTAATGAGAAATATTTTGAAGATCATCAGATGCAGGGCATTGTCAAAGCTGTGGCAGACACTGATGCCTTTCGCGAGGGAACTTGGGGAGCAGAAATCATCGACGAATTAAAACCGCAGGAAGGGGATAAGGTTGTCGGCGGTAAATGCACCTTATGCGGCTTTAACAATACCAATTTGGACGAATTGTTAAAGGAAGGCAATATTAAGAACGTAGTTATCGGTGGGTTTTTGACCAATTTCTGTGTTGAAAGCACATCCCGTACTGCTTATGACAGGGGCTATGGGGTTACGGTAATAAAAGATGCTACCGCTACCAATTCAGAAGAAGAGCAAAATCACTCCGAACAGAAAATATTTCCGCTGTTGGGGCAGACGTTATCGGTGGACCAATTTATCAGCCAACTGGAAGAATAAAAAATAACAAATTCCTCTAGGGGGAAATGATGAAAACCGGGGTAAACCAATTTGGCTTCGCTCCGGTTTTTTATATCCCGCAATTCGAGGACTTTGGCAAAATGTCAAAGGACTTATATCAATTTGGCCGGCCCGTCTTCGCCTTGTGGCTGCGCCGCGGCAGTTTGAAAGATCTGTCAGATTTTTATTCGGGGGTCAAATACGAATTTTTGTGCGTTTCCGCTGGACAGTATTTTAAAATCAGGATGCAGCGGGTTGATCAGGAAGTTGAATTCTTCTTCCCACTTTTTTAATTGATCTTCAAGCACTAATAAGTATGATGAGTTTTAATTCTTTTCTAAAATAACCCCATGCTAATTCAAAAGGAGGTATCCCATGGATCAACACCAGGCGGTGTGGAACGAAAAAGTGGCCCGAACCATCATAAAAAACCTTGAGAAACGCCGCATGGCGGGCAGCTACGCTGTCGGAGCCGACCAGGCCAAAGACGAAATTCTTGAAATGATCCCGTCGGGCAAAACCGTCTTTCGCTGTGGATCGATGACTGCCGTGGGCATGGGGTTGTGGGAGGCGGTTGCAGCCCTGCCGGAAGTCAACCTGATCGATCCGTATCGGCCTGAATTGTCACCCGAGGAAGGCATGGAACTCAGGCGTCAGGGATTGATTGCCGATGTCATGATCGCCAGCACCAATGCCATTACCCTGGACGGAAAACTGGTCAATCTCGACGGCATGGGCAACCGGGTGGCGGCCATGGCCTTCGGTCCCGAAAAGGTGATCCTGGTGGTGGGCATGAACAAGGTGGTCCCTGACCTGGAATCGGCCGTGGCCCGGGTGAAGCATTACGCCGCACCGGTCAACAATATCCGCTACGGGATGAAGAATCCCTGTGTGGAAACCGGGCTGTGCAGCGATTGCAAAACCCCCCAGCGAATCTGCAACATGTGGAGCACGATCGAAGGCCACATGATACAAGACCGTATTCATGTCAAGTTGGTTGGTGAATATCTAGGATACTAGGAGAAGATGGCTGACTGAAACAGTATAAAAT
>JBATKU010000282.1:0-2002 GCA_049669725.1 Desulfobacterales bacterium
TTGATCTCCAGCATCGCAACAGCTTGAAGAACTGTCCCAGCTGTGAGAGGATTATTTATTGGGAAGACCATAACAAACGGCCGGAGTAAAACAAACGATCGCTGGATCAACGCGTTGATCCGGAGGAAAGTCCGAACACCACAGGGCAGGGTGCTTCATAACATGAAGTCGTGGCGACGCGAAGGAAAGTGCAACAGAAAGTATACCGCCCGGCACCGGACTATCCGGTCCGCTGCCGGGTAAGGGTGAAACGGTGCGGTAAGAGCGCACCAGTTCTCCGGGTGACCGGGGAAGCTTGGCAAACCCCACCCGGTGCAAGACCAAATAGGGGAGCGTTTGAGGGCAGCCCGCCCGAGTTCCCGGGTAGGTCGCAAGAGATGCCGGGCAACCGGCATCCATAGATGAATGATCGTTGCTCGGTTTGGGGTAACCCGGATCGGGAACAAAATTCGGCTTATGGGTTGCTCCGGCCGTTTAGTGAGGTATTGGGTTTCAAGGTTTCGGGTTTCAGTGTTCAGGCCTGTGGCGGTGTTCGTATGAGACTTCGAGTTGCCGAACAGCGAACCGCAGAACCGCAGAATAAAGAACCGCAGAATTTCGAAGGGTGGTTTCGCTTTGCTCATTCTTTTTTATAAAACAGACAGAATACATTCCTTCGACATTCGACATTCGATATTCGATATTCATGACGGGCGGATAGGCTGACACCCGACACATGAAACCAATTAAACGGGCTGCGAATTTATTATCGGTAAAATTTAAATATTAGTTTGGAACCGATTCTCTATCTGCCAGTGACCAATGGCCGACCACCCAAAAACGACTAAGGATGACATTCAATCTATGGTGAACTCACAATCCAACCACGAAAATTCCTTTGAAAAAAAAGTCCGCATCTTTTCCCATGATTATCTGAAATGTTGTCTCTATATATCCGCTGTAAATGATCCAAGAAATGGATTTTCTAAAAAACTCTATTCAGAGTTGATATCCACCTCTATGCTTCTCGAGGATTTTTTGGATTACCATGGCGCCAAAAATAATAAGGATTGGTATTTTTACCGTGAACTTTCGGCAGCCGTGCGACACCTGAGCTTGGGGGCCAACTTTCAGAAACACTTAACCAATCGCCTTGCCTTTTACGATCTTCCGGAATACAGCGACTTTAAAAAGGAAGGGGATGTTACCCTTGATTTTTTAACAAAAACCTTGATAAAAATGGCACCGGTCATCCTGGAGGAAGCTCGGATTCATTCCATTCCAATCCCACAGGATCGATTTGTGGCCGATGATTTTCCGAGCATCACCACCCGAGATTTTCTGCGGTATGACATTGACGATCAGGACAAGGATTCGCAGAAAAAGAACATTGTTAAAATTGCCAATGACTTTCTAAACATTACCAAAGATTTTGACCAGCTGAAATTCTATGATCCTTACAAATATGAAGACATCCTGACCCTTATTCCCGACAGAGTCAATGAAGTTGAGATCCGACGCTATGAGATGCTTTTGCATAGTCTCCAGTCCTCCTTTGACACCTATGTCATTCATGGCGGCTTCCTTTATGGCAATCGAAAATTAAAGCAGTTAAGAGGTTTCTTTTCAGTCGTGTTTCACCTTCTCCAGATGGTGGGGCGATTGCTTCATTTTTACGAACGTCACCTGCATGAAGCCGGTTATAAAAACACCTATAAAGTCATTCAAGACCGGCTATCCTCCCTGGTTGAACCCGCAACACTCCTTGACCGGACCATAAATTACGGCCTTTTTTACGCCTGTCATTTTTTGACCACCGGTCAGGAATTGGCGCGGGAAATTCTCAATGAAAATATCGAGCGGGCAAAGATTAAAGTGGGTATCCCACAGGAACTCGGATTCCACGCACGCCCCAGTCTGCTGGTTGCCAAGATTGTGCAGCACTATGGTGGACAGGTGGAGTTATGTATTGACGATGATCGCTTCGATGCAAGCAGTGTGCTGGATATCCAGTGGGCAGGAG
>JBATKU010000283.1:0-3731 GCA_049669725.1 Desulfobacterales bacterium
AGGTTGTATATAATGCAAATCTTGTAACAATTTTATTGGCAAGAAAAGCGATTCTGGAACTGTTGGGCGCCCATTCAAATCCAGTCACATTGCTGCCTACCACTAAACCTGCCGAATTTTGCTGAAAGCTCTGGCTGACATCTGGCAAAGCTGTATAAAGCTCGACTCCTACGTCATTTATCTGATCGGCCAGGTATGCAATTTTGCCGTTATCCGGTGCCCACACAAATTCGTCAACTTCTCCGTTATTGCCCATATCACCTGATAGCTTTAGAATGGTGGCGCCGTCAGGAGTTGATGTAAAGAGTTCGAATATATTCTGTGCAACCTGATTGGCAATATAGGCCAGACGAGAGCTATTCGGCGCCCAGCCGAAAAGATATTCTCCGGAAGGCACCGGGGGGACCTCTCTCACACCGCTGCCGACCACAAAAATACCGGAGACCTTACGATTACCAATATTAGAATCGGAGGGAGAGACATATAGCTCAAATTGACCGTTACTATCCTGGTCTGCGACATAGGCAATCAAGGTACTGTTTGGCGCCCATTCGAAAGCTTTGACATCACGGCCGGGACTGGTCACTGGATTAGGCAAATCCGAAACAAGGTCATTCTCCTGACCGTCAGGTTTGGAAGTGAAAAGCTCGAAAGCATTGGCTGAATTCTGATTAGCAATATAGGCAACTCGGGAACTGTCCGGTGCCCACCCGAAACTATATTCCCCGGAAGGTAGACGTAATATACCACTGCCCGCCATGGGCCGTGAAACCTTCACAGCTGTGTCACCAGCAGTTTTATCCACGATAACCACATAAAGTTCAAATACACCATCGGTATCCTGGTCAGCCACATAAGCTACGAAAAAACCATCGGGCGATACCAGAAAAGCGACCACATCACCCCCGGCAACCAGCGCGTTTGAGAGTTTGACAATACTGGCGCCATCGTCGAAGGAGGCATACAGCTCGTCGACCCCGTCCGAATCCTTATCGGCGATAAATACTGCGGGTGGAAATATTGGTGAATCCTGAGTATTTAAAGGATCATCACTGCTACCACCACAGGATAGAAAAAGCAAAGATAGAAAGACTGTCCCAACGGCGAGCAGTAGGATATTCTGGATATACGTTCGGTTCATTGAAATCCCCTTTCACTAATAAGAATATGCGAATAAAACAAATCGATTAGTTGGCGGGAAGTATTTTCTTCAATACTTGTAGACGGCAGGTTCTTGATAAATCCTTAGAGTTTAGGCGACTTTTTTGAGAAATTCCATTACTTCATATAGTATTTTAACATCTGATGTCAACAACAAAGCTGCTGGAGAATTATGCCGTCCTGCGACTGTTTCCAATGCTGTAGAGCCATTGTAGGTACAGTCATAAATCTAAGGCTATTTCGGTAGAACTGAAAGGTAAAATTTTTATTAAATCGATAGGTTAAAAAAGGAAGGTTGATTCCGAATGATTGAACGAAAAGCGGATGTTGATAATAATGTCAGGATGGTTATATTTGGTCACTCAAATCCGAATGATATGGACTTGAGGTATGACACGCTGGATCAAGGTGATATGATAGACGCAATCGACAAAAATGAGACCTTTTTGAAAAATAGTCACAATAATACAAAAAAGCTCTCAATTTTAAGAGCTTTTATGGCTTAACTTATTGATTTTATTGTGGTGCCGAAGGGGAGACTCGAACTCCCACGTGAATACTCACACTAGACCCTGAACCTAGCGCGTCTACCAATTCCGCCACTTCGGCATGTGGAAAAAGATTGATTTAATCTAAAGTTCGGACTAAATATATCTTTTTTATTATTGATGTCAAGCCATATTTGCCGGCCACATTGAAAGTTTGCAAACTAATTTTACGACATACATGGAAATTTTCCTATGTCCCAAGGGGAGTAATGGAATGATGGAAGAATGGAATAGTGGGGTTTGACTTCCAGCATGGGAGTTCGAAATCTGGTACGGAACCAGCCATATGGACCTAATAAATAGAGTGTCGTATGTTAAACAATCAAATATTTGAAATGGTAAGTTCCGTTTAATAACCATTATTCCATCATTCCAATATTCCATTCTTCCACTACTTACATATACGGAAATCACAAGATTCTTAGTATTGTCATAGAATTATATGGAGTTGGATATTAGACTTTATGAAGATCGTTGACCATCTTGATAAAATTCATGAGCCGTTTAAAAATGCGGTCATTACCATCGGAAATTTTGACGGCGTTCATATCGGACATCAAGCCCTTTTCCATGAGGTTATCGAAAAAGCCGAGACCATCGATGGGACATCGATTGCCATGACATTCGAACCCCACCCGATTCGGGTATTAAAACAAAACGGCCACCCTCCCCTGATTACCCTTTATGAGCAAAAAGTCGAACTGATCGGGCGAACGGGCATCGATGTCCTCATCTGTGTTCCATTTTCAAAGACCTTTGCATCCCTGCCCGCCGATCAATTTATCAAAGATTTACTGGTCAAAAAAATCGGCATGAAGGCCATTGTGGTCGGTGAAGACTACAGTTTTGGCAGAAATCGTGAGGGCAACATCGCTATGATGAAATCCTATGCCCCTGATTATGGCTTTGAGGTCATCGTAGCCAATTGGATTAAGACGTCCAAAGGGATTACGGGCAGGATCAGCAGTACCAAAATCAGAGAACTGGTAACAGACGGCCATATGACGGAAGCGGAAAAAATGCTGGGACGCCAATACCAGATCAGAGGTCGAGTGGTGACCGGTCGTGACCGCGGGGGCAAGCTTTTGGGCATTCCAACCGCCAACATCAACCTGCACGATGAACTATGCCCCAAAACCGGCATCTACGCCGTTACAGTTGAATGCAGAGGAGGTCAGCACAACGGCGTTGCCAACATCGGATACAGTCCAACCTTTGAAGATCATGAGTTCACAGTTGAGGCGCACATACTCGATTTTGATGATAATATTTATGGAGAAAAAATTCGCGTAAATTTTATCAAACGCATACGGGATGAAATCAAATTTTCCAACATCTCGGAGCTGATCGAGCAGATTAAAAATGATATCGCCGCGGCCCGGGAAATTTTTTCGAAATGACAAAAAAAATGGCCGCCTCCTTTATCGGGGGCATTTTTATATCGGTAGCAGCCCTCTATTTTGCTTTTAAAAATGTTCCCCTGGCGGAACTTTTCAATTATCTGGCATCGATTAATTATTTTTGGGTTCTACCGGCAGTTGCCATTACGTTTTTATCGTTTATATTAAGGGCCTGGCGGTGGCGTATCATTTTGGAATCAGAGAGTAAGATCAGTGTCTGGCGCGCATATCATCCCATGATGATCGGGTTTATGATCAATTGTGTGCTGCCGGGACGACTCGGTGAAGTCGCCCGCCCGGTCATCCTGCAAAAAGAGGAGAAAATACCTTTTACCACCGGCCTGGCGACGGTAGTTGCCGAACGCGTTTTCGACATCTGCATTTTACTCTTATTGTTTATGTTAACCGTTGGCATTCTGCAGATAGATTCTGACCAAAATGTTGCTTTTGGATCCTATCAGCTTAACCTGGAAACTCTGCAAACTGTTTTCAATGGGTTGCTAAAATTAGGGGCCCTGTTAATCGTCGGAATCGCACTGTTTAGCATCGGTAAAATTCGTGAAATTATTTACCGTGTGGTTATGTACACGCCGGAGTTGTTGTTTTTTTCAGGAGAAAAATT
>JBATKU010000284.1:0-6505 GCA_049669725.1 Desulfobacterales bacterium
GGGCGTGCTGGCCTTGCTGGGAATTGCCGCGCTGGTTATGTTGATACCCCGGGCAAATAACGACCATACCAGGCAGGATTCGAAAATCAACCTGCAGGAAGCCTGGAAGCGGGTGTTGCGGGCAAAAACCGCTCGGGGAGCGCTGGCGTTCATCTTTCTGGTCAGTGCGGCCAATGACAACCTGTTTGTCGTCTATGGGGCCTGGCTTGAACAATCATTTGGTTTGAGTATCGTCGCCCTGGGCCTGGGGACCAGTGCGATTGGCCTGGCTGAATTATTGGGTGAAACCATGACGGCCACCCTGGCGGATCGGATTGGATTAAAAAAATCGGTAGTGACCGGACTGATGATCTGTATTATCTTTTATGTAATCCTGCCGCTTGTCAGCCAAACGATTACCATGGCCTTTGTCAGTCTGTTTCTCATTTTTGTGGCTTTTGAGTTTATGATTGTGGCCAGCGTGTCCATGGCAACCGAATTGTTGCCCGAAACCCGTGCGACCATGATGGCAACTTATCTGGGAGCAGCCGGTCTCGGCCGGGTGGTCGGTGCTTTGATCGGCGGACCGGTCTGGCTGATCGGGGGAATATTCGCAACAGGCCTGGTTTCCGCGCTTATCAGCGCTGTAGCTCTGGGGGCATTGCTCTGGGGGTTGCAGGGGTGGAACAAATCGTAACAATTATCGGCTTTAAAATAGCAATAACTGCTTGTTAAAATGATCATCGTTAAAACAGATATAGCACCTGATGGAATATTGGAATGATGGAATAATGGAATACCGATAGATCCGGATTAAGGAATCTATGCTGAAAAAAATTACCATAAGCTTTCTTTTGTTAATAATGCTTCTCTGCGTAAGCTTATTTTTATATGGCTGGTATCTCTCGACCCATATCGAACAACGCTTCTCGGCCCGGCGCTGGAGCGTTCCGTCCAGGGTATATTCTGATACGACCCTGCTCTATCCCGGCCAGCGCATCAACCCGATTGATTTAAAAGATAAACTCAGCGCTCTAAACTATCGATTCGTACCCCACCAACCTGCCAAAAAAGGGGAATTGCAAATCTCGCCGGATGCCATTACCATATTTCTTAACGACTTAAACACCCCCTGGAACAATCGAAGGGGTTTTCCAGTGCATATCGCCATGACAGAAGATAGGATCGAGTCGATCATCCATACCGTAGATGGCAAGGTCATTTCAATACTGGAACTGGAACCCGAGGAAATCAGCCTGTACTTCGGTTCTGAGCGTGAACGCCGTCAATTAATTTCAATCCAACAGGTTCCCGGGCACCTTATCCATGCAGTGCTGGCGGCTGAGGACAGCCGCTTTTATCAACACCCCGGCGTCGATTTGCGGGGAATATTGCGGGCCTTCATGACCAATTTGCGTCATGGGTCCATTCGGCAGGGGGGGTCGACCCTGACCCAGCAGCTGGCCAAAAATTTTTTTCTTACACCGGCCAAGACGCTGACGCGTAAACTAAAGGAAGTTCTAATTTCGGTAATTATTGAGCTTGAATACGAAAAAGAAGAAATTCTGGAGATTTATCTGAATGAAATTTACCTGGGTCAAAAAGGAACTGCGGCCATTAACGGCGTTGGGGAAGCGTCTTATTTTTATTTCGGAAAGCCGGTAAATGAGCTTTCCCGGGTTGAGGCGGCAACCATTGCCGGACTGATTAAAGCCCCCAATCACTATTCACCCTATCAGGATAAAAACCGCTGTCTCAGCCGACGCAATGTTGTTTTGACTGCTATGCACAGTAAGGGCTGGCTCCCAAAGGAGGCGCTTCAGGCGGATCTGAAGGTTCCTGTCAAAACGGTCGGATTTAGCGTGCATGGCAAAAAAGCGCCTTATTTTGTCGATTACCTCGAGCAGCAGCTCAAAAACCTGTATCGCCCTGAAGATCTGACCACTCTGGGGCTCTCCATTTATACGACCCTGGACAGCCAGGTTCAGTCAGCGGCTGAAAATGCGCTGGCAAATGGTCTTGCACGCCTGGAACGTATAAAATCCGAACTTCGCCGCGACGACCCGGCCAAAAAACTTCAGGGTGCCGTTGTCGTCATGCAGCCCAGCACCGGTTACATCCTGGCCCTGGTGGGTGGCCGCAATTACAGCATCAGCCAATTTAACAGAATTATCCAGGCCCGGCGACAGCCGGGCAGCGCCTTTAAACCCTTTATCTATCTCAGCAGTCTGGACCAATTCTCCCCGTCCGACATGCTGTCCAACCAGCCCCGGAGCTATACTGTGGATGGCAAAACCTGGGCGCCTCAAAACTTTGAGCCGGTAACCAAATATACCGTCAGCGTAAGAAATGCGCTCACCATGTCCTACAACCTGGCCACCGTCGATCTTGCCATGAAGACCGGGCTCGATCACATTGTCGCTACGGCCCGCCAATTTAATTTTTCGACACCGTTAAAGGCCTATCCTTCCCTTGCCCTTGGCGCTTTTGAAGTCGTACCGCTCGAACTTGCACGCGGCTATTGCGTTTTTGCTGCTGACGGCGTGCAGCCGTATCCCTTATCCCTGAAAAGCGTTGTTGACGAAAACGGAAAAACCCTCGAACAAAAGCATCTGCAAATCGAACGGTTGATTCCGCCGCAAAAAGCGTTTATTATCAATTTTATGCTTCAAAGCGTTGTCACCGAGGGAACGGCGCGATCTTTAAAAAACAGGGGGATTGCCTGGCCGGTGGCCGGCAAAACGGGCACCACCAATGATTTCAGAGATGCCTGGTTTGTCGGCTATACCCCCGACATCCTGGCCCTGGTGTGGGTGGGGTTTGACAACGGGGACCCGATTCTGTCCACAGGGTCTTCGGCCGCATTGCCGATCTGGGCCGAACTGATGAATTCGATCCCACAGTACATTTCTGAAGCCCGATTTAAAGTGCCGCCCGGGGTTGAAAAGCGAACTGTTTGTGATGTCACCGGTTTGCTGGCCAATGAAAATGCATGCCCCCAACCGACAGAAGAATATTTTCTGGCTGACAAGGTGCCAACAGAACATTGTCGGCTGCACAGCAAATCAGGTCTAAAAGACCTCATTGAGGGCGTAAAAAAGTTATTCAATGAAGATTAGAAGCCATCTCAAAAATAGGATTTTGGTTCAAGGTCGCGGCGGGACCGAGTCTCAACCCGGAGGAATACTTGAGTATTTCGAGGAGTTGAAACGAGGTACCAACAAAGAGATTGGACCAAAAGACATTTTTGAGATAGCTTCTATAATGATCTGCATAACCGCTATGTGCCTGTTATGTATGGGATTAACCGGATGCGTTAAAGAAAGGCCGGTTGAAGAAACTGACGCGGCCCGGGAAGAGATTTCCCAAGAGGAACGGCAAGAGCCGGAAGAAACCGCCCAGCCCAGCCCCCGGGCACTGGCATCGTTGAAACTCACCGACCAGGGCCGCCGGCTTATCGAAGCGGGTAAGACAGACAATGCCATCCAGGTTTTGGAGCAGGCCATCAGCCTGGACCCCAACAATGGTCAGAATTACTACTACCTCTCTGAAGCCTGGCTGATGAAAGGATTCGCTGCGGAAGCCAGGCCGTTTAACCGTCTGGCGGAATCCCATCTATCGGGGGATAAAGAATGGGAGAAACTGGTGACCCGGCAGGCCGAACGTATATTAACGCTGGAGGAAAAAATAAAAAAATCCCGCTAGTCTGTTAATCACCGATAAGCCATCATAATTTCTGATAAAGAGAGGCCGGCACAAAGAAAAACCGCCCGCCCCCTTTATGATAGCGGCCAGATTATGTTTGGTTAATGAAAAGCAGAATCAACCTCAAAAAGGAGCTATTATGTTTAAACGGATAATTAAAATACTGTTCATATTGTTGCTGTCGGTTGTATTCATCGGGTCACTGGCAATTGCCCAGGGCAAGGGCAAAAACCAAAACAATGCTCGCCCTGCAGGTTGGGATAAGGGCAAGAAGAAAGGTTGGCAATCCGATGTTCCTCCGGGGCAGGAAGAAGAAGAAGAAGAGAAAAAAAAGAAAAAGAAGAACCTTTCCAGTGAAGAAGAGGATTTAGAGGACAACGAGAAAGAGAAAAAAGAAAAGAAGGAAAAAAAGCAAAAAAGGAACCAGAAAGCAAAAAAAACAAAAGAATAACAGGATAATGCGCGACCGCTATGACTGCGTCTTACAAAGCCATCGTATCATCAGACTGGAGCGAGTGTCTGTCGCCGAACGGTCCCTTTGATTGCCTGGCCTTCAACTATCCGGACCTGGAAGCAGATTTAACCGCTGTTTTTCGTCAGTACACCGGCAACCGGATTTCCCTGGGCCAGGCCGCCGCCAAAATCAAGGGTCTGCTCCCGGATCCCCTGTCACCGGATCAGATGGATGCCTACCTGGATGAATCGTTCGCCACCTATACCGGCGTGCCCGATTTGATCCAGTGGTGCCTGGATAACCAGATCCTGTTTATGCTCAACTCCACCGGCATGATCGGATATTTCCAGCGCGTTTTTGCCAAAAAACTGCTGCCCCCGGTGCCGGTTCTCTCAGCCCACCCCCTGATACGCTACCCCGGACTCCACACCGACCCCCCCCAAATATATGAGTTGTTTGAGACCCGGGACAAGGGCAGCAATACCGCAGCGGTTGCAAACTCCCTGGCCATTCAGGCCCCAAAGATCATCCTGATGGGAGACAGCGGTGGTGACGGCCCCCACTTTGAATGGGGGGCCGAATCCGGCGCCTTTTTAATCGGCAGCATGACCAAAGCTTCTCTGGACAGCTACTGCCGGGAAAAAGACATTGTCATTAATCTGCGCTTCGGCCTGGATTATAGTCAGAATGATAGGAAAGATCTGCGAGAAGAATTGAAAATTGATTTTATGGAACTGCAGTCAACAATTAAAAAGATAATATGCCGATGATCATCAGCACTATCACCCTTGTTCCCCCCCGAACACCTCAATCGCTGGCCTGCTGATACGCGGGTCATCATAATCCAGAAATTTGCCGCTAAAATCGGAAGGAGCAAAAAGTGCCAGCCAGGCAATGGCACGGGCCGGAATTTCCGGCGGCTCCAGTTCCCCGCGCTCTTTGAGCTGCCGGTAATAGGCTATCCGCTCGACAGGCATGGCGTTGCCCGCTTCATTGCGCAGGACGGCCTGCATGCCGGTATCCACAACCCCGGGCCGCATGGTCAGCGCGGTCACTTCCTTTTCTTCGGCAGCCAGTACCCGGGTGAAGTGGTTTAAGGCCGCTTTGCTGGTACAATAGGCGCTGGCGTTTTCAATGACCATCGTGGCCGCGCCGCTGCTGACGTTCACAATCCTTCCGTTGTGCTTTCTCAGGACGGAAATCGCAGCCCTGACCAGATAGACCGGGGCGAATAAATTGACTTCAATGTTGTACCGCCAATCATCCGGATCGGTGTCGGCGACAGGGGCGAGGGGTTGAACAACACCGGCATTATTAACGAGGGCATCGATGCGTCCAAAATGATCCAGGGTGGTTTCAACGGCGGTACGGCAGGCATTGAAGTCGGATACATCTGCTTTGACCGCATGGGGAGTGCCTCCCAGGCGGCGCACATCAGCGGCCACCGCCATGAGTTTTTCTTCTGAGCGGGCCACAAGGGTAACCGCCGCCCCTGCTTTTGCCAGCCAGCGTGCCACGGCGGCTCCCAATCCTCGCGAAGCGCCGGTAACAATCACGACAGGTGTTTGATCCATATGACTATTGTCGAACCACTCTAAATCCCAGGAGTTCTTCTATCTCAGCGGCGGGCGTCTTGCCGATGACGGCCTTCATGTATTCGATCACCAGGGCCGTTTCCATCTCCTCGCGGGACATTCCGATCCAGTGGTCTTTGTCTGCCAGCATTTTGGCGAGCCGTTTCTTGCCGTTTTGGCCATCACCGTTATACCTTCTTTTTAAGATATCCGAATAAATATCCATTTTTGACCGCAGGGCGTCGTCCGAATATGTTCTGATCTGCGAAAAATCGGCAGCCATTACTTCCACGGGCGGCAGCAAAGGATATTCCATGATCTGCCTGAAAGTTCCGGCAAACCGCTTAAGACCGCTATAGATATGCTTTCTTTGCACCATGTTGATGCCCGACCATCCGGCCCGCAGCCATTTAAACATAGCGCAGCGGACTCGGGCAGATCCCGGTTCTATCTCGTAGAAAATGTTGATGGCGCTGGAAGCATACATATAAGAACTGACCCATCCCAGGGCCGGGACGGTTAATCCTTTCTGGCCGGAATAAAAATAGTCCCAATCATCATCGGTGCCCAGCACATAGCCCTTTTTACCAACGCTGGAAACATCCGCCTGCCTTGATATGGTGATGATGACCTTGCGTTGTTTGTATTTGAACACAACCAAAGTCTGGTAAAGGTTGTATCCATAGTAGGCCCCCGAATGGGTGTCGGGTGTAATTTCCACATGTTGCAGCGCTTTTTCCACCACCGGTGTCTCCAGATCAGCCAGATATTGATCCACCCGCGGGGCTTGACG
>JBATKU010000285.1:0-3183 GCA_049669725.1 Desulfobacterales bacterium
CCTATACCCAGGGACTTTTACGCTGCATACCCATTCCAGGTAAAACCAATCCCGGAGCGCACCTGGGGTCGATTCCCGGAATGGTACCAACGCCAATAGGACAACAGATTGGGTGCATTTTTCAAAACCGGTGTCAATATGTGATGAACCAGTGCCAGTCAACCCGAGTGGGGGTGACGCAGATCTCGGCCGGTAGAGAATATCGCTGTCTTTTGGACCCAGAAACTTGCCGGGGAAACATGAACAAAGGTAAACGCAAATGACAACTGCCCTTTTGCATACAGAGGACCTTACCAAGGTTTATAAAATCAGCGCCGGAATTTTCAAAGGCAAAAAGTCGTTGACCGCGGCCAACGGCATCAGCCTCGATATCAACCAGGGGGAAGTTGTCGGACTGGTGGGAGAGTCCGGATGCGGAAAAAGCACCATAGCCAAAATCATTATGGGTCTGGAAAAGGCCACCAGCGGAAATGTTTTTTTTGCCGGAGCGCCCATAGAGAATATGGATCGTGAAGAGATGTCACGTCGCATTCAGCCCATATTCCAAGATCCCTATTCATCCTTGAATCCGCGCAAATCCATCGAAGCCATCGTCTCGCTGCCCTATCGCGTCCACAAAGTGGGTAATAAAACCCAAATGAAGGCCCGCGTCGAAGAGATTCTGGAGATAGTTGGGCTCCCCTCCCGCATGCGCTACAGTTATCCCAATCAACTTTCCGGCGGGCAACGCCAGCGGGTGGCCATTGCCCGGGCGCTCATGATGAGCCCCGAGCTGGTGATTTGCGACGAACCCACCTCTGCCCTCGATGTGTCGGTCCAATCTCAAATTCTGAACTTGCTACTAGATCTCCGTGATAAACAAGGCTTGACTTACATGATCATTACCCACAATCTTTGCGTGGTGGAGCACATCGCCACACGCGTTGCGGTGATGTATCTGGGGCGCATTGTAGAAGAGGCCGAAACCAAAACACTTTTTGCTAATCCGCGCCATCCTTATACCAACGCACTGCTGGCTTCGGTGTTGACCCCCGAACCGCACCTGGGTCTGCCGGAGACCCATCTGGGCATCGAATACCCCAACCCCATCGATCCGCCCTCCGGGTGCACCTTTCATCCGCGTTGCCCCAAAGCGACGGAGGTGTGTGAGCAAACCCGCCCGGGAGCTATGGTCGAAGCCGACCACCTGGTGGCGTGCCACCATCCCGAATAGGGGGACTAGTGGGGGACGTCGTTTACAAGGTGATCCCTGAGAAATAAGTACCCTTTTATTTTCAGATAGCGAAATCAAAAATGTGAGTTTCAGTTTGTCAGCAGGCCAATGCATATTTGTAGATATTGGCCTCAATCAGACCTATACGGCGCAAAACGAGCCATATAAAGTGCGTTATGCTACATTTACGGCAGATGTCTCCGTCGAAGATAGCATGAAGCGATTTACCCTTTTGGCTGTTATAGCTAAGCTTGCGGTGACCTATTGGACTATGTCCCTCGGGGCATTTAACGGCAAAGCCTTCTGTGTTAAATTCGAACTGATCGCGCCCCAATACTTCATCAGGTATACGGCAACGATTGACAGGAGTATAAAATTCTACCTTGCGTTCTAATACTTTCAGTGCAGATGGAGCCGATGGATAACCGCCATCGGCAAATAGTTTGTCAGGTTTTAAACCAGCCGCTTCCAACCGATTAAGAACATCAGGCGCCTTGCCCATGTCGGACCGGGCAGCGCCATGGACTTCGTAATCCGTTATAATTTCATTTTTATCCTGGTTGTTGCAGGTCTCAGTAATATGAGCACTATAACCTGAACCTTTATGGCCGTATGATGCATCTGGGTCAAAGGCTGATTGAAGGGTTTCGCCTTTGGTTTTCTTTTTGATTTCTACCTTGTTATCATCGCCCTTAGACATGTCGGACTTGGGTTCTTTTTTGATTTCCAATCGCCTGCGGAATTCTACCAATGATCGGCGAGACAAATACGCCTAGTCGTCGTTGACATCTAATGCGTAACGCCATCGAATATCAAAACCAAACGCGTCGAGCGCTTCCTGATCACTTAGATCGTTGTACTCTTGCAGTAAGCATAAACCTATTGCACGGGCAACGCTGAAATTCGGTCGGCTGGTTTTACCGTAAAGCATAGAAAATTCATCTTCACTTTTGAACAGTATCGGAAGCATTTCGACCTTGAACAAATGAGCCCAAGATGATCTTAACCGTGTTTGCAAACATTCCGATAATTGTGTATCTATGCCGAATAAACTTTGTTGGGGATTCGTTTTTTTAAACATGCTCATTTATAGCATATTCGTGTGTTTCTGGATAGTTACTTCTCAGGAATCATAATCTGATATACGTCCCTGATTCCACGTTAATGATTTCAACAGTCTCAGAAAATCCTCGAATTGAAGGTTATGCATTAAAAGCTTCAATTGGACAAGATGAGAAAAAACAGGCAAATTTATAAAATCTTAACCTGCGGTCGGCTATGGCAATTTCAAGACTGCTTTATTGAGTTGCGACTATAGAAATTCATTTTTATTCCCTGATCTGAAGAGCTATTTTACAACCAATTAATAAAAAGACTACCAGAACAAACATATGAATTGTGCTTGTTGGCAATGGTTTAGATTTTTACGAACTGAAAGATTCTCCAATATTAAAGATTATGTAACAAAATCTATCTTCGAAAAGAGAAATTTGTAGCATCGCCGACCCCAATATGTTGTGTAAGAAGCCATTCTGAAATATAGAATCGCCAATGATAGATTCCGGCTATGAACCTGAAATAGCTAAAATATAGATATTTCAACATCAAATCTATTCTTTCTTTACCTTTCCGAAAACCACTCACGAACGCAAAATATTTCCGATTTGAATAGTATCCCACATAAACACTTTTTAGCTTGACAATATGAATTGTTTTAATTATAAATATATCTGTAATGAAATTGTTTAGATTTCGTTATATCTATTTCTAATCCTAAAGGGCTACTGTGAGTGGAGGGTCATCAACGATGATGTCAATTGACCTGAAAAATCAATATAGCACAGGTCATTATTGATTTCATTAGATTCAATAATTGGTATGTAATCGGCTCCATGAAAAGGAGAATTAATAAATGAAAGCCAAAAACTTGAAGAGATTAAAACCAGGCAGTTTGGTTATGTTCCTAATAA
>JBATKU010000286.1:0-16463 GCA_049669725.1 Desulfobacterales bacterium
TGGCGTTGGTGATGCTGACCATTCCGATATTTTTTCCGATTGTCACCGAACTTGGCTATGATCCCATCTGGTTCGGGGTTATTATCGTGATGGTGACCGAGATGGGAGTGATCACGCCGCCTGTGGGTATCAATGTTTACGTGGTGTATGGCGTGGCCGAGAGCGTTATCGGCGGCGTTCCGCTGGAAGCCATTTTCAAAGGCATCATACCGTTCTTAATTGCCGTCATCGTGGGCCTGATTATTCTGATTTTCGTACCCCAGATTATTCTGTTTTTACCCAATTTGATGTACTAGGCGCGTTGCGGGTTGCGGGTTACGGGTTACGGGGCACGGGTTGCGGGTTCTTTGATTGTGGATTTCGGATTTCGAATTTGTGATTGCTGGGGTGCTTCAGTGTTGGAGTATTGGGGTTCAGGTGGATCGAATTAGATTTTTTTGAGCTTAATTCTGACATCCGAAACCCAGCATTCCATTATTCCAATATTCCATCATTCCAACAAATGTTGTCTTGCGGTTATCAATTCTAAATTTGCTGGAATAAGGTTAAAAAAATGAAAACGGAGCAACCCTTTTGGAATCCAGTCCTGGAGACCTTACCGCGGGATAAAATTCGCAAACTTCAACTCAAGAAGTTTCGCAAGATTTTACAGTGGGCCTATGATCATTCCAAATTTCACCGCAAACTTTACACCGATGCCGGTATAACGCCGCAGGACATCCGTTCTTTTGAAGATATTCGACGGGTCCCAACCGTCGAAAAATCCATGATGCGGGATATCCAGGGCAAAGATCCATTCCCTTACGGCGATGCCCTTTGTGTCCCCCTGGAGGAGGTGACGATTTTCCGGCAGACCAGCGGTACCACCGGTCAACCGGTCTACCAGCCGGACACCTGGCAGGATTGGGAATGGTGGATGGAGTGCTGGTCCTATATTCTCTGGGCCCAGGGCTACCGCCCCCGGGACCGCGTGTTTATTCCCTTCGGCTATAATATTTTTGTGGCCTTCTGGGCCGGGCACTATGCGGCGGAAAAAATCGGTTGTGAAGTGATTCCGGGCGGCGTGCTGGATACCAAGGCCCGGATTCTTAAAATTCAGGAACTGCGGGCCACAGCCATGATGGGCACGCCGACTTATATTCTGGGGATGGCAGAGACGGCGCGGATGAAAATGGACATCGACCCCTCCCAATTGACCATCAGGAGGATCACCTGTGCCGGCGAGTGCGGTGCCAGTATCCCCAGCACCAAAAAGCGCCTGGAAGATGCCTGGAACGCCAAGGTGTTTGATCATGCCGGGGCGACCGAGATCGGCGCCTGGTCCTTTGAGTGCAACGAGCAGCCGGGCGGCATGCATGTCAATGAAGCCCTGTTTTTGGTGGAAATTGCAGATGTGGAAACCGGTGAGATCATCGAAGAGCCGGGCCGCCGCGGCAAGATGATCATCACGGCCCTCGATCGCCATGCCCAGCCCTGTGTACGCTTTGACTCCAAAGATGTGATCGAATGGGCTGCCGAACCCTGTGCCTGTGGACGGACCGCCCGGTTGATCAAGGGCGGCGTGGTCGGCCGGGCCGATGATATCACCAAAGTCAAAGGGGTGCTGCTGGCACCTTCGGCCATTGAAGAAGTCGTTCGCAGTGTTGACGGCCTGGGCGATGAATACGAAGTCATCGTGGATAAAGTCGGCGATGCCGAACGCATTCAGCTGAAGGTGGAGGTTCTGGATGAAGAGCCGGGCCAGGACCAATGCCGGCTGATTGAATCCGAGCTGGCCGACCAGCTGCGCTTAAAGACCAATTTGCGCTATGACATTGAGATCTGTGGTTGCGAAACCCTTCCCAGATACGAGGTCAAAGCCAAGCGCTTCAAGGATTTGAGGAAGTCAAAAGAAAATAAATAAGAGGCAGCCATGACACCTTGCATAGACATACATGAAATCGACGCCAAAATTCAATTGATGAAGAAGACGGCTGAAGAGCTTTATCGGATAGGGGAAAACTTCCCGGCCCTGGCCCGCAACACCGTCCGCATATTGGCCAGTGTTAAAATGCTTGAGATTAATGTTTCCGACCTTGTCGAATTGGATTCGCAAAAATCTTAACCCGGATCCGCCGGCGGAGGACCAAAAAGGATTAAATACGGAAGCACGAAATTTTTCTTTTCTTTCGTGCCTTCGTGACAAAATAGTTTTTCCATAAGAGGATAGCAATATGGATAACTCTAAGGAAATATATACGGACTGCACACTGTGTTATCACAGTTGCGGGACAAAAGTGACGGTCAAGGACGGCAAGGCCGTTAAAATCAGGGGCCTGGCGTCCCATCCCATAAACAAGGGAAGGCTCTGTCCGAAAGGGGCTAACGCCCTGGATGTGATCTACAGCCCTGATCGACTAAAGCGACCTTTGAAGCGCACCAAGAATGGGTTTGTGGAAATTTCCTGGGGACAGGCTCTGGATGAGATTGCCGAAAAACTCCTGAGTTTGAAAGATACATACGGGGCCCAGGTATTTGGACTTTTTTGCGGTTCCATCGGTGTAGAAAACCTGGAGATGTCTACCCTGGTCCACCTGCTTCGATCCGGGTTTGGATCCCCGAATTTTTTTTCAGTGGAGAGTATTTGCTACCGCATGCGAATCCGGACACGGCAAATGACTTTTGGTAAGTACCCGACCGAGGAGCCGGATTCAAACCTTTATGTTCTCTGGGGACATAACCCTGATCAGTCTGATTTCCCGCTCAAATTTTTTCTGAAAAAGAATTTGCAAAAAGGGGCCAAACTGGTGGTTATCGATCCCAAGCGGATTCCCATAGCCGATCAGGCCGACATGTACCTGCGCATTCGACCCGGGACGGACGGCGCCCTGGCCCTTGCAATGATGAACGTGATCATTGAAGAGGATCTCTATGACCGTGACTTTGTGGAAAAGCATACAATCGGTTTTGACAAGTTGGTCCCCCATGTGGAGCCCTACACGCCCGAATGGGCAGCAGAGTTGACCTGGATTCCGGCGGCCGATATACGCGAACTGGCGAGGCTCTTCGCCAATACCAAAGGAGCCAGCATCTTTCAGGGCACCTGCACCCAGGACCAGACGGCCAACGGCACACAGAACAGCCGTGCCTTTGCGGTTCTCCAGACCATCACGGGCAACATCAACGTACCCGGCGGTTGGGTAACCAGTCCGCCGCCTAGATTTGGTCATCCGGGATACAGTGTGGAGGGTGATCCTCTGGGCAGTGATCAGTATCCATTGTTTGTGGAACTCTGGGGGCGCAAAGCCCCGTACGGCGTGGTGACCATGGTTCCGGAAAGCATCCCGGAAAAGCTTAAGGCTTTTATGGTAATCGGCGGGAATCCTCTAATATCGATGCCGGACAGCAATGCCTTCAAATCGGCCTTTGAAAAACTTGATCTTCTGGTGGTTCATGACCTTTTCATGACCGAGACAGCCCAAGCCGCTCATTACATACTGCCGGCTTGCTCGCACCTTGAAAAGTGGGGTGTCGCTTACACATACAATGTCTGCCACTGTCTACCCTATCTTATGCTAAGAAAAAAGTGTATCGAACCTCTGGGGGAAAGCCGGTCAGAGTGGAAGTTCATAACGGACCTTGCCAAAAGATTAGGGTTGGAGGATCGGTTTCCATGGGATTCGGAAGAGGAATTTGTTTCCTTTATGGTCGGACCGAGCGGTTTGTCTTTTGAATATCTTTTGAACCAAAAGCCGGAAGGTGATTTTTATGCCGAAAAAGAATATGCGATCCCTGACAAACTATTCCGTACACCCACGGGAAAGATTGAAATCTATAGTAAGACTCTGGAAAAAGAGGGGTTTGATCCCTTGCCCTCTTATCTGGAACCGGAAAGAGGCCCGGTACGGGGCGACAGGCATTTTTTGGAGAAATATCCACTGATCCTCTCGGTCGGAAATCGAAACCTCTATTATACCCACAGCCAACAGCGTCAGGTGGCGGCGTTAAAAAAGATTTATCCAGGGCCACTGACTGAGATCGGCCCTGAAACAGCAAAAAAGTTCGGCATTGAAAATGGCGATCTTATCATCGTGGAAACAAACACGGGCCAGGTAAGAATGGAGGCACAGGTAGATGAAAGGGTGGCGGAAGGGATTGTTCTGGTTCCTCATGGATGGGGCGGTGAAGCCAACGGCAACCTGCTCACCGATGTCACCTGCCGCGAGCCCATCATGGGGTATCCGGACCAGAAATCATTGCAGTGCACGATCCGGAAGGTATAGTTATCTTACCAATAGGGGCAAAATCTAACTTATGTCACTAAAAGACTATTTTGAGCTGAAAGGAAAAACAGTTCTTGTCACGGGTGCTGCTCGGGGTTTGGGAAAAGAAATTGCGCTTAGACTCGCCCAATGCGAAGCTTCTGTTATTATTGCAGATATAGAGTATCCCCAAACAACAGAGAAAGCCATCGTGGATATGGGTGCTCAATGTGTGGCAAATAAAACAGATATAGCTGATGAAGACCAGGTGAGGCATCTTGCAGATAGGGTTGCTGCCAAATACGGGAAACCCGATATCCTAATCAACAATGCCGGCATTTCACAACTTGGCTATACTCCCACAGAAGATCTCCCGGTTGAGGAGTGGGATAATGTTTTGAGGATAAATCTCAGAGGTACCTTCCTTTGCTGCAAATATTTGGGGAAGTTGATGATAAATGATGGCGGTGGGGCAATCGTCAACATTGCATCCACTGCAGGCATAGCTGGAGTTCCCCGAGCCCCTGCCTATTGTGCTTCAAAAGCAGGAGTCATTCTTCTAACAAAAAGCCTGGCCCTTGAATGGGCAAGATATAATGTCCGGGTTAATGCAATTGCACCTCACTACTTAAAAACTGATTTGACCGGTGGATTAAGAAATTCAGATGAGATATACAGGAAGCTGGTTAAACAGATCCCGATGAAGAAATTTGGGGAAACTTCTGAAATGGTTGGCGCTATAATATATCTATCTTCCAAGGCTTCAGCATATACGACGGGCGCAATAATTACGGTCGATGGCGGATATTTAGCACAATAGAAAGACCTTGCCCGTTGTTTTTACCTCAGATTGCCACGTTTTTGCCTGGTCAGATAGCATGTTAGAAGCTATTATAAAAATTTCTCTTATTGCTGGTTCAGCCATATACGCCATATTCTCGGACGGCTGCGATCATAGCCTTTACATTTTCGGGTTTGGACCCCTGCATCCCGGCACCGGAGGAGAAGATAAATCCTCCATTCGGAGCAGCTTCCTCAATGAGATTTTTGCAATAGGATTCCACCTGGTTGGGTGTACCGGTACATAACAGATCCAAAGGCATGTTGCCGGCCAAACAGGCAACCTTGCCAACGGTTTCCTTCGCCCTTTTCATATCGGTGCGATCAAACCACCATACGACTTTACCCTTGGGAACATCGTCAATGACATCCAGCCGGTTATTATAACTTCCTTCAGCAAAAAGCAGCGGAACCATCCCCTCATTGATTAGACCGATGATGACTTTGCGCAGGGTCGGCCAGTAAAAGGTTCGAAACATCTCATCGGACATGAAGCCGTCGGCCCCCTTATGGAGTGGAATGAACGGCATGATATGATTGTTGGCGCGGCATGCGGCGACACCGCTTTTGACCATCATGGGTATCAGTCGCTCGCAAGCTTCCTTGAGTTCATCCGGATGACGGAATATGTCGAGCATCACGCCGGTCGTTCCACGGAGGCTGTCACCGATAACGTCAAAGGGCGCTTTGGTGAAACCGCCGGTAAATGCTGGAAATCCGCTTCCCGTGATGTTACTGCTGATCTTCCCCACAGCGGCCCTCCAGCGCAGTGCTTCTTCTCCGGCCTGTGCCAGGCTCTGAAAGGCACCTTGCATGGCGTCTGTTCCAAAGCGCATGACGGTCGGCGGGATTACAGGGATCTCGTTAACCGGTGGAAGAAGGGGAAAGGTTTCTAAGGGTTTCAGCGAACCGAAGATTCTCGGGAAGTAGATGGTCAGAAAAAAGCCCGTGGGATCGTCGATCAGATCCTGATATTCCTCGGCCTTCATGTATTCGTCTTCCACAAACTGGTATTCTCGTTCTTTGGCCAGACCGTGGCCCGGCCATTGATATAGCTTCAAATCCAGGATATCCAGAACCTTTCCGGGGACGATGGTTGTGGGGCCGTTGTAGGCATCCGGCTCTAAATCTCGATGGTAGCATTCCCAAGCCTTACCAAGCGCCTCGTAGTCGTACATGGCATCATACATGGTGATCCCGGCATACTCATTGGGGAAAAATCCAGCTGATGGGCAGATGGGAATACGACCGGGAGTTTGTCTGAGCTGAATCGCATCCTTAATCAGGGTGGCACGCTCTTGATAGGCAGCCTTTTTATCGGTATCGGCAAAAGGTATGCCTTGACCTTGCAGCCATATGCTAAATTGCTCCTCCTGTTTTTGTTCCGCTTCTGCCGCAACATCAATAAATCGTTCGCCCATGTTACTGCCCTCCGATCCATTGTTTTGTGAGCCTGACACCTGCTAAAGCGTCCGGGCCAAAGGCATCGGCACCCGTGTAGTCTTTGACCTGTTCGGTCACCTGAGCGCCACCGACCATGATTCGAACCTTACCCCGCAAGCCTGCATTTTCAATCGCCTGGACGGTTTCTTTCATCGATTCAAAAGCAAGGGTGAGCAAGCCGCTCATGCCCACCACAGCGGGTTGGAAATTTTGGATGGCTTCAACGAATTTATCGGGAGGCTGATCGATTCCGATATCGTTTACCTCAAAGCCATTGGCCTCGAGAAGGAAGGTGACGATATTCTTGCCGATGTCGTGAATATCACCTTTTACAGTACCGATCAGTACTTTGCCGCGTCCTGCGCCGATTTCTTCCTTCTCCTTGATATGGGGCTTGATCATCTCGGAAATTTGATTCAACATGGCACCGGCCATCATCAGTTGGGGCAAGAAGTAATCTCCCTTCGCAAAGCGCTCTCCGACGGTCTCCATGGCTGTCGAACAGGCTTCAAGGATTGTCATTGGATCGCGTCCTTCATCCAGCAATAGTTTTGCCCTTTGCAGCGCCTCTCGTTCCTGCATTTCTACCATGGCATGGATCAAAGCGTCTGTCATGAAAAAGCTCCTTTTAAAGGTATGATTCTATTTTGTGAATGTTGCCAGGCGGTTTAATTAATGTACATCCCATTTTTTAGAATGCGCTTGACTTGCTCCAGCAGCTCGACTTTTTGAATTTCGGATAAATCCTTCAACATCAGCTCCAGCCACTCATCTTTCTCGTTTCGGATATTCTTGAGAGTCCTTTTGCCCTTAGGCGTAATTTCAAGGATGGTCACCCGTTCGTCCGCGGGGTCCGATTTTTTGATGATAAATCCACATTTCTCCAGCCGCTTGGCGATACCCGTAATATTGGCGCCCGGAACGAGCATAATCCGGCTGATATCGCTCATCTTGTTCTGGTTGTCTTTAGAGGCTTCCAGAACTCTCAGGACATTGTACTGTGGAAAGGATAGACCATAATTTCTGAAAACAGCGGAATGGTTTCTTTTGAAAATTTCTACTGCTCGCACCATTCCCATGAGGACCTTCTCGTTAATGCTCAAGTCGCTTGTGTAATTGGCCTCGGCCATAATCTTCACCTCTTGATTCTATCAAACAAATTTAATCAAATAGTATTTAATCAATAAATCGAGTATATTTTGATACAACGTATATAATATTTCATTGATATCAAATGCAACGATTTTTTGCGAAGAACGTCTTTTTTCCATGCATGATGCGATTCGGCGGTATGCCATCAAAATATTTTAAAACAATCTATTAAAAACTGTTGACACATCTATTAAGTTTAAATATTGATAGTCAATATATTGATTTATTTCGGCTGCAATCCCTAAAAATGATTCGCGGGAGGCAAACTGCATGACAACTAAGCTGGTGTTGCGGGAATTAAGCCGATACCCGGTTGGGACCTTTGCAGACATCATTTACAGAAATGCGCTGCTTTTCCCGGATAGGGAAGCCTTTGTAACCGGTTCTCAGAGGATCAGTTTTAGTGAATTCAACCTTAGCGTTAACCAACTGATTCATGGCTTGCAAGCCCTTGGATTTAAAAAGGGAGACGTCATTGGAATTCTGTCCTGGAACCGAATGGAATATTGTGAGGTTTTCGGAGCAGCCATGAAGGGTGGGGCTGTGTTAGCCCATTTCAACCCGCGTCTTCAGCCCGAGGAGTTGATTCATGTCATCAACGACTCCCAAGCCAGATTCATGTTTCTTGGTGATGAATTTGTTGAAATTGTTGATGCGATCCGGGAGCAGTTGACGTCGACTCACATATTTTTTGTTTTCGGCAATGAAATCAAGTCGCTGCGAGCCTATCAACACCTTCTAAAAAATCAGTCAGCAAAAGAACCAGCTGCCAAGGTCAACCCAGACGACCCACTTGTGATTTTCTATACCAGCGGGACAACCGGAACTCCCCGAGGTGCCATTTACACCCATGCACAGAAGATGGAAAATACCTGCGTGAAGGCACTGGACATCGGGGTTGAATTTGGCGACCGGCATTTGGTTGTTCTGCCCATGTTCCATATTGGCGGCGACAGCCATATCTGGCCCTTTTTTCTGAAGGGCGGATGCAATGTCATTATGCCTGAACATTCTTTCGACCCTGTGGCCGCATTGCAGACCATCGTTGAAGAACGGATTACAGATATCCATATTGTTCCGACCCAACTCGTATCCTTGCTGAATCTGCCGGATATTGATAGCTATGATTTAGGACAGCTCAAACGCGTCTGGTACGCGGCTTCCCCCATGCCAACGGAAGTCCTAAAACGCGGACTTTCCGTGTTTGGACCCATATTTATCCAAGGATACGGACTAACTGAATCCGGCCCTCATTCAACCATTCTGAATCAGGCCAGCCATCGCCTGCCAAGTCCATCCGACCCGGATCCCGGCGTGCTTGCATCTTGCGGACAACCGTGCGTCGGCGTGCAAATGCGAATTATAGATGAGGACGGTTCTGACCTCGAAGCTGGCATCATTGGGGAGATCCTCATCAAGAGCAAACGAATTATGGCCGGATACTGGCGTAATTCTGATGCTACCACTAAAGCCATCAAAGATGGATGGCTCTATACGGGAGATATGGGATACTATGATGAAAAGGGGTACATCTATATCGCTGACCGCAAAAAGGACATGATCGTAACGGGTGGCGAAAATGTATATCCCAAAGAAGTGGAAGAAGTCCTGTATCGGCATTCGGCAGTTTGTGAGGCGGCCGTTATCGGGATCCCTGATGAATACTGGGTCGAGCGAGTTCATGCTTTGGTGGTCCTCCGGGAGGGGGCCCAAGCCACCGCCGAGGAGGTCATCGATTTCTGCCGGAAGCAAATTGCCCATTACAAAGCACCCAAGGGAGTTGATTTCGTCGATTCACTGCCCAAAAGTCCTCAGGGAAAAATCCTAAAGAAAGAAATCCGTAAACGCTACGAGGCGAAGAAATAAGTTTAGCTAATCGTGTTGTCTTAGGAGGATTAAATGTCAGAAGTCAGGCACATTCGAACTGTCTGCCGCAGCTGTCACGGCGGGTGCGGGGTGATTGCCCATGTGAAGGATGGTAAAGTAGTTAAAGTTGAGGGCGACCCGGAATCGCCCATCAGCCACGGTAGCATGTGTACTAAGGGGCTGGCGATCACCCAGTTGGCCTATCACCAGGACCGGATCCTTTATCCAATGAAAAAAAACGGTGGAAACTGGGAACGGATTACTTGGGACGAGGCCCTGGATACGGTTTCCGCGAAGTTTAAAGAGGTTATCGCAGAATTCGGTCCCGAGTCCATCGTTGTCGGCCAAGGCACGGGACGGGATTTCGAGAGCCATTTCTCCCGTTTCGGCAATTTGCTGGGTACGCCCAATATGATAACAGCCGGGCATATGTGTTATCTCTCACGAATAGGGGCCACCCTGACCACGTGCGGCAGGCACCCGGCCATCGACTATGCCAATAACCCCAAGTGTATTGTCATGTGGGGGTGCAATCCCTTGTGGACCAACCCGGATGAATACAAAGGCGTCAGTTTTTGGCATGCCTATAAAAAGGGAGCCAAACTGATCGTTATTGATCCGCGCAAAGGCTTCTTGGCCAACAGAGCCGACCTGTGGCTCCAGCTGCGTCCCGGTACGGATGCAGCCCTGGCAATGGGGTTTCATAATGTGATTATTGAAGAAAGGCTGTATGACCAAAATTTCGTATCGCAGTACATTCACGGTTGGGATGCTTTTGTCGACCGGGTAAGAGAAGACTATCCGTTAAAGCGCGTTGAGGAAATTACCTGGGTCAAGCAGGATCTCATCCGTAAAGCCGCACGATTATATGCCGCCACCAAGCCCGCCGGCATCCACTGGGGCGTGCCGACAGAGCAGACGATCAATTGTACGGACTTCACCCGAAGCGCAGTCGGCCTCATGGCTGTTACCGGCAACCTGGATGCTCCCGGGGGCAATGTTTTCCACCAACCGCCCGGGACCCGATCGATTTCCGAATTTTCCTCGCATCGGTCATTGTCTGAGGAGCAGCGGGCCAAGCAACTCGGTGCCGATCGATACAAGCTGGCGTCCAGAATGACCATTGTTACCCCCAAATGCGTGTGGGATGCTGTTCTGACCGAAAAGCCCTATCCCGTGAAGGCCGGATACCTGGTGGGGACCAACCCGGTGGTATCCAGGGCGAACGCAAAAGAGGTCTACGCAGCCTTGAAAAAACTGGATTTCCTGGCGGTGTCGGATTTCTTCATGACACCGACAGCGGAGCTGGCCGATATCTTTTTGCCCGCCGGCACCTGGCTTGAGCAGGATCACGTGGCGGAAAACTGGAAATTTCACGGCTATGTGCTGGCCAGGCAAAAGGTGGTTGAGATCGGCGAATGCTGGCAGGATCACAAAATATTTATGGAACTGGGAAAGCGAATGGGCCAGCAATGGTGGGACACCATCGAGGATTCTCTCAACTGGCTGCTTGAACCGACCGGCCTTAACTGGGAGGAATTCAAACAGAAAGGCTACCTTCATGGCAAACAAAAATACTACAAACACAAGGAGAAAGGCTTTTCCACGCCCACACGCAAAGTCGAGCTGTATTCCACCATTCTTGAGAAATGGGGCCGTGATCCGCTGCCCAAATACACCGAGATTCCCGAAAGCCCGGTTTCGCGACCTGACCTGGCTGAAAAATACCCATATATTTTAAATTCCGGACTGCGCACACCCACTTTTTTCCACACCGCCAACCGGCAGATACCGTGGCTCAGGGAGATCCGACCCGATCCCCTGGTGGAGATCCATCCCGCAACAGCCGAAAAACACGGTATCCAGGAGGGCGACTGGGTCTGGATCGAATCACCGCGAGGACGCGCTAAAGAAAGGGCCAAGCTGAATGACGGTATCAATCCTTCAGTCGTCGTGGCCGAACATGGCTGGTGGTATCCGGAAATCAAGAACTCTGATCATGGCTGGGATGTGTCCAACATAAATATGCTGACTGATAATTCTCACAAATCAATGGATCCAGTGATGGGGGCTACCAACTTAAGAGTCCTTTTATGCAGAATATATCGCTGCGAAGATGAATAGGAGGATAAAGGATGGAAAAGATATATTTGATGATTCGCAAGAAGGACTGTATGGGCTGTCATGCCTGCGAAGTTGCTTGCAAGCAGGAGCATGGACTGGGGGTCGGACCGCGGTTGGTGAGGGTGATCGAACATTCTGTTGATTTTACTCCCGTATACTGCCATCATTGCGCGCAGGCGCCCTGTAAACAAGCTTGTCCGGTGGACGCGATTACACGCAATAAACAGGGTATCGTCTTAATCGACGGCGAACTTTGTATCGGTTGCCGGGATTGTGTTGAAGCCTGTCCCTTTGGGGCCATGCAATTCGAAGACAAACATGAAATAGCCGTAAAATGTGATCTCTGCATTCACCGTTTGGCGGAAAGCAAGCCGCCGGCCTGCATGAGTGTGTGCCCGACGGGTTGTATCTATTTAGGCGGTCAAAAGAGTATCGCAGCGGTGTTTGAAAAAACAATTTAGCAGGAAATAGGGATAGATGGAAACGGATAGACCGGTTAGACTGCGGATTGAAAATCTTCTGCTCAGTTTTGGCGGAGTTTTTGCCCTTAATGAAGTCAACCTGAACGTCCGGGATAATGAGATCCTGGCTATCATTGGACCAAATGGGGCTGGCAAGACCGCCCTTCTCAACTGCATCAATGGTTTTTACAAACCCCAGGAGGGCGAGATTTATTTTGATGGGCGCAAAATCACCCGCCTGCGTCCTGATAAGCTGACCAAACTCGGCATTGCCAGGACTTTTCAGAACATCGAGCTCTACACGGGGCTAAGTACCCAGGATAACATCATGGCTGCCCGGCACGTGCTGATGAAGCAAAATTTCATTACCGGCGCGCTATACTGGGGCCCGGCGCTCCAGGAAGAAATCAAGCACCGCCAGGCGGTTGAGGAGATCATCGACTTTCTTGAAATGGCGCCGATGCGAAAGCGAGTCGTTGGCGTTTTGCCTTACGGGATGCAAAAAAGAGTTGAGTTGGGCAGGGCCTTGGCGTTGGAACCGAAAGTATTGCTGCTGGATGAACCCATGGCAGGGATGAATCTGGAGGAAAAGGAGGACATCGCCCGCTTCATTCTTGACATCTTTGAGGGCCAGGGCGCCAGCTATCCGGACACACCTGTTCTGCGCGATGGGATTCGCAGCATCATCCTGGTCGAGCATGATATGGGGGTGGTGATGGACATCGCCGACCGGATTGTCGTCCTCGATTTCGGGCGTAAGATTGCCGAGGGCACGCCGGCTGAAATCAAGAACAATCCGGAGGTTATTAGCGCATATTTGGGAAAAGGATAATAAGATGTCAGGTTTCAGGTGTCAGGCTCTTGGTGTCAGCACAGCCGTCGGCCTGAAAAGCGACCAGCCTTAACGAAAAATAAACAAATGAAACCTTTAATATATCAAAACATCCGTAACCATTCACAGCAATTGTCGATAAAAATTATTAAAAGTCTTAAACAGAGCAGGCCAAATGCTGGAAGTCAACAATATTGAAGTTGTCTATAAGAATGTTATCCGGGTGCTGCGAGGCGTATCGCTGACGGTAGCCGACGGACAGATCGTTGCCCTGCTCGGAGCCAACGGCGGCGGCAAGACGACAACGCTCAAGGCCATTTCGGGCATGCTCAAAACCGAAGAGGGCGAAGTCACCGACGGCAGCATCGAGTTTGACGGCAAGCACATAGAGCGGTTCGGTCCCGAACGTATTGCGGTTTTGGGCATCAGCCAGGCTATGGAAGGGCGTCGGGTTCTCGAGCACCTCAGCGTAGAGGAAAATTTGCTCGTGGGGGCTTACTGTCGTAAAGACCGCCAGGCAGTCAAACAGGACCTTGAAATGGTATTTGATTACTTTCCACCGATAAAACGCCTCCGCCGCCGGATGAGCGGTTATCTGTCCGGCGGTGAACAGCAGATGCTGGTAATAGGGCGGGCACTCATGGCACGCCCGCTGCTAATGCTTCTGGACGAACCCTCGCTCGGTCTTGCTCCGCTCATGGTTCAGGAGATATATGAAATCATACAGAAAATCAATGCCGAGCAAAAGATGGCCATCCTTCTGGTGGAGCAAAATGTCAGAGCCGCCCTGGGCATTGCCGATTACGGTCATGTTTTAGAGAATGGCCGCGTCGTTCTGAGCGGCCCGGCCGAAGATTTAAAAGATAATGAGGACGTGCGCGAGTTCTATATGGGACTGTCAAAGGTTGGATCCCAGAA
Source organism: Desulfobacterales bacterium (assembly GCA_049669725.1). GTDB lineage: Bacteria > Desulfobacterota > Desulfobacteria > Desulfobacterales > JAFDCJ01 > JAFDCJ01. Next base: position 13,878 of record JBATKU010000286.1, read on the forward strand.
GAGTTATCGTGAGGTCAAACACTATCGGCGCAAAAAGCGTTGGTTGGGTTAACACCAGCTTATGGGGAAATGACGATCAGCATGGAGCAAGTTTACCAGGAAACGGGCGATACCTGGCCCCAGATACTCAAATACAATTACGAGACTTATGGCGATTCGCGCCGGGCCATGCGTCATAAACACTATGGGGTCTGGCAGCCTTATACCTGGAAGGATTACTATGTTAATGTAAAATACCTGGCACTTGGATTAATGGCCATTGGCTTTGAACCCGGAGACAAGCTGTTGATTATCGGCGACAACGCCCCCCAATGGTACTACGCCGAGCTGGCTGCCCAGGCCAACCACGGCCTTTCGGTAGGATTGTTTTCGGAGTCGTTGCCATCGGAAGTAAAAGCCATAGCTGAAAACTGTCAGGCCCGCTTTGCCGTCGTAGAAGGTCAGGAGCAGGTTGATAAGCTTCTTCAAATCAAAGATGAACTTCCCCTTCTCAAAAAAATCATTAACTGGAACTATAAGGGGCTTGCACACTATGATGATGAGATCCTGATCGGTTACAGGGAGGTTCTAATTCAGGGGAAAACTTATGAATCAGAACACACCGGGTTTTTTGAGCAGAATGTGGAAAGCGGCAAGGCGGATGACGAATGCGCTGTCATTTACACTGCGGGAACCACCGGGGTTGCACCCAAAGGAGCCGTCCACACTTATCGCTCCTTGAGAGCGGGTGCCGACTATCTTTTGCAGCTCGACCCCTGGTTTGAAAATGATAATGTGGTCCCTTATCTGCCCCCCGTCTGGATAAATGAGCAATGGTTCGGCATTGGCTGCCACCTGTTATCGGCCGGCATCCTGAACTTTGCCGAAGCATCGGAAACCCAGCAGCGGGACAGCCGGGAAACACAACCCAGTATCGTATTTTACGGGGCGCGGCTATGGGAAAGCCAGGCCGCCGCGGTGCAGGCCCGGATTCTCGGGGCGGATGCCATTAAGCGGGTGGTCTATCGGCTGTTGATGCCGGTCGGTTATAAAGCCGCCGATTTGCGCTATCGCCGGCAAAAGCCGGATTTCATCATAAAAATGATTTATTTTATCGCGGATGTCTTCCTGTTCAGATCGATCAAACGCAGCCTGGGTTTGTCAAATGTCAGAATCTGCTATACCTTCGGGGCGATACTCAGCCCGGATGCCTTCAGATTCTATCACGCCTTAAACATTCCGCTTAAAAGCCTGTATGGAACTACCGAGGGAGGGGCTCTCAGCGGGGCGAGAAATGATGAGATCCATTTTGAGACGGTAGGACCTGCTCACGAGGGGGCAGCGGTAAGAATCAGCGAAACCGGTGAAATCAGTTATCGGCAGCCGGGTATTTTTGTCGGATACTATAAGGACCCGGAAAGGACGACCGCGGTGCTCAAAGACGGGTGGTTTCACAGCGGCGACAGCGGTTTCCTTCGCGAAGACGGACACCTTGTTTTTATGGATCGGCTCAATAATTTTGTACAACTTCCCGGTGGCGATACAGTGGCACCCCAGTTTATTGAGAGCCGGCTGAGGTTCAGTCCCTATATAAAAGACGCCTGGGTAATGGTCGGCCCGGAAGGTGCCTACGTTGCAGCGATCATCGTCATTGACTATGATAACGTCAGCCGGTGGGCGGGACAAAACAGAGTGGCGTTTACTTCCTTTGCAGAACTTTCCCAGGCGGCGGAGGTTTATGAACTGGTAAGGCAGGATATCGAACGCGTCAACCAATCCGTGCCGGCCGGCTCCAGGGTAAAAAAATACATCAACCTCCACAAGGAATTCGATCCCGACGAGGGCGAGCTGACCAGAACCAGGAACTTGCGACGAACGTTTCTGGAAGAACGCTACCGCATTTTGATAGATGCTATTTACAGTGACAATGAAACGGTGCCGGCAGACGCTGGGGACGGATACCGTGACAGGCGGACGGGGACCATCGGGACATCGCTTCGAATCCAGTCTGTCGAAGGAGCTGGCGGATGACATTCTTTCTACAACTCATCGTAACCGGCCTTGCCCAGGGCATGGTCTACGCCCTGATTGCCATCGGATTTGTTATTATTTTGAAATGTTCTGATGTGTTTAACATTGCCCAGGGCCACTTTGTTTTAATCGGTGGCTATCTCGGCTGGACCTTTCTGGTGCCCTGTGGTCTGCCGATATGGGGCGCGCTGCTGGCAGCCATAGCCGTGGCGATCGTTATGGGTTTGTTGATAGAGCGGCTGATGCTGCGCCCCCTGGTGGGGCAACCGGTACTGGCTGTTGTCATGATGACCATCGCCCTCTCGACGGTATTGGGAGGGCTGGCAACCCTGCTCTGGGGGGCCGAATACAAAGCATATCATGGATTATTGCCGACAATAACCATGAAAGTCGGCACCATCTCCATTCCTTCGGAGTCTCTGATAGGGCTCATTGTGTCGGTTATCTGTATGGCGATTCTCATGTTTGTTTTCCGCTATACCAAAATCGGATTGGCCATGCGGGCCACGGCCGAGGATTTACAGGTGGTGCAGAGTGTCGGTATCAAGGCGACAACCGTCTATGCCGTTTCATGGA
>JBATKU010000287.1:0-1537 GCA_049669725.1 Desulfobacterales bacterium
TGAAGCGGCGCAGACCCAAATAGAACAGGTGCTTCTGAAGAATCCCGGTCACGCGCCCGCCCTGAACCTTAAAGGCATTCTGGCCTATCGAAATGATGACTGTCCATCGGCTGAAAAATACTTTAAACAGGCAATCGATTCAGATCCGGGCTATGGCGAATCTTATACCAATTTAGGAATGCTATCCCTGGCAACCGACCGGCCGCAGAAAGCCCTGAAGTTTTTTGAAAAAGGTTTCCGGCTCACCCCCACGGATCTTGATATTGCTACCAATTACCATTCCTATATCAGCTCAACTGACGGATACATGAGTGCCGAGGTTCTGGCACGCGAGGCGGCGGCCCTCTATCCGAACAATCAGAAGATAAAATATATGCTGATCGATTTTCTGGTTCAGCAGGGCAAATATGAGATGGCGATGCCTGAAATTGAAGAGGCGATAATTAAATTTGGCTCTGACAATGGAATAGTAGGCGCCGCTCTGAAGGTCAGAGAGAAAATGGGGCCGAATACCATTCAGAAATTATCCAAAAAGGCCCCTGTCTCAGTATGCATGATTATTAAAGATGAAGAAAAGTATTTAGCCCGATGTCTGGCCAGTGTAAAGCCCATCGTTGATGAAATGATTGTGGTTGATACGGGCTCCACCGACCGATCCAAAGATATTGCCATCGCTTTTGGGGCCAAGGTCTATGATTATGAGTGGAAAAATGACTTTGCCGAAGCACGAAACTATTCGATTTCCCAAGCATCCGGTGGATGGATTCTAATTCTGGACGGCGATGAGGTGATTTCTCCGCTGGACCATGAGCATTTTTGTAAAATTGTGAAAAACACTCCCCGGGCGCCCATCGCCTATTCTATCATCACCCGCAATTATAACAAACTGGCCAACATAGTAGGATGGATGCCCAATGACGGCAAATATTCCGATGAAGAAGCGGCCATTGGGTGGCTGCCGAGTGAAAAAGTAAGGCTGTTTTACGGCAAAGATCAAATCTGGTTTGAAGGTCCGGTCCACGAATTGGTCGATCCGGTTTTGAAAAGAAATGGTATTGAAATTAAAAAATGCCCTATTCCAGTGCACCATTATGGCCGGCTGGATAAAGAAAAGCTGGATCGCAAAGGAGAAATCTATTTTGATATCGGACGTAAAAAGCTGTCTGCGATGGGAGATGATCTGAATGCATTGCGTGAGTTGGCCGTTCAAGCCACAATTCTGGAGAAAAACCAGGAAGCTTTCGAATTATGGCAAAGACTGCTTGCCCTGAATCCAATTCCGAATCTGGCAGCGATTGCCTATGTGAATATCGGGACCATTTTCAATCGGCTGGGAAAATTCGAAGACGCCCTTGATGCAGGCAAAAAAGCCGTTGAATGTGACCCGGACCTGAAAGAGGCCCGATACAACCATGCCATGGCCGAGCTGCATTGCGGAAATGCACCCCAAACCATCCGGGTTCTCGAGGATCTGTTAAAAGGATTTCCCGACTATCCGCCGGCCCGATTTATTCTTTCGGCTGCCTATTGTTGTGCG
>JBATKU010000288.1:0-5346 GCA_049669725.1 Desulfobacterales bacterium
CTGTTGACCGGAATAAATGGTTTCACTCAGGTGACCTGGGCGTAATGGACCCGGCAGGGTATGTCAGAATAACGGGACGCCTAAAAGATGTAATCACACGCAATGATGTTGAGATATATCCCGTTGATATAGAAGAAACCATTTATATGCTGCCAGAGGTCTCCGAGGTCCAGGTATTTGGATTTCCCGATCAGCAGCAGGGACAGGAGGTGGCGGCCTGGATAAAAATAAAGGAGGACAGCAATCTGTCCCTGGATGCGGTTGCCGCACATGTCCAAGCCCGGCTGCCGGTGGAGAAACATCCGAAATACTATAAAATAGTAACTGAATTTCCCATGACCGGCAGCGGCAAAGTGCAAAAGTTCAAAATGGCGGAGTTGGCTGAGGAAGAATACCTTCAAAGAAAGTAAAATATAGGAGTGATGGCGTAAGGGTGTTATGAAAATGTTAAATTTTAAATCCTAAATCAAACTATCTGAAAGGAATTCCAACATTGGGAGACTTGAGCGAATTTCCCCTTAAATATCGTTTATTCTTAAAAGTTTTCCAGTGGCGACGCATCGATCCGGTACCCTGGACCCCCTTAAAAAAACCGTTGAAAGACTGTCGCCTGGTACTGGTATCGAGCGCGGGCCTTGTGACTGTCGATCAGGAACCTTTTGACGATTCTATTCGCGGAGGCGATCCCAGCATACGTGAAATCCCCTTCAACGTTGACGTTGCCACCCTGCGCGAAACCCATCGCAGCGATGCGTTTGATCACACGGGCATCCGCCAGGATCCAAACCTGGCATTTCCAGCCGACCGGTTGCGGGAAATGGCTGATGCCGGGCTCATTGGATCACTCAATCACAGATATTGGTCCATAATGGGATCGATCACAGCTCCCGGCCGGCTGATTAAAAAATACATTCCGCAGGTGGTGACCAAACTGGTTGAAGACCAGGTTGATATCGCACTACTCATTCCCGTCTGACCCATATGTAACCAGACCGTGAGTCTGGTCGCAGCAGAACTGGAACAGCGGGGAATATCAACAGTAGTCATCCAGCTGTTGCGGCTGGCAACCGAAAAGGTCCGCCCCCCCAGGGCCCTGGTGGTTCCCTATCGGCATGGCTATCCGCTGGGTTCCGCCAATGATCCTGAAAAGCAGGGGTCCGTATTAACGGCTGCCTTAAATCTTTTGACGGACCCGGCTTTAAAACCGCCGGCGATAGTGGATTACAGAGGGTCGATGGCGGAAGACGGATGACAGATGTTGGGTATTGATTGCAGTGCTAAATTGTTCATGATGAAATCTTACAGCTTTCAAGGAGCAGGAATTGGTTTTCCGACCTGCGCCCTTTGTCATCTGTCTTCTGTTATCTGTTCTCTGCCTTCTAAGTCCCGGTTTCTGAGGATTTGGAAGATCAGACCGGTCGATTAAACAAGCATAAAAAAATAGATTAGGAGCCCCATGCAATTCGAAAAGCTTGAATTCACCAATGATGCCGGACAAAGGCTTGCCGCCAGGATTGATCTGCCAGATAATTCCCAACCCGCTGCCTATGCCCTTTTTGCGCATTGCTTTACCTGTTCTAAAAATATAAAGGCCGCCGCCCATATCAGCCAAGCGTTGACTGCTGACGGCATCGCCGTTTTCCGGTTTGACTTTACCGGACTCGGGGAAAGTGAGGGCGACTTTGGCGATACGAATTTTTCTTCCAACGTCGAGGACCTGGTAACAGCGGCGCAATTTATGGTCGACAACTATGAGGGACCCAAGATACTTATCGGGCATTCCCTGGGCGGAGCGGCCGTTCTGCAGGCCGCGGCCAGGATCCCCTCATCTATAGCCGTAATCACCATAGCGGCACCGGCCGATCCCAATCATGTTTCGCTGGCCCTGGGCGATTCCAAAGAAATCATTGAAAGCCGGGGAGAAGCCAATGTCGATCTGGCCGGCCGGACATTTAAAATCAAGAAACAGTTTTTGGACGATCTGGAATCGGCCAGTATGCAGCAAACCATCAAAGATCTGAACCGGGCCCTGTTAGTCTTTCACGCACCGACCGACGGTGTCGTCGGCATTGACAATGCCGCGCAAATTTTTATGGCCGCCCGACACCCCAAAAGTTTTATCTCCCTGGACAAAGCCGATCATCTACTGATGAATCCCAGGGATTCTCGGTATGTTGGTTCCCTTATCGCTACCTGGGCGAGCATTTACATCACTGCCGACCTATGAATGACTTTTAACTTGATCTTCGCAAACCCTAAAAATAACACGGGAAGCTTGCCAGCGACGTCGGTCAATCTTATGTTAGATGGGAATCGAAGGGTATAATAAAGGAGATTTTAACATGCGCTGGAAATGGATTCTGGGGATAGTTTTGGCAGCGTTTGTGGTTGTGCTGGTAGTGGCTTACATCATTGCGGCCTCATATGACTACAACAGCCTGAAACCGTTGATCACTGATATGACCAAGGAATACACCGGTCGTGAATTAACCCTGGGCGGTGATATTGACCTGAAAATCGGTTTACCGCCGACTCTGGAAGTTAATGAGGTTACCTTCCAGAATGCAGCCTGGGGCTCCCAGCCGCAAATGGCCCAGATCAAGTATTTGCAGGTCAAGGTAGCTCTTCTGCCGCTGCTCAAAGGTGACGTTACGCTTAAACGGCTAATTTTGCTGGAACCCAAATTTATGCTGGAGGTTAACAAATCCGGCCAAACAAATTTGGATTTCGAGGCCCCCAAAGAGGCGAAACCCCAAAAAACTGAAGATAAGCCCAATGATAAAAAGCAAACCCTTTTTGAAATTGAAAAAGTTGAAATAAAAGATGGGGAAATTATATACAAGGATCACAAGACCGGCAAAACCGAAACGGTAGAAATAGCGAGCCTGAAGCTCCAAGAACCGCTATTGGGAGACGGGGCGAATATAGATATTAAGGGCAGTTATAACAAGACACCTTTTCAGGTTACGGGCAACATTGGTCTCCTGTCTAAAGCTCTGAAATCCAAAGAAAAGTGGCCCCTGAAACTCGAGGCTCAAGCGGTTAAAACCACAGTTTCCGTCGAAGGCAGTATTCAAGACCTGATGAACGCCCGGGGCATTAACCTCAAGCTAAATGTTGAAGGCGAAGACCTGGCGCAGTTTGAAAAACTCACCGGCGAGCCGCTGCCGGTGAAAGGGCCCTTTCGATTTTCAGCAAACGTTGTGTCCCCCTCCGAAAAAGAGGTGCAGGTATCCGATCTAATAGTTGTTCTGGGTGAAAGCCAGATACAGGGCATCGTCAACCTCACGCGCGCCGCCAAACGGCCGCAGATCGAAGCCAAGTTAACGTCCAAAAAACTGGACCTGCGGCCTATAATGGCTGAAAAGAAGGCTTCCGGTGGCACTCAAAAGCAAACCACCTCAGCCGGCACCAAGAAGGATAAGGTATTTCCCGCTCAAACCTTTGATCTAAAAGCCCTGCAACAAATTGACGCCAAGATAAGCCTGGACGTCGATCAGATCATTGGTTTGATCTCCGCCCTCGACAATCTTCATTTGGAAATAAATCTGCAAAACGGCCATTTGATAATGCAACCACTTACAGCCGATATCGGTGGCGGCAAATTTTCCGGTACGCTGGAACTTGTCACCCGGGCAAACCAAGCCAGCCTGAAAACCAAAATAAGCGCCCAGAAAATAAACCTGGGAGAAATGGTCAAAAAAATGGGCGTCTCCAAGGACATCGAAGGCATCCTGGACCTCGACATCGACCTCGCGGGACATGGAAATTCGGTGGCAGCCCTGATGGCCGGGTTAAATGGTCATTTTATTGCCAGCGTGGACCAAGGTAAAATGCCTGTCAAGTATTTAAATCTGGTGGGCGCCGATCTGAGCAGCAGTCTGCTGAAGATGGTGAATCCCTTTGAAGAAAAAATTGATCAAGCGCAAATTAACTGTGCGGTGTGTGCCCTAAATATAAAAGACGGTATGGCCAACGGTGATGCCATTATCCTCGACGACCCCCAAAAGACCTTGATCAGCCAGGGTACCCTTAATCTCAAAACCGAGGAACTGGATTTTGGTATTCAGACCAAACCCAAAGGCGGGATCGGAACCAAAGAAACCGGCAAAATAAACATAAGCCTCAGCGAAATCACCAAACCGTTCAAATTGGGCGGCACCCTTGCCAATCCATCCCTTGGCATCAGCGTCGAACGCACAGTTTCAATCCTCGGCAAGGCACTGCTGGGGCCGGGAGGCATCGCCTCTCTATTTGTTTCGGGTTCATATGGGGATCAAAACCCCTGTGTTGTTGCGCTGCAAAAAGCCAAAGAGCAACCCGCTAACGACCAGACGAAGTCCGGCAAGGAAACCGCAACAGAAAGTCCCGATGATAAGAAAAAGGAAGGTCTGGGCAGCAAAATAAAAAACCTGTTCAGCAAACCCAAAGAATAGATAGAAATGAACACGATCGATATTTCAAAAATTAATTATTCAGCCCTGGATCGGCCGGAAGTTCTCAATTTTTTGTTTCACCCCCGGCCGCAACCGCCCCCACCACCATTTCAGGCCACAGATTCGGCTGGCTTGATAACGCACGAAAAAGATATCCTGATTCCAGTTGAAGATGAGGTCGTCATCGGCGCCCGCTTTCACATGGCGGAAAAGTCCGGTGCCAACCTTCTTTTTTTTCACGGCAACGGGGAGATTGTGACCGACTATGATGAGCTTGGCCCTGTTTACAATCAAATGGGTGTCAATTTTTTAGCTGTGGATTACCGCGGGTACGGTCGCTCCACCGGCAAGCCGACCGTCACCGCTATGATGCGGGACTGTCATGTCATCTTTGAATTTGTGCGAAATTGGCTCCGGCAAAACAATTTTCCGGGTCCCATACTTCTGATGGGCCGATCCCTTGGCAGCGCATCCGTCCTTGAGCTGGCCGCTGCCGGTGAAGATTCAACTGACGGACTTATTGTAGAGAGTGGATTTGCCTACGCTGCCCCGCTGTTGCGGCTGATGGGAATAGATCTGGAAGCCATCGGATTTAAAGAAGAAAAAGGCTTTCGCAACATCGATAAAATCAGAAATTTTAAAAAACCCACCTTGATCATTCACGCCGAATTTGATCATATCATCCCATTTCCAGACGGCGAGGCCCTGTATAATGCCAGTTCGGCACCGGATAAAACATTTTTGAAAATTCCCGGTGCCAATCATAATGATATTTTCATGAGAGGTCTTCAGGAATACCTGGCTGCGGTAAAAAATATTGTTGAACGTGTGAAAACAAACATCCAGTAAAGCACTGTTTACCGGAACCTGTGCCACTGCTGAGCGTCGTGACCCTTCTTGAAAAACCCCA
>JBATKU010000289.1:0-3402 GCA_049669725.1 Desulfobacterales bacterium
ATACCAGGCAATGGCCGCTTCGATGCCCTGCCCAAGAGGTGTTGTCGGTTTCCATCCAAAATCATGAATGGTTTTGGCAGGATCCAGTAAAATCGTGTAGGTATCATCCGGGTTGCGCTCCCGCACCTCGACGTCTTCATCCAGCGTGATATCCAGAGCCTTTAGCGTATTATCAAAAAGCTCTTTGATGGCAAAATCGGAACCCGAGGAGGCGTGGTAATACCCCTTTTCACCCTTACCATCAAGGGCCATCATTACCAGATCAATCAGATCATCGACAAAAATGAAATCACGCCTGGTATCCATCACGAAGCATTTCAGATCATTGGTCAGGCGGTGGTAAAAGGTCGGCAGAGGACCGCTCAGGTTCCTCGGTCCATATGCGTTCGCAAGCCGGAAGGAAATAAATTCAACGCCGCTCAGGCCGATATACTGTTCGGCAGCTGTTTTGCTGATGGCATAGCTGCTGTCGCCCGGCAAAATGGGATGATCGATGCTAATCGGTTGTTCCAGCGGTTTGACTCCATAGCAAAGCGCAGTTTGGAAATATATCATCCTTTTCACGTTTGCTTCCAATGCAGCCCTGGTTACGATTGCACCGCCCAGGGTATTTGTGCGGGTGTCTTCTTCCCAATTGTCCGGATCTTTGTAAGACGCGGCGGCATGGGCCACAGAGTCCGGCTGAAACTCCTGAAAGAGCTTGTCTACCAGCTGACTATCGGCTATGGTTCCCTCCACCACGTGCAAATTATCATGTGCTTTGAGGTTGTCCCGTCGGCCGGTGCTATAGTTGTCAATAACAAGAACTTCATCGCCCCGCTTTAAAAGCCTGTCTGCAAGAAAGGAACCGATAAAGCCGGCTCCTCCGGTGATTAGTACCTTCATAATGCTTTCTCCTTTTTATATTTTTGATATTCATTTGATTTGTCGTGAAATTCCTGCTGCCATAATTCCAAAGACAGAAGCCCCCATACCTTGCGGGTGAATTTACCCTCAGATTCTATCAGTGATTGAATGTCAAAGCTCTGATTGAGGTACTCGCGATGCCGGGCCTTTTCGCCATGAAATATATCCTGGATGAAGCCCCTTAACTCGCCCCGCATCCATTCGGACAGCGGTACAGGGAACCCCATTTTATCCTGTCGTTGATTGAGAGCCTCGGGTAGATCATTTTTGAAGGTGGTCTTTAGCAAGTGCTTCAATTCTCCGCTCTCGAACTTAATATTTGATGGTATTGTTGCGGCCAGTTCGACAAGTGGATGATCCAGTAAAGGAACCCGGGATTCAAGGCCATGGGCCATACTCATCCGATCTTCAACCTGCAGAAGCGCTGGAAGCAGGGTTTTAAAATCAAAATGGGTCATGCTGTCGAAATATGACTCATCCTGGACGTTCTTGCCCCAAAAAATCTCCTTAAAAGTTTTGAAGGCTGAGTAAGGTTCGAGCAAATCCCAGTTTATTTCCCGCAGCATACCGTTGGCCCTGTTGATCAGTCTGAAATAACGTTTGTCGCGCTCTTCAAACAGGCCCACCTTCCAGAACTCCTTCATCAACGGTTTATAGTTTCTCAGGGTGGCAAGATTCGGGATGATGGATTCATAGGTAACAACAAAATTGCCGCTGTTCATGGTACCGTCAATCGCACCCTTGATGCATTGTTCGAAGTATGAAATTAAATAGCGGACATACCCCCCGAAAATCTCATCGCCTCCCTGGCCGCCAAGGACAACTTTTAAATGTTCACTGGCCAATTGCGAGGTCATATACTGGGGAAATGACCCGGGACCGGCTACCGGATAGTCAAGATGATATATCACCTTGCTAATGTTTTGCAGAAAGTCATCGCTGTTAAAATCCCTTTCGTGCAGCGTCATGTCGCAGTGGTTGGAAACCGCTCTGGCATAATGAGATTCATCATATTCGGGACCGGTTAGAAACTTGCCGTGGAAAGCATGATAATCGCCCTCAGTTTGAATTTGCCTTGCCAGAGAACCAACGATGCTCGAATCAAGACCACCGCTCAAATAGGAGCCGACCGGGACATCGCTGCGCAGGTGAATATTGATGGAATCCATCAGCCTATTGCGCAATTCATCTCGAAAGTAGTTTCCAGTGTGATACCAGTCGAGCTCATACTGGACTTCCCAATACCTGCGGGTATTAAAGGAACCGTTTTTTACGATAAGGGTGTGAGCAGGCAGGAGCTGTTTTACACCTTCAAACAGGGTTTTTTCACCAAGGGTGAACTGAAAAGCGAGATAGTCCTTTAAGCCATTGAGATCAGTTGCAATCCCATCTACAAAGGGAAGCAAGGCTTTTATTTCAGATGCAAAGAAAAAGCCTTCGCTATTATGGGAATAATAAAAGGGTTTTATACCAAATCGATCACGGGCACAAAAAAGCTTTTGGTTCCTTTCATCCCAGATGGCAAAAGCGAACATACCTCGCAAATGATAAACACATTCTTCGCCCCACTTTTCGTATGCTTTGATAATAACTTCTGTGTCGGAGGTAGTCCGGAATTTTTCTTCACCCAATTCTTGCCGTAGTTCAAGATAATTGTAAATTTCTCCATTGTATGTAATCACCGACCCTGTCTCAGAAGACATTGGCTGCGCGGCAGCAGATGTTAGATCGATAATTGAAAGGCGCCTATGAGCAAAACCGACTTCTCCCCTATCGTGTACCCAGACCCCCTCCCCGTCAGGACCACGATGGGCCTGTAGATTATTCATCTCATTCAACCAGCCATGAATGGTTTTCCTGCCATAGGCTTTGGTATTAATAATGCCTGCTATTCCACACATATAAGTATATGTTCCTCGTAAATTATCATGATGACATTCAGCATGATTTCATATTGAGTGTTTTGACCCATCGCAAAAAAAAATTGCTGACATGCGTATCGATAGAAAAGGGTAATGTATAATCGCCCCATCGTAACGCACTTTTATTAAATATTTCGGAATGCTATATTATTTAACATTTCTTGCTTTTCAATTTCCCAAATCCGTATATATCATGGCACAATTTCTTAAAATAAAACTTCTCTTTATCATCCAAAATAAAGTAACACGTGCAAAGAAAGCTTGAGATAATTAAAAGTGCTATAAGAATTTGTCTGGTTATCGTCTGGCCCTGAATTTGGTAGGACAAAATGACGGAAAGCCCCCACAAAATACTGTATTTTGTTATTTTTAGCCAATCGAAGTTTATGACTAAGTACTTTTTTGCTGTAAAGTGTGTAGCTACAGCCATGACAAGAAAAGAAACAACCGTGGCCAGAGTCGCTCCCATCATATCCCATTTGGGAACTAAAATCAGGTTCAGCAGAATGTTAATACAACTGGCAAGGATAATGATTAAATTTACCTTCCCAGATTTCTTGGCATAATACAAACC
>JBATKU010000290.1:0-3176 GCA_049669725.1 Desulfobacterales bacterium
GCCAGATAGTGTTCAACAAACAGCCGCATGAACAGACCGCAGGTGTGCCAACCGCTGGCGATGAGACCGCCGTAAACAGTATCCCCGGCCCGTTCCGGATTTGTGTGAAAAAGCTGCGGATCAAACTTTTTACCGAACTGGACGATCTCGTCCTCCGAAATCGTAACAGGTCCGAACTCATGAACGGCCCCCTCAACGTAGTCTTCCAAATATCGATCTTGCGGTGTAGTAGCGAAACTGCCTTTGCTCATGTTCATTACTCCTCAATTTAGCAATTATCCTTTCGACCAGGCAAAACACATCGGGGCCACCTTCACCGCCAACCAAAAAAAGCTTCATCCCAACTACCACCGTTCCACCCAATGATCGCATTCACCAGGCAATAGCAAACGTCGGCTAACCTTCTTGATTTAAAATAATTGCAGTGAGCCCATCATGTTGTGGTCTGCTTATGCCTTGATTTTAAAAGGTACATTGAGAATAAATGCACTTTGGCAATTTTACATATATGAAACGGATGTACGAAACCGCTTCGCGGTAGCTTTCCCACCTGCACCTTTTAGCCTAAAATCTACCAACCTCAATTAATCGCATTTTTTTACCCTGATCATATAAAATACCTCCACATTGTTTTTAACCCTAAACCAAGGAGGTATGACATGAGTAAATTACGTGAAAAAATGATCAGGGCCATGGAACTTAAAAATCTTTCCAAGCACTCCCAAAAGGCTTACCTGGCGGCGGTCACCGGTCTTGCCAAACATTATCACAAATCCCCCCAAAAGATCACCAAGCACATGATCGAGGATTATCTGCTGTATCTAAAAAACGACAAAGGCAATGCCCCCAACAGCTGCGCCTGTGTTTTGACCGGACTGCGTTTTTTCTACAATAACGTCACCGGTCAGAACATCCGCATTGACTACAGGGCTCGCAAAAAAGTTCGCAAGCTGCCCTGCGTGCTTACCCAACAAGACATCTGGAAGATCATCTGCACCCCCAAAAATCTCAAACACCGTCTGATGCTCATGACCGCCTATTCGGCCGGTTTAAGGGCCAGCGAGGTGATTGCCTTAATGCCTGCTCACATCGAATCCAACAAGATGCTCATCAAAGTCCAGGGTGCAAAAGGCGGCAAGGATCGCTACAGCCTGTTGTCGATAAAACTTCTCAAAGAACTTCGTGGTTACTACCAAACATGCCAACCTAAATCCTACCTGTTTCCTTCATCCTATAAGCATAAAAAGGGACAACCACTATCTTATGAATCGCTGAGAACCATCTACGAAAACGCCAGAAAATCCGCCGGTGTTAAAAAAGGGGCCGGTATTCACACCCTGCGCCACAGCTTTGCCACCCATCTTTTAGAGGCTGGATATGATATCAGAAAAATCCAGGTGTTAATGGGCCATGCGAGACTGTCCACCACCATGATCTATTTGCATGTGAGCCGTGAAACTCTGTCAAGGATCCCATCTCCTTTGGATCTGATTGACACAAAACATGCAAAAAAGGAGGACAGCACCGATGACCCAAATCATAACACCTAAAAATCAACGACTGGAGCTCGCCGATATCTTAGATCATCATTGGGATGACTATAAAACCCAATACCCCTTATGGCCGGAACACAGAAAAATCGTATCCGATCTTTTAAACTGCCGCACCGCCCAGCTTGGTGGCCATATCGAACGCTGCGATAGCTGTGGTGCGGTGCGCATCACGTATCATTCCTGCCGTAATCGGCACTGCCCCAAATGCCAGCACATGCCACGGGAACGTTGGCTTGAAAAACGAAAAGACGAGATCTTACCGCTCAATTACTTCCATGTCGTCTTTACCCTGCCGCATGAACTCAACACCATCATCTTAAACAACAAAAAAGTGATGCTAAACTGCCTGTTTGCCGCTGCTTCCAAAACGCTGATCACTTTTGGCAAAAATGAGCTTGACGGCACACCGGGATTTTTGGCAATCTTACACACCTGGGACCAGAAGCTCAAGGCCCACTTCCACCTGCACTGCCTGGTTGCAGGCGCGGTGGTGTCAAAGGATAAAAAGCGCCTTATCGCATGCACCGGTGATTATCTTTTTAACCAAAAAGCTGTATCACTGGTCTTTCGCGGCAAATTCATCGATCGCATGGGCCTAGCCTGCCAAAAGGGCAACCTCAAACTTGCCGGCCATAAGTATAAAAAGCTCAAAAACACTCTTTTCACAAAAACATGGGTGGTCAGTGTGCGCGATCCGGTAAAACGCCCCGAACATGTCCTTGAATATCTGGCACGCTACACGCACCGGGTGGCGATTGCAAATAGTCGTATCAAGTCACTTAAAGACGCCATGGTGACCTTTACTGCCAAAAACCGAAAGAAAAACTGCACCGAGTCGATTGCCATCAGTGCCGTGGAGTTTATCCGCCGGTTTTTGCTTCACAGCCTGCCCAAGGGGTTTGTCAGAATCAGGCATTATGGCTTTTTGGCCAACCGCAACCGGCAAATTAATTTGAAAGTCATCCGCAAGTTGTTAAAATTGCCCACTGTGCTGGCTAAAACCCGGGTCTCGCTTGAAGAAATGATGTTGCAGATAGCCGGCATCGACATCACAACATGTCCTTGCTGCAATAAAGGCAAGATGCAATTGCTGGCAGAAATACCCAGCTACCGAGCACGAGCACCAAACTATCTGACTGAGGTAGCCGCATAATCGCTTCGTCTGATTTTGTCTGTTGAAAACGACAGGACAGTTGCGCCCTGACACAGAAAAGATGCCCTTAAACTAGCAACCATGGCAGTAAAAAAAGTGTTCTGATGACAAAATTCACTAGGTGCTTTATCCTAGATCGATTCTATAAAGATCCAGTGTGTGGCTTTTTGCCAATCATTTATGATAGCAGCTTTGAATACAATACCCATAAAGGGCTATCGTGCCGGCGCGTCCGCAAAACGGCTTCGTACATCACTGTTTTATCCATAATCCCGCCTCGATAAACATCAATTTGAAATCCTGTTGCCAATAAAGTAGAAAAACGATAACCTCTTATTGTTCCACGGCGGGACTATGGATAAAACACTTATTCGCTATCACAGGTCTTAAAAAACTAATTCTTTTTGAGCCTTTCTAATATTTAATAACAGTTTTCAAAACCACGTTTTATTAAGAAATCTGAGCAAAAA
>JBATKU010000291.1:0-1727 GCA_049669725.1 Desulfobacterales bacterium
CTATCGGAGAAAAGGAATCAGCTATTTGTTCTAGCCAAATGGGGGGGGCAGAGATATAGTTCGATATCTGAACAGTAATAGCTCTATAAGGTGAATGGCTATTTTCTATTTTCGAGGGCTGGGTAAAATGAAAAGCGGACGACCTCAAAGTGTGTTAGGTTGAATTAGCGCAAACAAACTAACACAACAAAGGAGGAGCCCGCTATGAGTATGAAACAAGTATACCTGGCAATTGATGCACATGCAAGAAATTCTGTATTAGGAAGCATGAACATTCGTGGAGAATTCTTAAAATCATGGAGGTTTCCAACATGCGAGAAGAAACTTATAGAGCATGTAGCAGCTATCAAGGCATGCAAGAAGATTCTAGCGGTAGAAGAAGGACCACTCGCGTACTGGATTTCACAGACACTCAGGCCATATGTTGATGAACTAATCATCTCTGATCCACGTGAAACGCCGCTTATAAGTCGTAACGCTATGAAGCGTGACGAGTTGGATGTAAGAAACTTATGCCGATTGCTGAGATTGGGAGAACTCAAACGGGTTTATCACCCTGAAGAAGACCACAGGGCAATATTTAAAGCAGCCGTACAGCACTATATCGATTTTCGCAATCAGGAAACAGCATTAAAACAGAAGATCAAAGCAAAATATCGCGGCTGGGGTGTGCCAGATGTTGAAGGCACCGGTGTCTACAATCCAGAGAAGCAACGAGAGTATCTAAAAAAAGTTGCGTCATCGATCGTCATCAATCAGTTGAAACGGTTGTATAGGCTACTGAACACTGCCTTGGAGGTGCAGGATTCATCTCTCAAAGAGGCAAAGAAGCTTAGCCGTAAGTATCCGGAGATCAGAGAATTTCTGAAGGTGCCCGGTGTGGGTGTGATAGGGGCATTAATATTTGATGCTTATGTCCAGACACCTCATCGTTTTCCCCGCAAGCAGCAGTTATGGAGATATTGCAAGCTGGCAGTGACTGATCGCAGCAGCGATGGAAAACAACTGGCGTATAAGCGTTTGGATAAGGCAGGCAACAGTGAATTAAAGGCAATGAGTTATCGTGCATTTCTGGGAGCAATGCGCATAAAAAATGGCAATGAGGTACGCCAGTTTTACGAAGCATCACTGCAACGCACGCGTAATCATACCCGTGCACGATTGAATACCCAGCGTAAGATTATATCTGTCTTACATGGGATTTGGAGAAAAAAGGAGGTATATCGGCCAGAGCTATTTCTCGGATCTGAATAAATCACATTGATATCTGTGAAGATAGTAGTGATTGCTGGTTTGAGTACGCAAACCAAGTCTGTCGGATCCGGGTTGCCGGGTGAGATTCATAATTGAGGGGTCTAGTCACTTCTCGTTAAGCGAAAACTCAAAGGGCTGCGTAATCCCCCGGCCATTATACCCAATATGACACTAGTCCCTCTTTGAAAGAGTAAGGCTCATATGTGTGACTGGAATGAACAAGACCCGTACTGTCATGTTAATTCGGTAAGCAGATTTGAGGAGTTCGCTCAGAAAAACTGGAATTATGCTATCAACACTTTCTATCAAACAATAATAACAACGGTCGTCCTGTGAAGTCAAAAATAGGCTTTTCAGGAAACAGGTAAACTATACCTTGACTTCACTTTTCATGTGTGACCCCATTTTTTTGTTTGATTTTTCTATGGTTTTCTTTTAACAATTCCCAATCTTTTACGAGGAGGCTTAGAAAT
>JBATKU010000292.1:0-19251 GCA_049669725.1 Desulfobacterales bacterium
GGTATCAGCCAGCGGCAGGGTCGAAATCTCAGAGGTCCCGGTATTATTCAGCGTAATGCGAAAGGTCACCGGATCGCCTACATAGGCCGGGCCCGGATTGGGACTGATCAGGGTCTTGGTGACGCTGAGCTCAGGCCGGGTGATCGTCACCTGGGCCGTTGCCGGTCCGGCTGATACCGCTGTGCCGAACTCATCCAGGCCGCCGGACGAGACCGTGTTGACAGTCGGTGCACAGGCAGCGTCGGCCGTAAACCAGACGCTGATGGTCACATTACTGCCAGTTGACAGGATGCCCAGCTCGGTTTCATCCCAGGTAAGCGTACCGGCTCCAACTGTGTCGGGCGCAATGCTGGCCGCATCGTAACTCATGCAGGCAGCATCGAAAGTGTCGGTAACCGTAAAGCTTGTCAGGTTCGTGTCCCCCGGGTTGCCGACCACGATATCAAAGCGGATCAGATCGTTGACCAGGGCCGTCCCGTCAACCGGGTCCACCAGTAACTTGGAAATGGTCATGTCCGCGGCCGGCGTGTTGACCAGCGCGGTATCATTCGAGGTGTCGGGGGGATCGTCTGGGTCGGTGTATCCGGTAACCAGCACATCACCGGGCAGGGCATAGAGGCTGCCGTCGTTGTCAGCACCGGGAATTGTGCTTGAGGAAGCAATACAGGTCCTGAAAATACCGGTGTCCGGCCCGGTCTCGGTCAGGGTGATGGTTTCGTCGTCACCCTGGGGGCTGGTAACAACAGCGGTAACGGTCTCGGACACACCCGGGTTGGTGTTCTGATCCATGTCAGTGACCTGCACGCAGATCGTAGCATCAGCGTTGTAATTGCTCACCGGATTGCCGGAGCCGTCAGTAAAGGCAGTGCTACCGGCCGTACCGGTGTCGATAAAGCTTAAGGTCACCCGGATGGCGGCGCTGTCGGTGATGCCTTCGGTGCCTTCGTTGGCAACGGCAATAATATCATAGTTGCCTTGACACATGCTCGTGTTCCAGACATACTCATAAGTCTTGCTGCAACCAGCGGTCGCGACCACATCGCCGTCGTCCAGGGTGACGTTGATGGGTCCACCCCCACAAGGATCGCTGATGGAGAGATCCAGATCGGTGATGTCGTCCGTACCGAAGGGATCACTAACGGTGGCCCGCAGGTAAAGGGTCGCACCATTTTGGGCGTCGGTGATGGAGCTGCCGCCCGGATGGGGAGCGTCGTAGGCCGCCAGGGTATCCACGTGGATGACGATCACCGTGGTGGTGGGCAGCAAAATTTTGGACGGGTAGGTGATGCTGTCGTAAAGAATTTCGAAGCTAACACCAATTTCAGCAGTCTCAATCATTAAAGAAACCGTTTCACCGCTGTAAACAGTTGTATTGACAGGAATTATCCCGGACCAAGTAAGAAGCCCCGATGCATATACCGGATTCGTCAGACTCGCAATTTTGTTACCATCTGCCAAAATATAGGCTGTAATGTTGGGGTTGGCCGGCATGCTGCCGCTTGTGACATTCACAAAGACCTCTGCCGCGACTATGCCACCCGAGGGTATGAAAAAATCTTGGCACATGGCGGGCGACTGGGTGAAGATGGTGGATGAGCTAGCCGGTGCTTCTTGCGGGTCATAGAGGAAAACAAATGGCTGATTTTTGGTTTCCTGGGTATTCGTTTCCAGTTGGTTGGCTAAACCCCAGGACGAACCGCCCCAAGCCACGTAGTTGAGCCGGCTGCTGTTATCCTGCACGGCCAGCATGATTTCATTTGAGCTGGAAGCGGGGTTTCTGTCAAGCGTCATCGAGTTGGGGACCGCCCCCAAATCCGGGCCGTTCTGCTCAAGCGACCAGCCACCGCTGCTGCTCCAGGTCCGATAACGAACCACGTTTTGTCCATTTTCGCCGTAAACCGCCAGCGCCTCACCCGATTGACTTTCAAAGGCCACCGCCACATCGGGAAATATGGAGCCGGTTGCGCTGGTCTCGGCCCGCATGGCCGTTTCCCAGGATGAGCCGTCCCAGACATTCAGCCAGACATCCGCGGCCGTGCCGCCGGTGGTCAAAACGCCCAGAACCATACGGTTGCTGTTGGGGTCCGAAGCCAACCTCATCCAACCGTTTTGCAGGGTCACGACGGCCGGTGCTGTGATGGTGCCCTCTATGCTCCAGCTGGAACCATTCCAGATACGGTAATAGCCACTGGGATCATTGTCTTTTCCGTAAACAACCATAGCCCGCCCGCTTGACTGCTCGTACGCCACATACAAGGCCGTCTGATCGCTTTCAGCAACACCCGAGGCGTCCAGGGCCAAAGCATTTCCCCAGGTTGTACCGTTCCACACCAGAGCATAATCATCGGAATTGATGTCATTGATTACCAGCACTATCTCGTCGCCCCCTGGTTTGGCAGCCAGGTGCATGTGCTGGGGCTCGCCCCCCGTATAGGCCGCAATACTGGCCGCTGCGGTCCAGGTACTCCCGTTCCATACTTTGTAGCGCAACTGCCCTGCGCTGGTGTTGCCGCCGTTCCATACCAGGACGGCGTCGCCACTGTTTTGTTCGTAGGCGACATCAGCACTCCACCAATATGTCTCGTTGACGTAGTCAAGGGAAGTGAGACTGCTGGTGCTCCAGGAGCTGCCATTCCACAACTCACCGCTGATTTCTCCACCGTTTTCGATGCCAACCACGATCTTCTCATGGCGCGTCGGCGCCGCAGCTCCAGCCATGACTCGCCAGCGTATCGCCTGGGATACTGCATTCTGTGTCGTTCCGAAGTTATTGCTGGACCAGACATTGTATTCAGGGGTTCCGGAGGCCGACCACATTGCTATGTCCGTTCTGCCGATGCTGCCGGACGACAATTCCACGCTAGTGGCCGTGGTGCCGTCTCCGCTGGCCACCGGGTCCACGCGGTCCATGCCCTGGCCCGACTCGCTTAAATAAAGCGGCTTGATTTCGGTGACAATGGAGATGCCGACCGTATCGCTGCAGGTATCCCCGAACACCGGATCCGTGAAGGCAACCTGCACGGTGTCGCCGGCCACCTCATAAAGGGTGCCGTCCTCGTGCGACAGGCCGCCGATGTTCGAAAACGGAAGCGCGGCGGCGTTGCGAAACACCCCGGTGTCGTTGCCGGTTTCAAACAGGGTAATGGTCTCCACATCTCCGGTGCCGGAGTTGACCACCACCGTAAAGTTCTGAATGGTGCCGGCGTCGGTGTTCTGGTCATTGTCGTCCACGGTGACGTATATGTTAGTGTTTTCCGGGTAAGTGGCTTGGGAAGCACCGCCGGCATCGGTGAATTCCAGACTGCAGGCGGTCACATCGGGCGTGTTAACGTCGATGGTATCATCGGTGGTCAACACCTCCTGGTCGGTGCTGATGCGGACACTGTTGGTAACGGAGGTCGCACCCCAGTCCACTGTTACGCGGAATGTAATGGTCGAAAAGTCAGTGGGCGGAATAACCGGCATCGAAAGCCCGCCCTCGTCCAGGGGGTATGGGGTTGCCGGCGCAATCTCGTCGGCCACCGGCGCGCCGTTTAGGGTGGTGGAGTCTGGCACGTATGTCGCGCCGGTCGGCAGCGGGTCGAAGGCCACTACACCCCCCAGTACGATAACCCCATCGTTGTTTACCGTAATGGTGTATTCGATGGTGTCGCCCCAATCGATCAGGCCGTTGCTGTTGTCGTCCACCACGTGGGCGGAGGTTTTTTCCACCGATGCAACCGGAAACGGCAAAACGGTGGTACCCAGATCGAGGTAGGGCGCACCGCCCAGGGAATTGGCCGGGTCCTGGCCCCAGGCGGCCGTGATGAGAATACCATCCAGGGTGTAAAGCCGCATACCGGTCTGATCGTTGTCAGAGTTGTCATAGACCCGCGCTGATTGAAGCATTGCAAGGTTTAAGGCCACGTCGTATTGGTCGCCGTTGGCATCGATCAGAGGCCCGGTGGCCGGATCACCATCGTAGTCCACGTAAACGGTGGTGGCTGCAGCAGCGGTGACCCACACGGGGCTGCCGTTTGCAGAAAGATCATCACTGCCCGGTCCCCAGCCGACCACGGCCATGGGCGTCAGATAGTTTTCGGGCAGCAGACTAAAACCCCAGTCGTGCACAAGGTTGGCATCCCGCTCCGCGCCTACGGTGGCGATGGCAAAAAAAGTGCTGCCGTCGCCGGTAAAAAAATGGGCGCCGGACATAGACGGCATCCTATAGCGAAGGGTACTGCCGGCTGCCACAGGAAAGGAACCGCTGCCGACCCGAGTTTCGTAGTTGACGGTAATGGCACTGGCGTTGGGGTTGTATACGAAGACATAGGTTTCATCGCCATTGGCTGACGTGCCCACCGGGCTGTAATAGCTGTCGCTCCAATTCTCAACGGGATACAGCGTGTAAAAGCGCGACTCGAAGCGCGCCCCGATGTCGCCGGTAAAAATGTGGGCCTGGACGGGCTTTGAGGCCGTCACCGAAGCGCCAGTATCGATGCCGCCGTCGACCTGGTAGCTTTCGCCCTGGTTCAAGGTTAGGCTGATATCGGTTGAACCGTTGCCGTCGACGTCAATCTGGATGTCGGTGCCGTCTTCGGCGGCCAGCACAAACAAAGATGTATATTCAAACATCTCATTGGAGCCAAGATCTTCGCCCACCGGCACTTCAAATCGCAGGCCGTAATCACGCAGGGGATAAACCTCCACCGCCCCGGCCAGCACTACCCCGGGATCAACGGCCCATGAGGCCCGCGTGACCGCAACGGCCCGTGTGCCGCCGAACTTGTCGCGGCCATCGTAGCGAATTTCGGATGGGTCGCGCGGCAAAGACACATCGTTTTCAAGCGAAATAACATCACCGGCATTGATCAGATCGGTTGCAAAGCCGGGGGGAATACCGTTTGCCGGGTCGTTGTCGCCCCAGATCTTGGTATTGGCCTGGACAGGGTTGGCCATGTCCGCTTCATAGCCGTCCTCCCAGTGGTCGTAGTAGATGATGGTATTATTGCCTGTAGCCACAATGGATATGATGCTGCGCATAACATCGCCGATTTCTGCGGTTCCGGTATCCACCGCCTTTAACGAGTTCTGCACCTGCAGCTCGGGCAGGGGCACAAAAAAAGTTTGAATTGCCGGCGGTCCGGCCTGGACCGGTGGTGCCAAACAGCAGACCGTCAGGGTTATGAGAAGCGCTAAAACGAAGATGGGCTTTATCTTCGTGGATGCACGGCGTATTTTCTGATCAATCAATAATCGTTTCATTTAATATGTCCTTTTCAGGAATTCATATAAAAAATTCAGCGCATCGGGGTGCGCTGGGGGTTGTCTAAAATTTGTTACCCTAATTTATTTGCAATATTTGTGCCGATAGCAATAGTATTTTAACCTACTGAAATTATATAGGTTTCAAATAGTAATTTCGGAACATTTGAAATCGATAATGGCAAATTTTGTCAGAATCACTGACAATATTTGACAGTATTGATTTACGGCATTTTGCAATAACTTCTGTAATTTACTTCGCACCTTCATTATTTCCCGAAGAATTTCGGGTCCTATTAAACAGCTATCGGCCTTTTTTCCCAAAAAATGAGTCTTAAAATTGGCTTAAGGCCTTGATTCCACTGTTAGATGATTAAGCCAGCCGCAACTATTAAATTATTTAATCCGCCTGCGGCGGACGAGGGTTTAATTCCCCGCCCCTTTGGGCGTTTAAAATTTTCCGTTTGATACCCCGTTGCTTGCGGCGGGGTTGTTCACTATGCGGGTATTAAAATATTTGGGAGAGGATTATAGGGTCACGGTTGTGGGTTCTGGGTATTCGGAATGCGGATGTCGGAGAGAGGTTGGGAAGCTTTAAGGCTTGGAAGCCTGGAGGCAAGGAAGCGCGGAAGCAATAAGGAATCTTGCCAAGGTGCGCCGTACAAGTGATCATGAAGCAAGTGGTGATAAGGAGGCAAAGATAAGCGTCGAATTCGTTGACGAAATTAGTTGGATTTGTTATTAATTATTTACTTGTAATTTCAAATATTGCTTTCAATTATGGAGACTTAAATAATGACCTTTCATAGAATTACCGTAAACCCTGAAATCTTTGGAGGAAAACCGTGTATACGAGGCTTGCGCTTTCCTGTTTCACGGTTACTTGGCTTGCTAGCTGAAGGTGAAACACCGGAATCAATTATAGAATCATACCCTTACCTGGAAAAACATGATATTCAAGAAGCACTGAATTACGCAGCTTACCTAGCCGATGACCAGATTATCGAGTTCGCCCAATGAGATTTCTCTTGGATATGCCGGTTTCGGTACTACTTCTTGATGTGCTTATTACCCACGGGCATGAAGGCATTCATGCTTACCAGATCGGAAAAGATCGTGCGTCGGATATCGAATTATTAGAGATTGCACGCCGTGAAAATCGAATTATAATAACCGCAGACTTGGATTTTCCTCGGCTCTTGGCTCTCAGCTTAGCAACCGGACCGGGTACAGTCTTGTTTAGGGGTGGGAACTATTCAGATGTTGAAATGTGTAAATTGCTGGAACGAGTTTTAGAAAAAGTACTACCGGAAGTGTTGGAAAGCTCAATTTGTGTTGTCGATAAAAGCCGAATACGTGTTGCTCGCCTTCCCATAGACCATAGTAAATAGGTGTCAAGATCATCATCGTGGTAGAACAGGCGGTAGCGTGAAAAAGAAACCTTTGTGAAGTATTAACTGCGGCTGTCGTATTCCCCCTTCAATTGCCGCAAGGTTTCTTCAAGCACAGGTAGGCGCTGCTTGTCTTTAAGATTTGTCGAAGCTCTCTTGAGTTGGATCAACATTTTAAGATCCAAAACACGAATGGTGTGGTTTCTGAACCCAATTGCCACTGTGTGTTCAAGGAGGTCTCCGTAAGTTCTTCCCTCCTCAATAGCCGCCAAGACATCTATAGGTCCGAGGCGAGTCGTAAAAAGCGCATGGCCCATCCCGGAGATGTCGCCCTCTTGCGGCTCGATCAGCTTGTCGTCTGGACGACGGTGAAATGCTCCAATCGATTTAAGAAACGCAAGTAGCCTGGCTATATTTTCGGGGGACTGGTTGTGAACGATATCCACGTCCATTGTTGTGATAGGTGCTCCCTGGACAACGGCGGCAAGGCCACCGACTAAAATAAAATCGACACCTGCCTCTATCAGGCTCTCAAGAATTGCGCCTAGGTCTATGCTCGATGGTTCTCCGCTGTCTGTAGGCATGTCTTAACTCCAAAATTGCACGTAACGCATTATCGTTGGCCCGCAGGCGCTCCTCAGGTGACATCCTTAGGAACATGGCGACCAATCCCTTATCGACACCGTATGGATTATCAGCTTTTGTTTCCTTAACCATTTGATCTCATAAAAGTTGTTCGTTCAAATCCTGTCAGCCGAACGATGATCATACCGAAAAAGAGCGTCGTATCATTTAACCAAATCATGATTGACATCCACATCCTTCAACTAAGCATCCACTAATACAACAATCACCTGAAATCAAGGACAAGTTATGGGTAATCGGCCGCTAAAACTTTTTTAGGGTTAGGGGTGGTTGGGGGGGGCATGGTAAGCGATTGAAAATTTTAGGAAAGAGCTAAAAAAGGTATCGATTTTCAAGCTTAGCGCTGTTATTTTGGGGGTAAAACGGGCATTCTAAGAATGGAGGATTGTTATTTGCTATTTAATTGGCTAAATTCCAACCGAATGTATTTTCATCATCTTGGTTTCACGAATTACCTTTATTATTACCCCAAGAATCGTTATTGATTTATACAATATGAAAAAAATTTCGCGCGAACACGCACGCAAAGCAATCGAAAAACTTAACGTAATTGGAAGGTACTCACCCGACATCATTGCTCACGTACTATTAACACTGACCGAGGAAACAAAATGACAAAGCCAACAACCATAAGATTACCGGAAGATCTGCTGGAAGAGATAGATCAGTTCGTTCAAGAAGGGAATCTGGATCGATCAGCTTATCTGAGAGAAATTCTCAAGAAGGGATTTTCACTGGACAAGTTGGAACGAACGTTTGACAAATATGCCCGCGGAGAATTGAGCCAAATGGAGGCCTGCAGTGCGTTAAAAATGAGCCCCTGGAAATTTTTAGATGAACTGAAGGCTAGAAATCTGTATTTAAACGTTGGATTGGAAGATTTTCTTGATTCATCGGAGCTTTCCCGCTGACGATGAACTGCCCCGCTGCCCCGAGTAGCGGGGTCGCCGCCTCGCTACGACAAGCAACGTGGTTTAATTAATGATTGACAATATGCCGGTAAGTTGAACTTTAACCGGATCGGCAGAAACTTTGTTTTCGATCCGGACGAACTTAAAGCTTTTAAAAAGGGCAAAGTTAAGCTAACACATTAACTGTCACAAAGGACCAGCGAGTGGGAGCGGCTTTTAGCCACGATTATGTGTATATGATAGGCCAAGTTAATCGCGGCTGAAAGCCACTCACACCAACCAGAAAAGTTGAAATTTAAGATAGGCAATTGGAAATAGGGTCCTTTAGACACTAAAGCCAGCTTTTAGTTTCAATGTCTTTGATTCGTTCAAAATGCTTCAGATTAGTTGTTAGAACTCCGCACTCATGACTCATTGCAATGGCCGCAATGGCAATGTCAAAATCGTCAATTATCTTACCTCTACGCTCTAAGTCTGCCTTTATCTCACCATATTTTTTTGATGCTTCAGACTGCCACGGTAAAACATTGATAATAGATAGTAGGCGATCCCTTTCTGCTTTCAACAAAAGGACTTTTTTAGAGGTGTACTTTAGTCTTTTAATGCCATATTGTATCTCAGCTATAACAGGTGGGACGGTTACAATATCACTAGGACGATAGCCTTTAATTAAGGTCAATAAGGCCGAATCTCGTCTCATGAAAGCCGAGAAGGCGGTGGTATCCAATACATACCTCATAGATTAAAATCCAATCTATTTTTCCGCATCCGTAGAATTGCCGCTTCCATTTCAGCAACGCCTTCTTTTAGCAATCTTAAATTCGCCGAACCAAGTTCCAGGTCAAAAAAATCTTGAGGCCATTGGCCGGCACTATTCTTCAAGGCTTCCTCACAGGCCTGAATGATGAAACGGTTTCGACTGATGCTCTGCTCATTGACGATTCGGTCGATTTTGGCTAATAAAGCATCTGGTATATGGACGGTTGTAGAGGGCATAATATCACCTTCTGGATTAATGGTTTGTATGAATAGAATATATTCTATTTGCAATGATGTCAAGAATAATTCTATTGACATATATACAGATTAAATTTATTTATATATATAAATAGATTAATATTATATATATGCTTGGAGAGATATATGAGAACACTTATAGATATACAAGATGACCTTCTTGCGGATTTATTAAAAGAAGCTCAAACCAGTGTGAAAAAAGATGCGATTGTTTTAGCAATTAAAACATTTCTGGATGTCAGGAGAAGAGAAAAATTGTCTGATTTAATCGGGAATTATGATTTCGGCTATTCCCTAAAGGAACTGGAAGAAATGAGAAAAGATGGATAAGGTCATTATCGATACATCAGCCTGGATCGACTCCTTCAGGCCAAAAGCTGATCCTAATTTCAGTTTGCTGGTAAAAGATTTAATCCTAAAAAATCGGGTTCTGATGCCCGGTATTATCGAGACGGAACTGCTGCGTGGGACCAGGACGAAAAGTGAATTCAATCGGCTATCTGATTTATTAAAAGGAATATCCTATTTATCAGTGACAGAAGCGTTTTGGGAAAGGTTATCAGAGTTCTCGTTTCAGCTTTTCCGAAAGGGTATTAGCACCCCTTTAACAGACACTTATATTGCTCTAGTGTGCATTGAAAACAAAGCCTCCCTCTTACACCATGACAAGCATTTCGAATTGATCGCTCAGAAATCTCCGTTAAAGATTTTTAAATAACAATATTAAGCATACAGGAATACATAGATGATATGACCAATGATATGGGTGATTGACGCTTCTCTTGTGACGTGACGTGAAGGGGTCAAGTCTGCTCTTGCCCCTTATGGCTCCACGGTAAAAGCAATTAAGTCTTCATTTAAATGCTGGATTGGATGATTTCTCAGATTTTGCGGAGCTTCACGCAAGTTGAATTTTAACCGGATCGGCAGAAACTTTGTTTTCGGTCCCTACACCTTGTTTTTTCAGTTCGGTGCGGATCTTCGCCGCCGATTTAGCGGCGGCCGCACCAAACGGGATGATATTAACCAACAATGCAAATTCCTGAAGCTGGGTCTTTCTTTTACGCGGCGTCATTGACTTGGCAATGCCGACTTCCAGTTCAAACAGAACGATGAGTTAATCGCGGTTGAAAACCGCTCCCACAATCAATAATAGCTAATATGAATCTACAAAGTTTCTCTTTCGATCAATCTGGCCCCTCCAGCGGCCAACGGCATCGTTTTTCCCGGAACAAGGTTCTTTAAAAATTCTTCACAGGGTAGGCAGAGCACTTTTTTATGAAATATGCGCTCTTTGCCTCTATACAGCAGGCATACTTCAGCTTCGGGGTAATCTTCTTTGAATGCCACAAGGCTGTTGACTGATTTGGATCGGAGGTTCGCAGTATTCTTAACTTCTATGGCGCAAAAAACATTCTCACCGTAAACAACAAAATCAACTTCATTGCCGGATTTGGTGCGCCAAAAATACAAATCAGCCAAGTTCCCACTGTAGGAAATCCATGCCCTGATGTGCTGTGCCACCAGGCCTTCCAATGCTGCTCCATCTATCTCTTGAGGTGCATCAAGCGGTCCGGTTGGACGAATAGATCGGAAAACACCGGCATCGAAAAAATAGAACTTAGGATGGGAGGATAAATGTCGCTTCGCACGTTTCGCAAACACCGGTAATCGATAAGCCAAAAGTAAATCTCCAAGAATCGAAAAAAAACTCTCCGCTGCCTTTCTGCCAATCTGGCAATCACGAGCCACTTCCGTCATATTTAAAATAGATCCGTGCGAGAAGCTTGCAGCTTCTATGAATCTGTTAAAATCGCCGATATTGCGAACAAGTCCCTCCATCTGAACTTCTTCTCGAATATAAAGTGCTGCATATGCTCTCAATGCTTCGGCGGGATCGGCTGCATTTACGACCAGAGGCACCATTCCTGTTGTTAACGCATCTTGCAACGAGAACATATCACCCAACTCGGCGGCCATAAAAGGATGCATGGTTTTTAGCAAGGCGCGACCGGCGAGCAAATCAACGCCTGTGCGTTTCAGCTTTCGGGCACTTGATCCCGTTAAGATAAACTGCCAGTCGCGGTGCTGCTCCATGAGGTAGTGTACGACGTCGAGTAATTGAGGTGCTTTTTGAATTTCATCAATCACAATGGTCTTTGTCTTGTGCTGCGCCTCCAAGACATCTCGCAACCTCTCAGGCCTGCCGGAATAAATTCGATATACGTCCGGGGCCAACAGGTCAATTACAAAACTGTTCGGTAGATGGCGATGCACCCAGGTCGACTTGCCGGTGCCGCGTGGACCGAACAGAAAGAAGCTCTGTTCCACATGCTGGAAAAATCGTTCTATTATATCCATAATTGCTTCCTTTTTGTATTTTATAAATCCATTTTGAAACTATAAATGACCTCAAGCGATTGGTCAAGTTTATTCTGAAGGACAAAACGATTGCAGAATTCAGGTGTTTTTTTAGTAACTTGGACTTACCGGATAAACGCAAAATATTATTAATAATATCAAGCGAGGAAGCAATAAGGAATCTTGCCAAGTTGCGGCGTGCAAGTGATCATGAAGCAAAAGGTGATAAGGAGGCAAAGATAAACGTCGAATTCGTTGACGAAATTAGTTGAATTTGTTACTAATTATTTACTTGTTTCACGGCTACTTGGCTTGCTCTCTGAAGGTGAAACCCCGGAATCAATTATAGAATCATACCCTTACCCGGAAAAACATGATATTCAAGAAGCACTCAATTACGCAGCTTACCTCTGGGTGACCAAAATTAGATTATTGGCTTTGGCACAAGCCGCAATTAAAACATCGTAAGGTCCAATTGGGATGCCTTTTTTCTCAAGTTTTGCCCGGATTTGGGCGGCGGCTTTTGCCTCGGCCATACCGAAGGGGATAACATTTAGCGGGTCTGTGAATTCACTGAGTTGAGAGATTCTTTTACGCGGAGATGAAGAATATCTGGCTATTCCGACTTCCAACTCAAACAGGACAATTGTCGGCACCCCTATTTCATTCGGCCGCAGAGAAAGCATCTCACGTTGAATATTTCCCATTCCTTGCGGTGGATTGGATATGACAAAGCCAACAACCTAATCCTTCCTGCCTCCACCTTATCCCGGTTTTTAGTTGACATTTAAACTAAGGTATACCATATTATAAGAAAATGCATACCAATACGGAGGTACCAAATATGTCTAAGGTGACTGCAAAATACCAAATCACAATTCCACGATCTGTGCGAACCGACCTCAGCATCATTCCAGGAAGTGAAGTTGATATTCGCAAAGAAGGGAATCGATATGTACTGGTGGTAGACCCTATCGCTGATCTGAAAAAAAGTTGGCGCGGCAAATTTAAAAGCAACCAGTCGTCGGATGAGTACATAAATGAAATCCGGGGGAAGGTAAATTGAAAATCTGTGTCGACACAGTGGTTCTGATTGATATCTTAAAAGATGAGTTTAGATCAAATCAGAAAATATTCTATACAGCTCTGGCTGCAAAAGAAACGCTCCTGGCTCCGGTGGTGGTATTTGCTGAACTGATGCCACAGTTTAGAGGTAACCGTGATATGGTTGAATCCTTTCTAAAGGCACATAAAATAACCATTACGGCCCTGGATCTATCGGATGTGAGCATTGCTGCAACCAGGTGGTTAAAGTACTTGAAGCGAAAATCAAAAACGAAGTGTCCCAATTGCGGTTATCATTTAAACAAAAAAGAACATTTTCTGTCGGATTTTTTCATTGGAGGCTTCGCATTAGATAAATGCGAAGCAATTTTGACAAGAGACCGCGGTATTTACAAAAAATACTTTCCAGATTTGCAGGTATACAAAATTTCTAAGATCTCATAGTTCCACATCAGCACGATTTTTTGGCAATTTTCGAATTGCCTGCTCCATTTCCGCCACGCCTTCTCTTAACAATTTTAAATTCTCCCCCCTAAGGTCAGGTTCGGTATCGTATTCCCAACTTCCGGTAAGCTCAAAAAAACCGTCGGGACATTGATCCTGTAAGGAACGTTGGATGGCCTCGGCAACCCATTTGGATTTTGACTTCCCGGCTGCTGCAAGGAGGACTGTTTCGACAACCGATGACAAAATCTATGGCCGTGAGCGCCGAACCTTTTATCAAACTGGGGTTGACCGGTTATGATGCCTGCTATGCCGCTTTAGCAAAGAAAATGCGTGGCAGATGGCTTACATTCGATAGAAAGGCCCATAGCCGGATCCGAAAATCCAATGTATCCTTTCTTTTATGAAGCAAAACCATGCCTCAAAAATGGTTCTGATCATCTTTGATTCTTTTGCCGTGGCAACCGCAAAGCTGTTTTCAGGATCGATTATCACCGGAGACCCTGAATTTAAGAAAGTCGAACATCTCGTTGCGGTGGATTGGATATAGGGGGCATCCTAAGTTGACTCATGAAAAAATCTGCCTTCCCACAATCTGTCCAGAAATATATTCCAGGGCAGTATGTCGATACCATCTGCGGATTTTCTGGGCTTCGGATCCATCGAAACCACGATATAATGACGGGAGTCGAAAAAATAAAATTTCGGAGCACTGATAAGTCGCCTTTTAGCACGCTTCCGAAAATAGAAAAATTATTCGCCACAATAGCAAAATCCAATACCCCTTGTTCTTTATTGAGCGTTTAGAAAGGTCTAAAGTTATAAATCGTTTATCCGATAATCAATATATCGTGCGATATCAAAAAGTTGTTTTCCTGGCTGACTTCATTGCCCCGTTAATTCAAGCAATTAACTTAGAGGCTGGATATTAAACATGAGAAAATCTTCCTTCTTTTGTATCGGTTGTTTAATCTTTGCAGCATTACTGATCCCTGTTAACTCACCCGCAGATACCAATATCAAGGTCGGTGTTTACCAAAATAGACCGCTTTTCTTTACTGATACGGATGGCAAGGTAAAAGGGATTTTTGCCGATGTTCTGAATCATATTGCCGAAAAGGAAGGGTGGACCATCGAGTATGTAAACGGAACTTGGATCGAATGCTATGAAAATTTGAAAACCGGGAAACTGGATATTTTGGGAGCTATTGCATTTTCAGATCGACGCAAGCAGATTTTTGATTTCACTTATGAAAATGTCCTCAGCAATTGGGGACAAATATATATCAACGGGCAATCAGGGATTAAATCGATCCTTGATTTGGGGGGTAAAAAAATAGCCGTTCTCCAGAATGATATATATTACAATGGGCTAAAAGAGCTTATTAAGCAATTCGGAATTGAATCCCGGTTCATCGAAGCGTTTGAATATGATACGGTTTTAGGGCTTGTCGAAGCCGGCAAATGTGATGCAGGACTGGTTAATTACCTGTATGGCCATCAAAACGAGCGAAAATACAATATCGATAAAACTTCCATAAATTTAAGTCCCCAAAAAATAGGCTACGCGGCTTTAAAATACCAAAACAAGGAAATAATTAACACACTTGATCTGCATCTAAGAAACTTAAAGAATGATAAAAAATCCATATACTACCAGTCTCTGAACAGTTGGATGGGTGTCGACGCGGTGCATACGGATCCCATCTGGTTAATTGGGATCTGTGCGGCAGCTGTTTGTCTGATTTTAACATTCCTGGTTTTGAACATGATTTTAAGAAAACAAGTCAGAAAACGAACCCGGGAACTTAATGCCAAGAATCAAAGTTTAATCTTAGAGATTGAGCGCCGAAAAACAGTTGAAGAAGCCCTGCAAAAGAATGAGAGGGAATATCGCAGTGTGTTTGAAAATACCGGAACTGCGACTTTTATCATTGAAGAGGATATGACCATTTCGAAGGTCAACACCAAAGTTGAGGATATGACCGGATACGCCAAGGCTGAAATTGAAGGTCAAATGAAAACAACCGATTTGGTTGCCACCAAAGACCTTGACCGAATCACGGATTATCATTATGAAAGAAGAAAAAATGTTGGAAAATATCCATCTGAATATACATTGGAGCTTACTGATAAAAAAGGCAATATTAAAAAGGCGTTTATTCAAATTAGTTTGATTCCGGGATCCAAGAAAAGCATCGCCTCCCTGATTGATATAACATCACGGGTTGAAGCGGAAGAGGCGCTGAGGCGCAATGAAGAAAAGTATCGCAGTATTATTGAAAATATCGAAGAAGGATATTTTGAATTAGATCTAAAAGGCAACCTGACATTTTTCAATAATTCCCTGTGTAAAATATCAGGTTATTCTGCCGAAGAACTAAGGGGTTTAGGTTATAAAAAGTATTCAAGCCAACAGATGTCGGAGAATATGTTTAAAGTATTTAACCAGATTTTCAGCACCAAACAACCTGCGATGGTTGCTGATTTTGACATCATTTCAAAGGATGGAAATGCCTTGCGAATAGATCTTTCAGCAGGCCCGCTAACTGACGAGAATGGTCAGGTTTTAGGATTTCGCGGGTTGATGCGAGATGTTTCAGAGAGAAAAAAGGCCGAAATTGAAAGGCGAAAATTAGAGACAAAACTCCAGCAAGCCCAGAAAATGAAGGCCATCGGCACCCTTGCCGGAGGGGTTGCCCATGACCTGAATAACATTCTTTCCGGAATTGTGAGTTATCCGGATCTGATCTTAATGGATCTGCCCACGGATAGCCCTTTGATTGAACCCATACGAACGATTCGGGAATCGGGCAAGAAGGCTGCTGCGATCGTACAGGATTTATTGACACTGGCACGGCGGGGAGTCTCAATATCCGAGGTTGTCAATTTAAATGACCTCATCTATGAATATCTGAACAGCCCGCAGTTTGAAAAATTAAAATCATATCACCCCGATGTTTCGGTTGAATCCCATTTGGATTCAGCCCTATTAAATCTATCGGGTTCTCCCGTCCATCTTTCCAAAACAGTTATGAATTTAGTCTCCAATGCGGCTGAAGCCATGCCGGATGGTGGAAGATTGACGATAAAGACGAAAAACAAATATATCGATCTGCCGATCGCAGGATATGATGATGTCGAAGAAGGAGATTATGCCGTGTTGACTATATCTGACACCGGCATTGGAATTGCTGCTGAAGAAATAAATCAAATCTTCGAACCGTTTTATACCAAAAAAGTTATGGGTCGCAGTGGAACCGGACTGGGCATGGCGGTCGTGTGGGGTACCGTCAAAGACCATAAGGGCTACATCCATATTGAAAGTGACAAGGGTAAAGGAACCACCATTGAATTGTATTTCCCGGTGACCAGAAGGCCTGTCAGGAGCCGTGATATGCCCGTTTCCCTTGAAAATTATAAAGGCGAGGGGCAGACTATTTTGGTGGTTGATGATGTAGAAGAACAACGAGAAATAGCAGCAAAAATATTGACCCAGCTGGGCTATTCAGTTGAAACCGTCAGCAGTGGTACCGAGGCTTTTGAATATTTTGAGTCTAAATCGGCTGATCTGATTGTGCTGGACATGATCATGCCGCCCGGGATTGATGGACTGGAAACTTTTCAAAAGATAATTTCGAAATATCCGCAACAAAAAGCGATCATCGCCAGCGGCTTTTCGGAAACAGAGCGAGTCAGAAAGGCCCAAAGACTGGGTGCCGGAAGATATGTCAAAAAGCCCTACACAATCGAAAAAATTGGATTGGCTGTAAAATTCGAACTGGAAAAAAAACAAAAAGCGGCTTAAATTTTATTTTCTGATATACTGGAAAGAACAAGCATATTGGAATTTGTGGGAGCGGCTTTCAGCCGCGAATTAAAACGATCGCGGCTGAAAGCTGCTCCCACCGGTGTCTATTTTTCAGTTGCCTGGTTAACAGGGTAGGGTGATAACGATTGAAGAACCTGGAAAAAGTTGAAAACTTAATCCTTGAGTGCGGAAATTTGCCGACTTTGCCCGGAATTGCGCTTAAGATAATAGAGGCCTATCAGAAGCCCGAGCCGGATATCCAGGAAATTGGTGACCTTTTAACAACCGACCCACCGTTGACGGCTAAAATACTAAAAATTGTCAACTCCTGTTTTTATGGTTTGCCGACTAAGATAACCTCAGTTCATCACGCCATTAAACTGCTGGGTGGCAAAGCGATAAAAAACCTGGCACTCAGCTTTACTCTCATCAAGACCTTTCAATCAAATCAATATGAATCAATTGATTATAAGCGCTTTTGGAAAAATTCAATAGTTGGGGCAACCGCAACAAAGCTACTATCAGAAAAATTGGAACCGGCTCATGCCGATGATGCCTTTATCCTTGGCTTGCTCCAGGATATCGGGATACTCATGTTAGGTTATTGCATGCCTCGACAGTATGCCCTTGTTATAAATGAGGTTGGCAAAAACATAAATATTTACCCCCAGGCAGAGACTCAGGTTATCGGATTCAATCACCAGGAAATCGGTGAATATTTGACCAAGTCATGGGGATTGCCAAATACTTTTTATCTGCCCATAGGTTACCATCATATCCCGGGCAAACTGCCTTCCGCCCAATCAAGCGTTATCAAACTGACCCGAATCCTTCATTTATCTTCTCTTTTTATTGATTTGTTAAACGATGATAACCGCGCGCTGAATCTGTGGAAGCTAAAAGAAACGATAGAAGATTTTGGGTATGCAACCCAAATCGATGTTAACGGAATTTGGGATCAAATCTGTGGACAGATACAGCAGATATTTCCAGTGTTTGATCTTGAAGTCGACCAGGATGAATATCTTAAAATTATTGAGGATGCCAGAGCAGAGCTATCAAAGCTCTCGGTTGAAATGATCCAAAATTCTGTTCAACAAATCAAAGAGATGGAGACGCTGAAGAAGCAGGTCGTTCGTGACAGTATGACCCAATTGTTTAATCATCAGCATTTTCGTCAGTTACTTCAAGGCGAAATAGCACGGGCTGAACGCTATAAGAGACCCTTGTCTCTGATTTTTGGCGATATTGATCATTTTAAGGCCATTAATGACAACTTTGGACATCTTGCAGGTGATCGGGTCATTAAGTCTCTGGCAACGAAATTACGGATGGAAACAAGGGAATCAGACCACGCCGCTCGTTACGGCGGCGAGGAATTTGCGGTAATTTTAACCGAAACAACCACAGAAGATGCGAAGGTGATCGCTGAAAGGCTTAGATCAGAAATTGAATCCATGGAAATAGTTTTTGATCGCCAATCAATTTCGGTTACATTGAGTTTTGGTATTGCCGGTAGTGGTGATACTAAAAAAGCAACTATCGATGAGTTAATCGGTCGGGCGGATAAGGCGCTTTACCAAGCGAAAGAGCAGGGCGGAAACAGGTGTATTATCGTTGAATAAATTATGCGCTTTTACTCAAATGCCCATATAATTTTTCGACGCAAATAGGACAAATGCTGTGGCTGAACTCAGCCTCTGAACGATCACGAATATATAATTCGATTTGATTCCAATAGCCTTTATCATCTCTGATCTTTTTACATGAAACGCAAATAGGCAGCAGTCCGCTTAGAGTTTTTATTACCGCCGATGAACGATCCGACCGTCAAACAGGGTCATGTCCACACTAACCCCCGACAGCTGAGACGGTGGGATCTCGAGGATATTCTTGTTCAGAACTACCAGATCCGCTCTTTTATCGGGTGCGATGGTCCCTATATCACCGGCCTTGTGAACGGTCGCGGAGGTCGATGTGTAGGCTTGCAGCGCTTCAGCCACCGTTACCCGGGAATCGGGATACCAACCTCCTTGCGGCGTTCCGTCGGCCCGCAGCCGTGTTACGGCCGCATGAATCCCCAACAGCGGATCCGGGTCGCACACCGGACAATCGGAACTGAACATGACCGGTGCGCCGGTATCCATCAGTTGACGAAATGCATAGGTCCACTTGCCCTTATCCCCCAGCGCCAAATCGATGAGATTCATGTCTAGCAGCATGTTGGCCGGCGTTACACACAGTGCGACATTGAGGTTTCGAAGTCGATCGGCATCCTCCGGGCGGAGCATCTGTACATGTTCGATGCGATGGGGAATGGCGGTCGACGGTGGACCGGATAAGCTGCGGCGCGATTCAAGGG
>JBATKU010000293.1:0-2420 GCA_049669725.1 Desulfobacterales bacterium
CTGGATGGCTTCATTGTAACTTTTATGCTTTGAATTTTGATCCGCCCAATATTGGTAAGGTCTTCGGGGATCATAGAAAACAGGCCCGGCGGTCTGGGTAGGGGCGGTGTTGATTTTCTTGGCGGCACTACTTTTGGCTGTGGCTTGAGCGGCCGAACGGTTTTTCTCAGGTTGTGCTGTGGTTTTCACATGAGCAGACTTTTTTACTGGAGCTGATTTCTTGGGCGGAGCGATTTTTTCTGACTGAGTCGGCTTTCTGGTCCGGATTGTCTTTACAATTCTGAGTATATCACTTTTTTGGTAACTGATAACCCATCCGCCGTATTCGCATTTTATCTCTCCGTCCTCTTCCCAGGCCTTTTCCTGACATATCGTTTTCATTCCGTCCTTAAAATAGATGATATCAGCATTGACGGGGAATACGATGAGGCCTGCAAACAGGCATGCCGTGACGAATACTTTCACTTTTAGCAATTCCTATCCTGTTATGGATATAGTTCTTGGGGCTTGATTAATGTTCAGTTGTTAGTCCGGCTGGGGCTTTTCTTCCGGGGATAAAGAATTTTTTAGAATATCTTTAACCGCTTTTAGCATTTCTTCGCGATCAATAGGTTTGGTTAGGGTGCAGGCAGCACCCAGCTTTTTGGCACCTTTAAGATAGCCATCGGGTTTGTTGAGACCACCTCCGGACATTGCGATAATCTTCACATCCGGAAACTCTTTTTTCAACTCGATAATCATCCCGATTCCGTCTTTGTTCGGCATAATCAGGTCGGTGATGATCAAATCTGCCGGGTTTTGGCGGTAGACTTTGATCCCCTCGACGCCATCAGGCGCTTCAATAACTTCATATCCGTCACGTTCCAGCATAAGTTTGAGCATTGAACGAATTTGAGGTTCGTCGTCTATGATAAGGATACGTGCCATAACCAGTATTTCCTTTCATTTAAAACAACTTCTACTAATAAAGATAGTTCAAAATTAATATACAATTAGATCATAACTTTCTGTGTCTTTCAACATTAAAAACAAGAACAGATGTAGAAAAAGTTTAAATTTTTATTGAAATATCAAATCATTACTTGACACTTGGATTAAAAAATGTTCAAATAGTGAACGTTCAATGAGTGAACGATTAAATTTACATTAAATTACAAATAGTTACTCGATCCTTATGATTTGCATTCTGCCTGTAACTCACCGGGCGGAGCTACAAGAAAGCGGGAGGCCTGGAAGCTTGAATGCCGGAAAGCTCACGCTTACAATGTTTTCAGCCTCCATGCCTTCTGGCTGCCAAGCTTAAGGCCTCAACCCATAAACCTTATCCCCCTCCTTTATGGACCCCAAAGACA
Source organism: Desulfobacterales bacterium (assembly GCA_049669725.1). Classification (GTDB taxonomy): domain Bacteria; phylum Desulfobacterota; class Desulfobacteria; order Desulfobacterales; family JAFDCJ01; genus JAFDCJ01. The sequence continues at coordinate 1,353 of JBATKU010000293.1, forward strand.
TACGCACCCTAAAAATCCTGGAAAAGGTAGATAACGAAATTGTTCCAAGCCAACGGGATCTGGCCCGGGAACTGAATATCTCCCTGGGGCTTGTCAATTCATTCCTCAAGCGGTTGGTCAAAAAGGGGTACTTTAAAGCCAGGCATATCCCCAAAAACCGCATGCGATATTATCTTACCCCCCAAGGTGCTTCAGAAAAAACGCGTTTGACCTACGAATATATTCAATATTCTTACAATTTTTATAAGGAGGCACGCCAAAAATTGCGTGATCTTTATTCCGGGTTGGAAAAACAGGGAGTGTCCCGGATTGTATTTTATGGGGCAGGAGACCTGGCGGAAATTGCTTATTTATCCCTGCAAGAAACCAATATTGAATTGGTAGCGGTTTTTGATGATGAAAAAATCGGTAAACGTTTTATGAAATATACGGTTGTCCATCCCGATCGGCTGACCTGGCTTTCTTTTGATAAAATACTGATTACCTCTATGATTTCAGCAGAACTTATCTTGCAAAAGGTCTTCGCTCTGGGAATATCTAAAGGATCTGTGGTTCAAATTAGTTAGGTTCTAATTAAAAAAAGTTCGGAATCAGACCTGCTTCAAGATATACTGTAAGCCACCAGTCGCAGTTATCCTTAAATATAGAAAAATTTTCGGAGGTGCCAAATGCCTATTAAAGAATCAACCCCCAATCAGACACAGAATGTTCGACAAGATCAACCGGCCTATTCAATTTGTCCATCTGGTGAAAAATTTGCTCTTCCGGCAGCCGAGGACTATTCGAAGGAATTTGAAAAAATTCAAAAAATAGTTGAGGAACAGCGATCGTTGAACAGAGAGATTGTTGTGGTGATGGGCGTCGGATTTGTCGGATCGGTCATGGCGGGGGTTGTGGCGGACTCGGTGGACCCGCAAAGCGAACAGCCCAATAAATTTGTGATCGGCATGCAGCGTCCATCCACCCGATCATTCTGGAAAATTCCTTTTTTAAATCGAGGCATTGCTCCGGTGGAAGCCGAGGATCCGGAGGTGGCGCCTTTAATACAGCGCTGTGTGCTGGAAAAGA
>JBATKU010000294.1:0-7464 GCA_049669725.1 Desulfobacterales bacterium
CTTGCTATGATTGGAGGGGGGACATCATTCCATGTGACTTTAAGCGACAGTACGCAAAACTTTTATTCGATAAACCCATCCCCGATCCCCGTTTTATGGACAACAAAGACGGCTCGGTGACCGATAAATTAACCGGGCTCATCTGGCTGAAAAATACGAAATGCTTCGGATTGATGGATTGGGAAGGTGCTCGGCTGGCCGCAAAACATTTGAAGAATGGAGACTGTGGCCCGGATCCCGCACTTATTCTTTCAGATAGTTGGTCAGCCGGCGACTGGCGTTTATCTTCATCTGAGAATTTCGTATAGGAGAGACCACGTGAGCGTATTAAATAAAATCGGAAAGAGAGAGATAAGAGATTTATTGGGTAAAGGGTGGCTTACTCATGACGGTATGTGGTTTTACCACACTTACCAGGAATTAGGTATCGAAAAAGCGAATAAATTGAATAAAGCGGCCATTCGATCCCTTGCTCCTATTGAGATTAAAAGGATTAAGAAGGCCTTAGGGATAGATGAGGAGAAGATTGGAACCTTCGAAGAGCTCAAGGATTTCTTGCTTGAAGCCTTTGAAATGACTCTGCCCGATTCAGTTTTTAAGAGATTTCGGCTCCGAGCATCCTCAAAAGATCTTCTGCACTGGCAGTGGGAAAACGGAGAATGCTTTGCATATAAGGGCATGAAACAGATTGGAATTATAGATGGATATAGGTGCGGGGTGATGTACAGAATTGAATGTTGGCTTGAAACCTTGGGAATAAAATATAGCATCGATCCAAAGATCGATAAGTGCATGATGCTTGAAAAGGGCGCATGTTTAGGAGACATAAGAGTTATTCTTGGCGACTGACAATCCTCGGTCCCGCCTAACCCCACCGTTATTTTGCTGTATCCATAAATCTTGAAGTCTGAATTTTAACCGAGTTGTGTTCACATTAAATCCAGGCTTTTAAATTGGGCCAAATTTTATTCAGATTTTTTTGATATCACAATTTAGCCCAGAACAGGGTAAGTTCTGAGGGTTAATTTTGTGTCCGGATTTTGTGTCCAGACGGAAAAAATTTTAGGATTTTGCAGATTGGGTTTAAATCGGCTAGGTTCAGATTATTGAGAACCTCCCAAAAATCTGACTTGTCAAAACCTTTGATCGCTTGTGGAACTCCCAGGATATCAGCCGGTCGGAAAACTTGTGATATGTCTGAGTGTGCCACGAGCACGCTTTAAATATAAGTGAGGTGTGCGTAACTGCGCAAAAGATGAGGGTAGGTCCCTCGGAACCGGCTTGCAGGAGCTGGTTTCAAACCGCCTTAAGCTGCGCTGGTAAAGAGCCAGGGTGGTGAGCGTTAAGGAAAAGGTCCCGTTAGACGGGATCAGGTGAGGATCAAGGAGATGAGCGAGAGCGAACCATTGATGAGGTGTCGAAATATCAGCGATGGCGTCAAAACTGGGGTACTCAGACAACTCCAGGATAAGTCCAGAGGGAGCCTGTTTATTGTCTGGGCGGCGTCCGGCATAGAGATGGCATGAACTTGATCCAGGCTTTTGGGCGGAACGTGGGAACCTGTCGTCTCGATGTTAAGGGAGAAACGCAAGTGGAGGCCCCACAAGCGTGAGAGTACCGATGCGAGACACAGGGGCGGAACAACCCGTAGTAGTGATGAAATCTGTGTAATGCAGATGGAGCGAAGGGGTTGTGCTGTCTGGTTTTAGTGATGTGGTCAACCAGAGATGGGAGGAGCCTTTGACTAAAACAAAGCCGTTCAGTATTTCCAAACAAGCTGTGTGGGAAAGCTATCGTCGGGTAAAGGCGAACCAAGGGGCAGCGGGAGTCGATGGTCAGTCGATCAAGGATTTTGAGGTTAACCTTAAGGATAACCTGTATAAGATCTGGAATCGGATGTCATCCGGGAGTTACTTGCCACCCCCGGTTCGCACGGTAGAAATTCCCAAAGGTGATGGACGATCCAGAAGGCTGGGTATACCGGCCGTATCGGATCGAGTGGCGCAAATGGTGGTCAAAATTTATCTGGAGCCCGATGTCGAGCCGATCTTTCACCCGGACTCCTACGGGTACATATCAGGAAAATCAGCACTGGATGCAGTTGGCGTGGTTCGCAAAAGGTGCTGGTGGTATGACTGGGTGATTGATTTAGACATACAGGGATTCTTCGACAATATTGATCACAAACTAATGATGCATGCGGTGAGAAAGCATACGAACAGTAGGTGGATGCTGCTCTACATAGAAAGATGGCTAAAAGCTCCAGCACAGCTGGATGATGGCAGCCTGATCAAAAGAGAGCAGGGAACGCCCCAAGGGGGTGTGCTGACGCCCTGAACGCAAAAGATAACTTTGAGTTTGAACAGATAATCAAACACGAGCGGGGGCAAATAAAATGTTGACAAATGTCATATATAGTTTTATAGATATGACACATGGTCAAATCTTCCAACAAAGAGCGTGCCCAGCGAATCAATGCAGCGCATACATTTATAAAAGAGCAAGATACCATAGCTCAAGCCGTAAATGCAATGGTGGCTCAATACGGCATCTCCAAGCGTCAAGCATATCGCTATATTCACGAGGCCCAAAAGATCGGAACCCGTATTCCGATACCAGAGTCCAAAATCGCGTTCACCGTCAAGCTGACTCCCAATCTGATCCAAAAACTGCGACAGTATTCGATACAATCCGGAATCTCGCTGAGCCAGATCGTTACACTGGCCCTGGAAACTTTTCTGCGCAGAGGCCGCCGGCGTGGCAGAAAGCAGGAGAATATCAAAACAGATCAAGCTTGAATATTGCTTTGATCGATTATCAGCCAAAAAACTTGCATTGGCTTACGAGCTTTTAGTTCCTGATAAAACATGGGTTAGCGGCGTTTTCAAAGGCCAACCTCAAAAAGTGCAAAAGGATACCGCCCATGACGATGGCTGCGATTTACGCGCGAGTCTCCTCGGATCGCCAAAAAGAAGAAGATACTATTGGTAGCCAGCTGGCAGCGTTAGACGAGTATGCGCGAAGTGAAGCTTTTAGCGTTCCGGAGCAATGGATTTTTCAGGATGAAGGATACAGCGGTGCCACATTAGTACGTCCGGGGCTGGAGCGGTTACGTGATTTGGCTTGTGAAGGATCACTTGAAGCAGTCCTGATTCACTCGCCGGACCGATTGAGTCGCAAATATGCGTATCAGGTTTTATTGATTGAAGAATTTTCACGCCATGGCGTAGAGATTGTCTTTATCAAGTCTGCGAAGGCATCGACTCCCGAAGAGAAGTTATTACTGCAGTTTCAGGGTATGATTGCGGAATACGAACGTGCGCAGATCACCGAGAGAACCCGACGCGGCAAACGCTTCCGTGCCAAATCGGGATTGGTTAACGTGCTTTCCGGTGCACCTTACGGTTACAAGTATATTAAGAAAACAGAGAGTTCATCGGCATACTACCAGGTTATCGAAGCAGAAGCTGAGGTTGTCAGAACCGTTTACAAGTTGTACGTAAAAGATGCTCTCAGTATCAATGCCATCGCCAGATGGCTCAATGATCATCAGATCCCCACGCGTAAAAGAAAATCGCTGTGGGAAAGATCCACCATATGGGGGATGTTGCGTAATCCGGCATACAAAGGCACGGCTTGTTTTGGGAAAACAAGATCGGTAGAGAGAAAAAAGATAACACGGCCCTTGCGTCAGCGAGGCGGTTATTCGCCGCACTGTGGCGCCCACCAAGAATGTCCTCGAGAGCAATGGATCGAGATCCCGGTTCCAGCACTGGTTAACGAAGATTTATTTGAATTAACTCAAGAAAAATTGCAATACAATAAAAGACATTCGCCACGGCGTACGATTGAGCCTACTTTATTACAAGGCATGCTGGTTTGCAAAAATTGTGGATACGCATATTACCGGAGCTCAACGCGTACTTCGAAAAGAAAGTTGTATTATTATCGTTGTATCGGTTCAGATAATTATCGTTTTGCCCGTGGACGGATATGTCACAATCGTCCTATCCGCCAAGATTATTTGGACGGAATTGTTTGGACGAAAGTTGTTGAGTTGCTTACCAACCCCGATTTGGTGCGTACTGAGATCAAGCGGCGAATTAAAGCGATACAAGATGCAAATCCAACAAAACAAAGAAAGGACGCCATCGAAAAAGAGCTATTGCGGGCTGACAAAAGTGTCAAAAAATTGTTGGATGCCTATCAGGAAGATCTCTTACAGCTTGAAGAGTTGCGCGATAGAATGCCTGCGTTAAGGAAACGGCAAAAAGCATTACAGGCAGAACTTGTGTGTCTTGAAGGCACGGTGGCTGATCAACAAGCTGTTTTGCGGTTAGCGAATAATTTAGAGTCCTTTCTAAAACAGCTGCAGGAGGCAGCAGATACCATTGATGTTAAAGGGCGGCAAAAATTGCTTCAGCTGCTAGTGAAAGAGATTCTGGTGGATGATAAGGATATCAAAATTAAACACTCGATTCCGTTGTTACCCTCGAATAATAATCCAAAGGAATCGAATAATCATTCAGAAATACCAGGTTATCTTTTGCGTTCAGGGCGTCATTAGTCCCTTGCTGGCCAATATCTTTCTTCACCATGTGTTTGATGAATGGATGAGGATAAGGCATCCGGGTGTTTTATTCGCACGGTATGCAGATGATATCATCGTCCATTGTCTTACAGAGGCACAGGCACAGGGCATGTTGAGAGCCATTGAAATGCGGTTGGCGCGGTGTAAGTTGAAATTGCATCCAGAGAAGACGAAGATTGTCTATTGTAAAGACCACAAACGCACCGGAAATTATAAGCATGAGAGTTTTGATTTTCTCGGCTATGGTTTTCGGCCTCGTTTGTGCAAAGGGCGGATGCACTTTTTGGGTTTTACGCCGGCAGTAAGCAAATCAGCCGTCAAGGCGATGAGCGCTACGATAAGGGGCTGGAAATTGCAGTTGTGGAGTTCCTCGTCAATAGAGGATATTGCCAAGCGAATCAACCCGGTGATTAGGGGTTGGTTGAATTATTATGGCAGGTTTCGCAAATCAGCACTCTATCCCATCTTCCGTCAGCTTGAGTATGCTTTGGTTCGTTGGGCGATGCGGAAATACAAAAGGCTGCGAGGCCATTGGCTCAAAGCGACCCACTGGTTAGGTCGTATTGCACGCCGCGAACCTGGACTATTTGTGTCTTGGGGATTTGGTTTTCGGCCGTCGGCTGGACAGTAGGAGCCGTATGACAGGAGACTGTCACGTACGGTTGTGTGTCCAGGTAAGGCTGGTATGTTCAGCAGGAGTCAGGCCTGCCAGGGTAATAATCAGGAGCCCTGTAGCTTGGATGGCAGGTATGAGGGAAACCGATTATCTGAAGCCCATCGACAAAGCTGTCTTTGGGACAGTAAGCGAGACACCGGGCCGTAACGAAAGTGAACGCACAGGTGGCCCCGAAAGTGAGAATTCCCGGAGGCCGAGCCCCCATCCGTAGGGCGAAGGCAGCATGGTTGGTCGAAAACTGATTGATACGGCTAATTTACTCCGGCGGGGTGGTAGCGACAGCACGGTGGCAAGGACATGCCGAGCAACTGGAGAAGCCCTCCTCGTCCCAAGGAGAAATTCTTGGAGCAAGGTAGGTTCTATAACCGTAAACAGCGGGAAGTGAACTGAAAGGCGAGAGGGTGGCGGAAGGGTTCGTATGAGCGATGAACCGGAGTAACGTCCGGGGAGCAAAGGAACCCTGCTGTTAACAATCTTCTGACAACACTGGGAGGCAGGGGCGGGATGACAAAGACGTCCATCAGTCTGCAGGACCTGAGAAGGAAGATATACCTGAAGGCGAAGTCTGATAAGACATGGCGGTTTTGGGGACTGTATGCTCATGTCTGTAAGATGGAAACGCTTCAACGCGCCTATCGCGATGCCAAGGTAAATAACGGAGCACCGGGAGTAGATGGTGTGACGTTCGATGACATCGAAAAGGCGGGCGTGGAGGCTTTTCTCGAACAGATTCAAAATGAACTGGTCTCCGGAACATACCGACCCATGCGAAATCGAATCAAAGAGATACCCAAAGACAATGACCGGGTCAGAGTCTTAGGAATCCCGACGATAAGAGATCGCGTGGTTAACGGGGCACTCAAACTCATTTTAGAGCCGATATTTGAAGCCGATTTTCAAGAAGGGTCATATGGATATCGCCCGAAGCGAAGCGCTCATGCTGCGGTAGACCGTGTGGCTAAAGCAGTTGTAAAGAATAAGACCCGCGTCATCGATTTAGACCTAAAGGCCTATTTTGACAACATTCGGCATGACATTTTTCTGAAGAAAGTAGCTGAACGAATCAACGATGACAAGGTGATGCGATTGCTGAAGTTGATTTTAAAAGCCGGCGGTAAGCGAGGCGTTCCTCAGGGTGGGGTGATCTCGCCGTTGCTCAGTAATATTTACCTCAACGAGGTAGATAAGATGCTGGAACGTGCTAAGGAGGTCACCCGCAAAGGCAGATTTACTTATATTGAATATGCCCGTTTTGCAGATGATCTGGTGGTCCTGGTAGATGGCTTCAGAAAATGGGAGTGGCTTTTAAAGGCCGCTTATAAACGGCTTGGGGAAGAGTTTGAGAAGCTTGGTGTTCAGATGAATCAAGAGAAGACCCGAATAGTGGATCTTAGCCGAGATGAGACCTTTAGCTTTCTTGGGTTTGACTATCGGCGTGTTAAAACACGCCGTGGTGTATGGGGAGTGAGGGTTGCACCTCGGATGAAGGCAAGGACCGCCTTGGTGCGAGAACTCAAAAAGGTGTTCCGCCTTCATCAATCCCAACCCGTGGATCGGGTGATATATTTAATCAACCCGATTCTAAGGGGTTGGGTCAACTACTTTCGGGTCGGCAACTCCAGCCAGTGCTTTGGCTACATCAAAGACTGGGTGGAGAAAAAGATCAGACGACATCTGATGCATGCCAGAAAACGCCGTGGCTTCGGCTGGAACAGGTGGAGTAGGGCCTGGTTTTATGATACTCTTGGATTATTTAATGATTACAGAGTTCGTTACTATCAAGCCTGAAAGCGCTGTCAGTTTGATAGGTCTCATAACCCTTTAGGGGAAGTTAACAGAGTAAGCGTAGTGCGGGAAATCCGCATGCTGCGTTTGACGAGGCGGGGGCTGGAAACGGACTTTCGGGAACCGCGCCAGCCTTCGACCCTACCTTGGAGAGCGCGGGAGTGAAACTCCCCTGCGCTACTTAACCATCTGAAAGCCGATTGTGTGATATTTCCCAATCAATCATTTCTTCCGGAAATTGTAGATTAGGTATACACGATATTAAAATCTTTTCGATTCTATCTTCCTGCTTATAATCTAAAAAAGAAAAAATGCTGTGTGGATTCTATCATACAAAATGGAATAATCTCTAATAATGAGCAGGGAAAAAATTGGTTATAATCGGATATAATTGACGGAGACTGCCTGCGAG
>JBATKU010000295.1:0-5277 GCA_049669725.1 Desulfobacterales bacterium
GTATAGATGAATATGATCTTTCATAAATATTTTTATTCGTCCAATTAACTATCAAACTACAGGCCAATAAAGCCGACAATGAAACTACATTTTTAATTTAAATGCGATAGCCTAATCTTACGATAAAATTTTTTGCTTCTTTTTCAATCAATTTTAAATCATCTTCGTTAAAGTAATTGATCCAGTCGCCTTTAATTCCCTTTCTTAAAAATTGAGTCGCTCGCATTGCATCCGCTTTCGTTTTAAATGGACGACCCTTTTCCGATTCAATTTTTTTCATTTGTTCAAAGGTTGACGCTGCGATGGCCTTTTTAATTTGCTTCTCATCAAAATCGTCTCTATCAATAAAGGAAAGAATTTTAGATAGTTCACCATATGTATCCACCAGCAAATCCTCATATTTTACAAGCTGAAGATTGGGTTTATCAATCCAGGACTTGACGTGCTCGTGCCAGCGGCTGGGATACAAATCATCTTTCCGCAAAAATTGTGCAAACGTCATTCCCTCCAGCAGTTTTTTTTTTAAATAGTGGTAATATGAAACATATACATCTCTTGGATCGCGCACAATATAGACTACCTTGGGATATTTATCATTGTATAGCTCATGACTCTTTATAATTCTGGGTCGATCTAAATTAGCAATTACATCCGTATGGGTTCCAATTTCTGGCACGAATTTGATTGCTGAGTGGAAATCAATCAACTCATCATCGTTTTTCAAAAGGTTTGCGATCAAAAAACGCACCCAGGTGTTGCCGGACTTTGGATAGGAAACTAGAAAAATATCATCGGGGAAAATTTTTAATGTTTTTTTTTTGTCATCGCCTGAATGGCGCTTATAATATTTTGTTAATATTGGAATCATATTCAATTCTCACTTGAGGATTGCAGATTTATATGACTGCATCGCAGGTGATCTTTTGCACAAACTATACGGATTCAAAGTCCCATTGAAAAGGATAGACCAACATACCCGGACGGTTTTCAGAGATGCGAAATGGATTACCGGTTATATTGAATCGAAGAATGTCCTTATGATCATCATGTCTTTTAATACCCGGCTCACCCAAATAAACTCCTAAAAGATATTGGGCAGCTGCGAGAAAGCAGCCAGGTATGTGCAATGTAGATACATACTCTCCCGGCACCAGCTTCCGGTGGGGTTCCTGCCAATCACTTGAATTCGTAACAAACACTTCGACACCATCGCTACGGCTCACGATTACACCAATTCTGTAATTGTAAAGTGGCGAGCGGATAATATATTTAATACGTACCTTCAAAGACGATTTGATGTTAAAATCCGTTGACAATGTCCAATTACTGTCCAATAACTTAATTTCAGTAATTTGTGCCGATTTACCAGGATCGTCTTCAAAATTTAGGGAGGCGCTATAATGGGATCCTTTTGATAAATATGATTGAACAACGCTTTGGGAATCACCTTTTTGGCAAATACTTCCCTTGTCAAGCCAAACAGCAGAATTACACAAGGAGGTAATTGCTGCCATATTGTGACTTACAAACAGCACCGTTCGTCCCTCACCGGCCACACGGTGCATTCTTCCAAGGCATTTTCTCTGAAAATCAATATCTCCAACAGCTAACACTTCATCTATTACCAATATTTCGGGTTCAAGAAACGCCGCGACGGCAAAGGCTAATCGCACATACATACCCGAGGAAAAGCGCTTTACCGGTGTATCCAGAAATTTCTCTACTTCAGCAAAGGCGACGATTTCATCAAATTTTCTTTTTATCTCAACTTTTCCCATCCCTAAAATCGCGCCATTGAGATAGATGTTTTCGCGACCTGTTAGCTCTGGATGAAAACCTGTGCCGACTTCTAACAAACTGGCCACGCGCCCTTTAATCCGGATACGACCGGTTGTTGGTTCAGTAATACGTGAAAGAATTTTGAGAAGAGTAGATTTGCCAGCCCCATTTCGTCCAATAATTCCGATTACTTCTCCTTTTTCAATATTAAAGTTAATATTGCTAAGGGCCCAGATTTCTTCTCGACTTGGATCAAAGGACGATTTGCCTGAAGGTTTAAAGAGTGTTTTTGCCATTGATACGGCATTGCCGACGATCACTTCTCTTAAGGTCTGATACCCTGGTTTTGTCTGATGACGAATTAGATATTTTTTGCTGAGGTTCTCTATAGCAATGATAGTTTCAGGCATAATTTATCAAGAGTTAAAAAATAAAATTCTTAAATGACATCTGCAAATGTTCGTTCAGTTTTTCGAAAATATTTCACGCCGTAGAATAACATGAGAGAGATAAAGAGTATCGATAAAACGAATCCGGGTAGATAAATCAGGGAATCTTTTCCGAGAATGGCCCATCTAAAACCATCGATAACCCCAGCCATGGGATTTAAAGAATATAATAAGCGCCATTTCTCAGGCACAACAGAACTGCTGAAACCAACTGGAGAAATATATAAACCAAACTGTACGATAAATGGAACCAGGTAACGAAAATCACGATATTTGACGTTTAGGGCAGAAATCAAAAGCCCGGCTCCCATGGCTGCTGTCATTGCTATCAGTACAAGCAACGGCAATGCAATCACCCGCCAGGTCGGCATGAAACCATACCACACCATCATGCCCACCAGAATTGCCGCGGAAATAAGAAAATCAACAAAACTGATAACAACCGAGCTGGCTGGAATAATCAGGCGTGGAAAATAAATTTTGGATATCAGGTTGGTGTTTGTGATTAAACTGTTGCTGGCACCAGAAAATGAGTTGGCAAAAAATTGCCACGGTAGCATTGCCGCAAAAACGAGAATCGGATAAGGCACGCCTTCCGACGGCATTTGTGCCCATTTGCCAAAGACAACCGTTAGTACCACCATGGTGAGCAAAGGACGCAGCAAGGCCCATAGAATGCCGATCACCGTTTGCTTATAGCGCACCAGGATATCACGCCAGGCCAAAAAAAAGAACAGCTCGCGGTAGCCCCACAAATCCCGCCAGTATTGTCGTTCGGTTAGCCCCGCTTCTATGATGATTTCCTGGGGATGTCTTCTGGTTAGAGTTGATGGATTAGTCATGAATGAATAAAAGAAAACAATTGGGTTTCGGGTTGGATTTACCTGTCATTTAATTGGCTATATTTGCTTATTAAATGAGAAAATCAGCAGTTTGAGCATACAGCTCCGCCCGCTCGGTTACATACAATTTTAACATAAAATACCGTAATTAATTAAAATTTAGACTAAATCAGGATCTAGATATACACTGTGCGCCGCAAATTATCATAGAAGATTTAGTTTCTTCTAACTTCTTGAAATATTTCAAAATTTAAGCTGAGTTGATGTTCATCCTTGTCCCGATATAATTGGCTTAAATTATACAATAACTGTACCAACCTTACTGTCTACAGATCTAATTTTTATCCGGTGCTTCCCATATAAGCACCCGGGGTCGGGTTTTTAATTTAGGCAGCAGTTTATGATACTCTTTACGACTTAATACCAGGGGTCTGATTTTTCGCTTTATGTATCGTTCAGTTTTTCTGCTCAAATCGTTCAAGTGGTACTCATCGATGTTGCCCACCAAGACAAGATCAAGAATGCCGGTGTCTTTGCCTTCCGCATAGTCATCGATCAAATAGGCTTTTTCAAGATCCCCCAGGCGATTGACAATACCATCGATCACTTGATCAATACCCATAACCTTACCCACCATGGATTTGAGGTCCGAGAAAAGCGGATGTTTCGTATTGGCCGTATACAGGACCTGCCGACCGCTTTTTTGAGATTTCAACAGTTTGGTTTTCGTAAGCTGGTTGAGCTCTTCGCGAACCGAGTTCGTGGAAACATTAAATTCTTTGGCCAGTTCTCGCAAATAAGATTGAGTTTGGGGATTAAAGAAAAATCTGACCAATAGTTTGATCCGAGTTTTGGACGATATGAGACCCGCAAATAAATTATCCATCGTGATTTTCCTTTTATGAGTAACTATTCTACTCATATCATGTGCAGGGATGAAAGTCAATTTTTTTGGGGAATCGCAGGGATTTTTATCAAGGAATACAATACGTTTTAAGGGCCGGATCCATTATCTGGCTAATGAAAAAAGAACTTGAAGAAGAAATTGGGGAATGTTGTTGAGCACCTATTCTTTGTTAGGCAATTTATTGTGTTTGCAAAGCTTCACGCTGCAATTTTTTCAGATAATTTCAATGTGTGTAAACCAATATGTTGTCAATTCTATTCGGGCATACCGTGTCGCTCCAAAATATTGTTAATTTTAGTCGATGAGGTGCCTTTAAAATACGGGAAAAAAATTATTTCGACACCGTTTGCCTTAAAATCGGTTTCGAATTGCCGCCACTCCGGGGTATCCATCCAATCATCACCCACAAACATGACGTCGAATTTTAAGCGTCGCCACATTTTCATTTTATCCATATCTTCCTGGGCGACAACCGTATTGACGTAGGTGATATGGCGCAATAATTCTATACGCTCCAGATAGGGGAATATCGGCCACTTTTGTTTATACTTATAGACTAGCTCATCTGTGGAAACCCCTACGATCAAATGATCACACATGCTTTTGGCGTTTCTCAATACATTCAGATGACCGATATGGAAAAGATCAAACACACCCGATGTATATCCAACTCTCATTTTTTTCGACCTCTATTTTAAATTTTCAGAAGATTCCGGTTTGATTATGGGTCGATCGGCCCCCCTTCTTTCAAATCGCATTTGGCAGATCTGCTCGGATATGAGGCTCATCATGAAAATGATGATGGCGGTCACAAATAAAAAGACACTCATATTTGTAAAGCGACTGCGCATGATGAACGTATAAAGGTAGTTGATCAATCCCAGCAAAAACATCACAAAGCTGACCGGCAAAAATACGCGCATAGGAGAATACAGGGTGCAAATTCGGGTAATAATCATGAAAAATCGCACCCCGTCTTGAATCATCTTGATGTTACTTTTACCCGCTTCCCTTTTATTGATCTTAATCGGCACATATTTCACACTCATCCCGCTTCTCAGGGTGCCCAGGGTAAGCGTTGTGGGATAGGAATAGGTGTTGGGCAGCAAGTATAAAAAATTGCGCGCAACCTTTGATTTCACAACACGAAATCCCGAAGTAAGGTCTTTAATAGAAAATTTGGCAACGTAGGATGCAAACCAATTGTAAACCTTGTTGCCAAGCGCACGTCCCAGGGAAGCCTGGTCGCTGGATGAGCGCGCCCCCACCACCATGTCATATTCAGGAAAAAAGGCAATTA
>JBATKU010000296.1:0-3493 GCA_049669725.1 Desulfobacterales bacterium
GGGTGACATGGGTATATATTTGAGTCGTCGATATATCCACATGACCGAGCATAACCTGCACGGCTCTCAAGTCGGCGCCGCCTTCCAGCAGATGCGTTGCGAAAGAATGCCTCAGACTGTGGGGAGAAATCTTTTTATCTATCTGCGCCTGATCGGCGTAGCGCCGCAAGAGCTTCCAGAAACCCTGTCGGGTGATGGGCTTTCCCGCCCGGGCAATGAACAGATAGGGGCTGAGCCGATTTTTTAAAGCGGTTTTTCGGGCATTCTCGATATAAAACGCAATCTTGGTTTTGGCAGGCATTCCGATGGGGACCACCCGCTCTTTGGAGCCCTTGCCAAACACCCGCACAAAACCGGCCTCCAAATTGATGTCCTGCAATTTCAGATTCACCAACTCCGAGACTCTCAAACCGGCCGCATATAAAACTTCAAGCATGGCGGCGTCTCGCGCACCGGCCGGTTTGCTGGAGTCAGGCGTGTTTAACAACTGGGCGACTTCATCGACTGCCAGAACATCCGGCAGTTTAAGGCTTAATTTGGGAAGATCAACCAGTCGGGACGGGTCATGTTTGAACAGCTTTTCCTGGACCGCAAACCGGTAAATCCCTCGTATGGAGACCAGGTGTCGGGCTCGGGATCTGGCTCCCAATCCGGAATTTCGCAGACTGATCAGGTGTTTTAAGATGAGAGGGGTATCGGTATCGGAAAGACGATCAACGCCATTTTTGTGCAACAGTTCTTGATATCTGATCAAATCTGCGCTGTAGGAGTTGAGGGTGGCCTTGGAGAGTCCTTTTTCGATGAGCAGATAATTTAGATACTGATCGATCAGCACGTCGATGGAAGGCATGTTTGATGAAATCATTTTTTTTCAGTAAAAACCGATGGCAGGTCATCAAAAAAAATATTTTGCACCAGATCCTTCACGGCCTTGCCGGGTGTGCTGCCGAGCAGTTTACCGTAGTGACCGATGAGTGCGGTGTTGTTGTACCAACAGCGGCACGGCCGGTTGCTCGCCAACCGCTTGCGTTCTTTTTCAAAATTATCCGAGTTCCAGATGCTCTGAAAATCATTTTTACGCACCGATCCAATGCACACATGCTGCTCAAGACATGGATAAACATTTCCCCAGGGATCTATCCGGGCCATTAATACGCCAGCATAGCATGATTGATGCGGAAAAGATCCACTAGTGTTAAGGCTGTTGATCAGGCGTTTAATATATTTATCATTGGCAAACGGGGTATCCGTTACCTGTCTGGCAAGTATTACAGGATCGATTTTTAGATCTGTT
Source organism: Desulfobacterales bacterium (assembly GCA_049669725.1). Lineage (GTDB taxonomy): Bacteria > Desulfobacterota > Desulfobacteria > Desulfobacterales > JAFDCJ01 > JAFDCJ01. The sequence goes on from JBATKU010000296.1 coordinate 1,295, forward strand.
TCATCCATGCCGGTATAAAAAGCATCCGTGCAATGATGGACCGGTTGCAGCAAAACGTCATCGGCGACTTTATGCCACTTTTCGTAGAAAGGGCCTATCTCCCGGGCGTTGTGGTTTGAAACCGTCATTCTGACACGCAGAAGTGGCCGTGAGGACCTGGGGTTTTTGAGAAGATGCTCAATGCCTTCCTTAATCTGGTTATATGATCCTGGAATTCCTCTGATGTTATCATGACTGGCGGCTGTGGCACCATCTAAACTGATGGTGACGCACGTCGCGCCACTGCTGCGGATTTCATCACAATATTTTTTTAGCAATAGACCGTTGGTACATAGATTAACGGACATCCCCCGTCCGGCAAAACTTTCTATGATCTGGAACGCATCGCTACGCAGGAGGGGTTCACCGCCGGAGATGCTAATCTGGTGCGATCCCATGGCGTGCAGGTCAGCTGCAAGTTTTATGTATTCACCTAAACTCAACTCATCGCGGCGGGGGTCGTTCCAGCGTTGGCACATCTGGCAGCGACAATTACACTGATAGGTAATGTCTAATTCGGCCATATAAGGCCCGGCCTGCAACGAACCTTCCTGATTGTAGGCAACCACGTTCTTTCTTGAGTTCCAGACCGCAGATGCAAAGCCTTTAGAAAATAGAATTCGACGATAGCACCAAAAGTTATTTAATCGCATATATACCGCTTTCCATCATCAAAAAAATTCACAGATCAACCTTGATGGGCCAGATGGTTAAGTTAATACGCTCCAACTTGATTGGCAACCGCGGTTGCCGATTGTCATGGGATTTCTGTTTTTTGGATAATGGCCAAGTTGTTTTCGCGTCCTACTCCCAGGGCGAAACCATACACATCGCGCTGCAGACATATGATGGGGTCCTCGGGCGGAAAATCCGGTTCATCCGCGCTCAGGAATCTTTGTGCCGTTCGGTTGAACACAATCTCGCGCAAAGCCTGGTTGTGGTCGTATTCGTCAACTCCAAGCAGGTGCGCGATGTAGCGGGCGCACCAGTCATCTTCAGGTGCTCTTTCCTTCAGATCCCAGCCCATGGCCACCAGGCTGACCTGAGCCGGTTGCTTCGACAGAATGTAGTGCGCAGTTGCCCGGGCGATAGTATAACTGGCCACCACAACTTCATCGGCAACCTCAAGGGCAGTCAATGCGCCCTGGACTCCGGACGAAGTCCTTTGAACCGCGGTCTTACCGCTAAAATAGGATGGCTTCCGGCTTAAAATTTCACTGGGAGAATTTCCCAAATCAAATCCTTCAATCGGAAGTCCGCCAACTTCACCAACTAAAATATAATCTTGATTGCGGCGTTTAAGCGCCAGCGCTTCATTCGGTTGGGAAACCAGGATTGATTTTTTTAAACCCAGCGAAAACATTAACGGTGTGCAGGTGAAGGCCCGAAATACGTCTATTATTACAGCTATTCCTCTGGCAGCTTGGGCGCCCGCCAAAAGATATCCATAGTTTACATGCATCGTTTTATGCCGTTTCTGCGAATTTGGGATTCAAAAAAGATCAAAGGCCTGCAACACAAACGCTCGAACAACGGAATGGCTTTTTTGACAACCGCTATAACACCCTATACGTAAAGTTTCAATGGGGAATGGTCGGGGTCGGGTTAGAATTTTTATAGATTTTTTGAGAGGGCCATGACGTTCTTATTTATCGCGATCTGGTATTCGTGTTGAATAAACTCATGGTGTTCTTCTTTAAAAGGCACGAAAACAAGGGTAAAGCTCTTCGCATCGATATCGATATTGTGGAATTTTTCCATCAGTGTTTTGCGCGGCTTCATAAACTCGGTCAATGTAATTGCCAGACTTTCAATGGCCTCTTTGACCGGCAGCGTGCTGGGATGGATTCGATTGCCGGGCAATTCCGGTATCAACTCCTCACGGGGCTGGGACACCGTAATGTGACTTGCCAGGCGCAGAAAAAGCTGGGGACGAACTTTAAAGGCCGGAATCCAGAACCGAAAGGGGACATCATCCCAGCCGCTTTGCACGGCTTTGGGAAGGTTGGCAATCCGCACCAAATCGGCATATGATTTAAGGGTTATACCTGAAATATCAGCCCGTATGCGCCAGAAGGGCAGGTAGATGGTGTTGTCATCATCACCTGGAATTCGCGCAAATTTCAGCTGCTTCAGTTTTTTTCCGACTGGATACCAGGT
>JBATKU010000297.1:0-19765 GCA_049669725.1 Desulfobacterales bacterium
TGTAAACAATTGAATATATTATCGATATGAATTTACACGCCCTTGATCAATAAATGTTATAATTTCAAATGGATAGAAGGGCTCGCAACATAATAGCCGAAGTATACAATAAATTGAGGCTTAAAAAAGTGTATATTCGCCATGGCTAATCTGCAAAATTATAAGCAAGTGAAAATTCGGATGGACGATATGATATCACAACAATTTTTTAGGCCCCCAAATCTTTGACACGTTTACAGTATCTGAACTTTTGGGAGGCCTAGTTTTTTACAGATACTATAAGAAATCAAATATTTGCGCAAATTTTGCATATGATAGAGGCATCAGAGGCTAAGAAATATAGTGATTTCAAGAGTTTTTGATTAAAAAATATTGACTCAGTCGACAAGATTTGCAAAGTTAGCAATCAGTCGGGGAAATTGGCGGTTCACGCAAAAGAAAACCGCAGGCTGTCCATCATTTCTCTCTGGTTCCTTTCAAGATACATCTGCTGCCCCATCGGTGTAGATTGATTTATCCCCAACGACAGGTCGTTAATTAACCAAACAACATATTTCACTTCAAAATAATGGGGGGGAAGATTATGAAACGACTTGTATGTTTTTCAATTTTACTTGCCGTAATTCTTACATCATCAGCTCTGGCTGCGGAATCAGTCACATTTGTTGGATTAAGTCCTACTCCTGGTATAGATCAACTAATTTTGAAAGCAAATTTAGTAAAGCCGGAAGGCAATGGTCCATTTCCTGCTGTTATTATGATGCATGGTTGTTCCGGAGACACTCCATATTTAGATGCTTGGGAAAATAGGTTTGCCCAGTGGGGATATGTGGTACTGCGGGTAGATAGTTTGACACCACGAAAAAAACGAACATTTTGCGATATGCCCGCACCAACAACGAAGCCGCGTGCTCAGGACGCATATGATGCAAAATCATATTTAATGGAACTTCCCTTTGTAAACAAACAAAAAATTGGGCTTATCGGATGGTCGCATGGAGCGATGGCTGCACTTTACGTGGTTGACGATCAAACACCAATTGAAAAGCGTAAAAATCCATTCCAATGTGCAGTTTTATTTTATCCATATTGTTTTAGTATTTATAATCTTAACGCTCCTTTGCTTATTTTAGCGGGCGAAAAGGATGATTGGTGTCCATCAGCCCCATGCAAAACCTTAATTACATCAAACAATTCCCAATTCGAAATAGCATTAAAGATTTATGAAAACGCAAATCATTGCTTTGACTGGGAAGGGATAGATATCGTCTACCAGGGTCATACACTAAAGTATAACCCGGAAGCAGCCAAGGACGCGGTTTCAAGGGTTCAAAACTTTTTGTCGAAATATTTGAAATAATTTCTCTTTCCTAAAATAAATGATGACCCCAAAGATAAACTGAGAATAATTGTGAAAAACCACACCAGCAAAAAATTTTGATATCATAAAATATCACAGTTTGTCTCAAATTGCAGATACGTAGATGGTATTACCACACTGGTACAATTACCGATATCACCAAAACCGGCCGCCAAGTCAAGAAAATCCTAAATTTAATTTTTTGGAAAATTTTCTGAGCTGATCGGAACTTTTATTGAAAAATGGTTTTTCCCGACCAGAACACTCGAAGCGGACCATAACATACCATCTAACAAAAATGCTTGTGATATCCATTTGAAACATGTATTTTTAGCCGAGTTTGGATCATGGAGAACTCCAGCGCCGAAATGGCACCATATTTCGTTTCGATTCTTTGGATATCACAACGTTGCCCGAACCGTGGTTATTCTCAATCTATCGCCAGTTGGGTGATATTTGGTTTTTTCTAAAGTATCACCACCTGCCGCAATCCACAATTTGTTTGACTAAAATCCATTGATTTGGGTATATAAGTGTATAAATAATTTTTTATTTTCCAAATCCCCTGACCTGAAGTAGTTCTGTAATTCCTGAACCGAATCCTGTTGCTCATCCGGCACTGCGTTTTTCTGACTGATCCACGTATTGAGTCTTATTGTTTGAAACCTCAACCACGGGGGTGCCTATGGCAGATGAAGGCTTTAAGCGCAAGCTCGCCGCTATTCTCAGTGCCGATGTGGAAGGTTACAGTCGCCTGATGGATGATGATGAGGAAGCAACCGTCCGCACACTCACCTCTTACCGCACCGCAATAGCAGACCTTGTTCAACAATTCCGTGGCCGTGTTGTAGACGCTCCGGGGGATAACATCCTGGTAGAGTTCACCAGTGTGGTGGATGCCGTAAACTGTGCGGTGGAAATCCAGCGTGATTTGGCAGAACGCAACACCGAGCTTCCTTATACTAAGGCGAGCGTTATTATTTAGACATGACTTAATTTGTATCCACCAAAATGAACACTTTAAAGGCTGTAGACGTCTAAACACTTATGGCCTCCTTAGTAACCGTCAGATGCAGTTCCGAGTCGGTGTCAACCTTGGTGATGTTATCGAGGAGGACGGCCGAATATACGGAGATGGTGTCAATATAGCAGCCCGGGTGGAATCTCTGTCTGATGCCGGAGGTATTTGTATTTCCGGTAGAGCCTATGATCAGGTAGCCAATAAACTTGGATTAGAATATGAAAACCTGGGCGAACATCAGGTTAAGAACATCAGCACACCGATACGGATATACAGGGTGCTGTCCTATCCGGGGGCAGCTGCGCATAGAGTTGTTCAGGCGAAAGAGGCTGTTGGTAAAAGGTGGCGTAAAATTGCAATAGCCACCGGAGCCTTTGTCCTTGCGGTGGTAATTGTTGCAGGCATCTGGCAGTTTTATCAACGCCAATCAAAGGGGGTGGAACCGGCCTCTGTGGAAAAAATGGCTTTTTCCTTACCAGACAAGCCCTCAATAGCCGTTTTGCCTTTTGACAATCTAAGTGGGAATCCTGAAGATGAATTTATTGCTGATGGGATCAGTGAAAGCATCATAACGGCTTTATCTAAAACCCCAAAAATGTTCGTCATCGCACGCAACTCAACTTTTACTTACAAAGGCAAGCCCATAAAGGTTCAAGAGGTAGCTGAGGATTTGAGCGTTCAATATGTATTGGAGGGAAGTCTGCAGAAATCAAATGATCAATTGCGAATCAATGCTCAATTGATAGATGCAATAGCTGGAAATCATTTATGGGCAGAGAAATATGATCGCAACATGAAGGATATTTTTGCATTACAAGATGACATCACAATGAAAATAATTACAGCCTTGCAGGTCGAACTGTCTCAGGGAGAGCGGGCAAATATTATCGCAAGAGGCACCGAAAATTTGGAGGCGTATTTGAAAGTTTTACAGGGAATGCAGCATTTCGAACGTGGAAATAAAGAGGGTGATGCTATTGCGCAAAAGCTGGCAAAAAAAGCCATTTTATTAGATCCAGGCTATCCGGTTGCCTACTTTCTCCTATCCAGAACCCATATGAGAGAAGTATTGTTTGGAACCACTAAGTCTCCGAAAATGTCGCTCAAAATAAGCATAGAGAACGCGCAGAAAGCCATCACCCTTGATGATTCCTTTGCTGAAGCACAAGCCTTTTTGGGGTGGCTTTACACGATGACAAGACAACATGATAAAGGCATTGCTGCAGCGGAACGCGCTTTGGCGCTTGACCCTAATTCAGCTCCCGCTTATGGACTTCTGGGATTGACACTAAACTATGCAGGGAGACATGAACAGGCAATTGAAATTTACAAGAAGGGAATTCGTCTTAGTCCTATACCTTCAGTAAATACCCTTTTCTGTTTATGTATTGCCTGCAGAGATTGCGGGCGTTATGAAGAGGGTATTTCGGCAGCAAAAAGAGCGATTCATCTTTCGCCTGACTGCCTATATGCCCACACATGCCTTGCATCATGTTATGCCTTGTTAGGTCGAGATGCTGAGGCAAAAGCTGAATCCGCTGAAATACTCAAAATTGATCCTAATATTTCTCTTGTAAAGATGGGAAAACAATTGCCCTACAAGGATCCAGCAGGCACGAAGCTTGTAATAGAATCTCTTCGTAAAGCAGGGCTGAAATAATGTGAATTAAGATATTCGTTTGAAACTGTAGATATCAAGAAGCGCTAATTGTTGAGCCAACGTACTACTATCCCGCTGTGCCTGCTGATTATTGGGATATCGTTTTCATATCTCAGGTGGTAAAATCCACCGTCTAAGTGACTTTCCGAGACTGTATATTAGCCATACGAAACCCACACTTCGGCTGAACTGTGGATTTCGGCTATTAGTCTACAATCCTCTTTATCCATTGCTACCTGTTGATTGCGCTTACAAATATACAATGATTGACTCACGTGAGTGAAAATCCGGGAAATGGATAGGATAGGTTAGCAATCGACATTCATTAAACCTCAAATTTTGATTCCTTCTGCCAATTAAAAAATGTGGCGCATCGGTAGGTAAAGAATTGCCAACCACACTTCTATATGCTTTATCAAAAATTGTCAGGATGAGGCAATCGGTATTTTCAACCTGATCATTTCTGAGATAGCCACTCAAAAGGTGAAAATATCATCCACCTTGAAAACCTGTGGTATGTCTGACATCCATTACTGCGCGTAAAGTTCTGTAGAATAGCTAAGGAGGGTATTTTGTAAACGACTATTTTTCTTCTTTATCTTCCGCCGGCAAAACACCGGAGGACTCTGCCTCGTGAGCGGCAGTCTCAGCCTTTGCTGATTCCCTGGCGGCTTTGCGGGTCAATTTGACGGCTTGCTTTTCAGCTTCCTCAGCTTCCTTCTCAGCGACAGCCAGATTATCTGAATCAACGTCGTCGGGATCTTTCTGCATGTTGACTGCTTTCTCTTTAGCCTTTTCAGCTGCCTGGGTGGCTTTTTCAGCTTCTTTGGCTGCGGTCCGGGCTTTTTTCCGGGCATCGTCAAGTGCATCGATTGCTTCAGCCATTTCGCCGGCTTTGCCTTGTTCGGGTTCCGCGTCCAGTTCGATGTCTTCTGCTGCCAGCACCATTGCAGTTACCGGTAGAAGAAAAAGGCTTTTCTCCATGGGATTGCCAAAAGAATCGACAATCTGATTGTTTTTGATACGGAAAGGAATAAAAGCCAGCGCGGCATCGGCTGAATATTCTGCGATGGTGTCGGCATCTGCGTCCCGGACGATCTCCGGATCCGCTTCGATGCGCACTTCTTCAAGCATTTCCTTGATGCTGTCAATCGATAGATCGACATTGCTGCTGTCAGCAACCGCCAGCAACCGAATCCTGGATTCATCCCAATTCTCATGCCTGGTCATCAAATAGGCCATCAGCAGCATGAGCCGGCTGGTGGCATCGCCCCACCACCACACATCAACATATCGTTTCCGCTCTTCGGTTTCTTCGATGGCCGACCATTTGTCGGCTTTGACACTCAGAATAACAACATTGCAGCCGTAAAGATATGCCGATTGAATATTGCGGCCGAATTCCCCACCTTCGAGGCCCAGAATTTTTGTGGATGATTCCCCAAGCCAGTTGAGCAAAATGGTGTTGGCCTTTAAGGCGCCGATACCATAGGCCTGCACCACACTTTGGATGCCGATTTGAAGATTCGGCGCTGCCACCACCAGCGGAAATGCCTGGGCACCGTCTTTCTGAATATCTTGCTGGAGTTCGGCTTCGGCTTCCGCTTTTAGCTTGCGCATTTTTAAGCCTTCGCCTTCGACAATTCTGACAGCGGTGGTGAGACCGCTGCCCCCTTCGATCCAGGACGCAAATTGCAGCAGCTGACGTCGTCGTTCTGTATTATCGGAAAATGCCAGAATCTGGGGACGCCAGTAGCGCGGATGCTCCGGTTCGCTGGCGGCTGCCAGCAAATGCTCGCGGATGCGCTGGATATGGTGGGAACGGCGGCTGTCGGCCCAGCGCGAAGGTCCGGCTGTTCGGCTGAGATATTGAAAAATGGCTAACAGCACTGCAATTGCAACGATACCGGCACGAAAATCAACCGCCATCATGGTGCCCAGACACGCCAGCGCGCCGGCCAGACTGAGCCATTTGTTAAAATAACGGAACCGGGGACGAAACGACGGGCTGGCCGAGCGGGCTTCGAAGAAGGTGGCATAGTTTAGCAGACCGTAGGAGATCAGGAAAAACATCGAGACCACCGCCGCGATGAGATTGAGCTGCCCCAGACCGATGGTTGCATAGGCAATCCCCGCCGACAGTAACACACCCCGTCGCGGATTTTTAGTTGGCCCGAATCCTTTGGCAAAGGGGTTTAAAAAGGGGAAAATTCGATCACCGGCCAATGACTGCAGGATGCGGGGGGCGCCCAGAAAAGATGCCATGGCCGAAGACAAAGTTGCCGCAATGACGCCGGCTGTAATTAATACTGCCAGATAAGCCACGCGATTCATGGCACCGTAGTCAACCATCAGGACATCTGCCGGCAGGGCGGCGGCAAATACAACGGCCGATAAAAAATAGACAATAATGGAGGCGCCGACGGCGGTAAAAGTGCCTCGCGGCAGGCTTTTGCCGGGATCCTTTAAATCGCCCGACATGCTTACGCCCTGGGTGAAGCCGGTGACCGCCGGGAAAAAAATGGCAAACAGGATCCAGAAACCCAGACTCGATTCCGGCGCTGACCAATTCTGGGTCAGCAAGGCGGTGTCCCACCGTATGTAACCGCCGATAAAAAATGACAGCAGCGCCGCCGTTAAAATGCCCATGACCACATATTGGAACTTGGTGGCCCAATCTGCTCCGAGCCAGGCGAAGACAAAAAGAAAAGAAACCGCCAAAGCGGCAATGATCTGGGGAAGGTGGCTGAATTCAGTCGCCAGCATTGCTGTGACCGCTTCACCAAAACCGATACAATAAAACGCAATTGATACGGACTGTGCCAGGAAAAGAACAATGCCGATCGCTCCGCCGAACTCGAGGCCGAGGGTCCGGGAAATCAGATAATAATCGCCGCCGCCCTTAACTTTGAGATTGGTGGCAATGGCCGAAAGGGAAACACTGGTCAGAACCGAAATGCCGTTGGCTAAAATCAGAATTAACAGTGTCCGGCCGAGGCCGGCACTGCCGACCACGAAACCCAGACGCAGAAATAAAATGATTCCCAGAATGGTTAACACACTGGGAGTGAATACCCCTTCAAAAGTTCCCAGGGTGCCTCTGGGATCAGCTGAGCCGTGCCTATCATTTAGATTGGTTCCTGTTTTATCATTTTTCATTCGGCAAATATCTCTTTTTCGGTCCGGGGTGGAACAATGAATAGACAGCCGGGATGAGTACCAGGGTGATCAGCGTCGATCCGGTGAGACCTCCAACAACTGCCCGTGCCAGTGGGGCCTGGGCGTCGGATCCTTCTCCGATGCCGAGAGCCAGCGGCAGCAGGCCGAGGATGGTTGTCAGGGTTGTCATCAGAATCGGCCGCAATCTGCGACGACCGGCCTCGGAGACAGCTTCGCGGGTGCCCATCCCGTCGCGAACCAATTGACCGGCCTGGTCCACCAGAAGAATCGCGTTGTTGACCACGATGCCCCCCAGCATGATGCAGCCGATGTATGACTGAACGTTCAGGGTGGTCTTCGTAATAAATAATGTAACCAGGACCCCGACCGCCGCAAAAGGAACCGAGAACATGACAACCAGTGGGTCCCTTAAAGATTCGTACTGGCAGGCCAGCACCATATATACCAGGACCAGTGCCAGCACGAGTGAGATGACCAGCTCCCTGAACGCCTTTTGCTGTTCTTCGAATTTACCGGCGACGGTGAGATCATAGCCTACGGGACGCGGGATTTGATCCAGGAGGGTCTGCACGTCCAGAGCCACAGAACCCAGATCGCGCCCCGCGACATTGGCCTGGACCGTCACCCTGCGCTGCTGGTCTTTGCGGTCGATCAGAATCGGGCCGCGGCTCGCTTCGGTCACGACAACGTTGCGCAGGGCAACCTTTTCGCCGCCGGCAGTGGTCAAGGTAAGGTTGAGAATTTCGTCTATTGAACGTTTCTCGGCATCCTTGAGCTGCACCAGAATGCGATAGGAATTGCCTTCCGCTCGATACTCGCCGGCTTTGGAACCGGCCACCGCGGTTTGCAGGAGCTGGGTGACGTCACGAACGCTCAGGCCGAGATCGGCCACTTTGTCCCGATTAACACGGATTTCCTGTTGGGGTATGCCGGCTTCGAGACTGGTTTGAACGTCTGTGATGCCGGGCACATCCACAATCAACTTGGCAACGCTCCCGGCCAGGGCGTCGAGCGTGGCAAGCGCGTAGCCGCGGACCTCGATGGTCAGCCCCTCGTCACCGCCCAGGAGGCGTTCCAGTAAAAACTGACCCTGGGGTGCACGGACACGGATCTCCATGCCGGGGACGCGGCCGTCCAATCGACGGCGCAGATCTTTGGCGATTTCCACATTGGAGCGCTCGCGTCGGGCGGCCGGCGTCAGAGACATGCGCATTTCACCCTCTGAGCCCGCGTCGGCCCGCCAGCCGGAGGCGCCGACACTGACCACCGACGCCACAGCCTCAGGCACGGCCGGTTGAATGATCTGCTCCATTATGCGTGTCTGCCGATCGACCAGGTCGAGCCGGGTGCCGATTTCCATCTTACCGGTTACGCGAACCTCGCCCTCATCGCTGGGGGGCAGAAACTCGCTGCCGATCAGGGGCAAGAGCAGCAGACTTGCGCCGAGAACGGCAGCCGCCGCCAAGACCGTCGCCAGGCGATGGCCCAGGACCCAGCGCACCAATTCCAGATAGCCGTTTTCGAGACCCGCAAAGACGGAATTGGCGGCGGCGGCCCAGGGGTTGGCTCGAGGCGCCGGCTCCTTGAGCCGCTGCCGGCTGGAGGTCAGGAGCCTGGACGCCAGCATGGGCACCAGACTCAGCGCTACCATCAGCGAACAGATCAACGCAAAGATGATCACGTACGCCAACTCCTTAAAAAGGATGCCCGAGACGCCGCGCACAAAAATCAACGGCAGAAAAATTACCAGCGTGGTTATGGTGCTGGCAATGATGGCCGGCCCGACCTCCCGGGCACCTTCCACCGATGCATGCTCCGGCGCTTCGCTATTCTCACTGCGCCGGCGGAAGATGTTTTCGAGGACGACAATAGAACTGTCGACCATCATTCCGACCCCCAGGGCCAGCCCGCCCAGGGTCATCAGGTTGAGGGTGAATCCTCCGAAAAACATTAATGCAAAAGTGGCCACGATTGAGATCGGAATCGACAGGGAAATCACCAGGGTGCTGCGGATGCTGCGCAGGAAAAACAGCAATACCACAATTGCCAGTCCGCCCCCGTAAAGGACCGAGCGGGCAACGTTGGCGATTGATCGCTCGATAAAGTTGCCCTGGTTGATGACCGGGACAACGCTTATCTGGGGAAAGCTTGCGTTGACCGCCTCGATTTCCTCGAGAACGCGCTTGGATACTTCGACCGTATTGGCATTGGCCTGTTTGCGAATGGCCACCCGCAGACCACGTCCACCGTTGACGCGCACGATGCGCGTCAGTTTCTCATAGGTGTCTTTGACTTCGGCGATTTGACCGAGGGTCACAGCCGCACCGTCGCGCTGGACGATAACCGTATTCCGAATCTGATCAAGATTGACAAACTCGGCCGGTGCGCGCAGCGTGACCTCATAACGTCCCTGTTCGATCTTGCCGGCCGGAAGGTCAAGGTTGGCATCGCGAATCGCATCGAGCACCCGGTCCAGCGGCAGACCCGCGGCCTTGATCCGGTCAGGATCCAATTCGATCCGGACCTCGCGGTTGAAACCTCCCCAAACGTCAACCTGCGCCACGCCCGGGATGCGGGCAAAGCGGTAACGGATCTGAACTTCGATTAATTCGGTGAGCTCCACGGGATCGAGGTTGCTGGAAATTCCCAGCAGGACCACCGGAAAACTGGCGATGTCGAATTTGCGGATGCGGGGCCTGACGATATCATCCGGTAACTCGTTGATCTCGTCTTCCAGTTTGCCTTGAACGTCAATCGCCGCGGTGTCGATTTCCGTTCCCCACACGAAGCTGACCCGAACCCTGCTGCGGCCCTCGGACGATGATGACGTGATTTCCTCCACCCCGGGCACCGTAGCCACGATCTCTTCAATAATCTGGGTCACCAGCCGTTCCATAACCTCGGGGCTGGCCCCCTCGTAATCCGTTCGGATGCTCAGCGTCGGCAGTTCGATATTGGGCAGCATGTCGATCTGCAGCCGGCTTAAAGAGACGGCTCCCAGGATGACGACGATCAGGGTCACCATTGTCGTGAAAATCGGGCGCTTAACACTGAAGCTCGGCAGATTCATTGGCTGTTCACCTTTTGGCGGCCGTCAGAGATTCCACTCTGAACGTCAGGAATCATGATTGCCGAGCCATCTTTCACCAGCTGCTGTCCGAGAGTTACGACCCGGCCTGACAAGCCATCGCCTTCCACCTGCACCCGGGCGCCTTCACGGATGCCGACCGTTACCTCGCGCCACACAACCGATTTTCCGTCCTGACTGACAATGAAAACCCCGCTGCGATCATCACGGATGGTCAGGGCCTGCTCCGGAATGATCGTGGCCTCTGGCACCCGGGCCAATACCACCGTGGCCCGTATGAACATGCCGGGTTTAAGCTGCTGCTGCGGGTTATCGATGATCATTTCGATCCGCGCTTGCCGGGTGGACTTGCGGAAGACAGGGGCAATGCGTTCGATTCGTCCTTCATACCGTTCGCCCGGATAGGCGTCCGTCATTAATGAAATAAGCTGCCCGGGTTTTAAGCGAGCATAGTCTCTTTCGGTGATGAAAACCACCCCGATGATGGGATCGAGTTCAACGATCAAGAGCAACGGCGTGTTGGCTGCAACGGTCTGGCCTTCGTCCACATAGCGCTCAGCCACGAGACGATACTCGTTGCCGCCGGTCCAGCCGGCGGTCACTTTGGTGTAGCCGAGTCGGATATTGGCAGTTTCCAACGATGATTCGGCCTTGGTCTTGTGGGCCTCGGCGACTTTAAGTTGCGCCTGCTTTGCTAATTGATCCTGCCCGGCCGCATCGAATTCAGAATCAGATGCGATACCCCGTTTTAACAGGGACTCGGTACGCTTAAACTCACGCGTCGCGATTTCCAGGTCGCTGCCGGCCTTGGTAAGGTTGGCCCTGGCCACCACCAGGTCTGCCCCGGCCTGTGCGACGGCCTGGATGTACTCGGCATTGTCCAACTCAGCAACCACCTGACCTCGCTTTACCCGGTCCGCAATATTTACCAACACCCGCTCCACGCGGCCGCTTACTTTCGGAGCGACAACAAACTCGGCCAGGGCTTCCAACTCACCGCTAAATGTTCGCTGTAACGCGATCGGCCCGCGCTGAATTCGCGCTACCTCTACGGGTATCGGTCGCGAAGACTTACCGCCCTTGTCCGGTCCGGTCCGGTTCTGAAGTTGTGCGAAGATAATCCAGCCGGCTGCTGCCGCTCCAACCAGCAGAACCGTCAAAAACACTATTTTAGGGCCGCCCGATTTCATGGTAAACCGCCTTTTCCCGCTTTATTATAATGAGTACTTCAATACCGTAAGTGCTGTTTTGGCCGAAAGAAAAGAATGCCTTTTTAAGGATGATATTGCAACGAAAAAATACCGGATCAAGGGGTTCACATGGTTATCCGTTGGCGCAGTGTTTCCCTTTGAATGGGGTAAGATGACGCCTAACATTTTCAGAGAAGTTTTCGGTTGTCTTGGGGATGCAAAAACCTATATACTCGGGCAGACGCGCTTTAAAAACACCAACATTTTTTATCGCTTCAAAGGCAAGGCCCGGTAAAATCAGAAAAGACCGACCGCCCCCAGGGGCGCGGTCGGGGTTAGTGGGGGAACGAGATGTGGTTCGCAAACGCTTTCTATCGTCTGGTCGGCATCTTCGGTATGTGCGGAGTATTGCTGGCATCGGCCTCCTGTACGCTGATCGAAAAACGGATCGACCACGCGGCGGGAGGACCGAATGTGCCGGCCGATACAGCAGTGCAAATGCAATTGGAGGCCATTAAGGAACCTGAAAAGATTGCGCCGCCGGCGGTACCGCCCGGGACATTGAAAGTCAGTATCACCGATGCCATTTTGCTTTCCCTTGAAAACAACCGCTCTCTGGTGGTGCAAAGATTAAATCCATCGATTCAACAAACCTTTGAGGATCAGGAAAGAGCTGTCTTTGATCCGGTCACAAATGCGGAAATTGCAGGCGGCAGAGTTGAAGGGGAACGGCTTTCAAGATCCGGATCTGAAACCGAAGATTTCACCACCGACACCGCCGACGGCATTATTTCACTGGAGCAATATTTCCCGACCGGTACGACGGTTGCCCTGGAGGGCAGCTCGCGAATGGATGACTCTTCTCTTTACGAGGACAGGTTTTATGCGACCCGGTTGGGGATGACGGTCACCCAGGCGCTTTTAAGAGGATACGGGTCAGACGTGAATCTGGCCCGGTTACAGCAGGCCCGCCTGGATACGCGCATGTCGGAATTTGAGTTGCGGGGCTTCACTGAATTTCTGGTGGCGGAGGTTGAACGGACTTATTGGGATTATGCCCTGGCCCGGCGTCAAATAGAAATAGTTGAGGAATCACTGAAGGTGGCCCGTCAGCAACTCAACGATACCAATGAACTAATCGCCGTCGGCCGATTGGCCAAATCTGAGTTGGCAGCCGTCCAGGCGGAGGTAGCGTTACAGGAACAGGCTCTCATCGAAGCGCGGGCCAACAAGGAATCTATGCGCCTGCAGCTGTTGCGGCTGCTCAATCCTGCGGGTCCCGGACTCTGGCAGCGGGAAATTGATTTAATCCATCAGCCGACCTTACCCGATATTAAACTGGATGACGTTGAGCTTCATGTGGCCGTGTCGATGCGTATGCGTCCGATTCTGAACGAGGCCCGCTTGGAAATATTACGCGGCGATCTGGAGCTTGTCAGAACTCAGAATGGATTGCTGCCCTTGATGGATCTTTTCATCACGCTTGGAAAAAGCGGATATGCAAATTCCTTTGGTGAATCGATTCGCAATATCAGCAAAGACAGCTATGATGCCCTGGGAGGAATTCGATTTCAATATCCTGTTTTCAATCGGGATGCAAATGCCCGGCACCGGAAAGCCCTGCTGAGTCGGGAGCAGTCGGAAAAAGCGCTTGAGAACCTTTCACAGCTTGTGGAAGTCGATGTTCGCACCGTCTACATCGAAGTCAACCGTACCAAGCAACAGATTACCGCCTCATCGGTCACCCGCAAATTTGATGAGGAAAAACTTCGGATCGAAACCGAAAAATTCCGGGTGGGAAAATCAACCAGCTTTCTGGTAGCCCAAGCTCAACGCGATCTATTGGTCAGCCGGATCGCAGAGGTGCGAGCCCTGGCCAACTACCTCAAGGCGCTGGTCGATCTTTACCGGCAGGACGGGTCGCTGCTCGAGCGCCGCGGGATAGCCGCTCCCGGCCGTGAGCCGGTCAAGCATCCAAAAAAATAAAATTTTTGACTTCAATTTTAGAGCGTATCCGCAAGTCACTAATCCGAATAATCGGCCTTACTCTGAATCCGCTCTTTTAGACCTTTGATTAAGGCGGAACACAATTGATTGGCGTCGGCAAGGACAGCGACATCTGCCATTTTCATCATGGTGGCATTGGGATTTTTATTGACGGCGATGATAAAGTCGGCGTCGGTAAGGGCGGCGGTATGCTGAATGGCGCCGCTGATGCCAAAGGAAAATAGAATCCGGGGTTGGATGTGTTTGCCGGCCTGACCGATTAGCGTTTCGTCATCAGCCCAACCGGCGTATACAATGGGCCGGGTGGCGCCGACTTCACCGGATAACAGCCCGGCGAGCTCGAATAATTTTTTGAATTTTGTTTTGCTGCCCATACCGCGTCCACCGCACACCACTATTTTGGCCTCCTCGAGTCTCTGGTCGCGTTCAGGCTGACGTTCGTAGGCCATCAAACGCAGGCGATCAGCGGGCATTTTATCAGGCATCTCCAGACGTACAACTTTTCCGAGCAGGTCATCGTTGTGCGCAAATTCCTGAAAAGTGCCGGGGCGCACGGTGGCCATTTGGGGACGATGGTCGGGAGTGATAATTTCGGCCATCAGGTTGCCGCCGAAAGAGGGGGCGATCTGCAATAAATGTCCATCGGCCGTAATTTCCAGTCCGATACAATCGGCGGTAAGGCCGGTGTCAAGGCGCTTGGCCACACGGGGGGCAAATTCTTTACCGAACGATGTGGCGCCTATTAAGATAATCTCCGGTTCGTATTCCCGGGCAAATTTTTCCATTAAAATAGTGTATTTTTCAACGCTGTATTTCTTCAGGCTCGCATGTTCAACCACCACAACTTTGTGAGCGCCGTGGGCAATGTATTCGGCCACATATTCATCGGTCTTGTAACCAAATACCACGGCGCAGACCTCGGCATCCAATTCGGATGCCAGATCATTGGCCTTGGCCAGGAGCTGGAGGGTTACCCTGTTTTGGAAATAGTTGCGGTAATCTGCAAAAACCCAGATGGAGGATTTTGATCGTTTCATAGCCTCAACGTTCGTTTGTATAAAGGTTCACTGTTCGCGGTACAAAACTAAAAGGTCCCCGGTTCACGGTTCAAGGTTAAGAAAAACTAGAAACACGGAACAGTGGATCGCGAATAACCCTGAACCCTGAACCTCTGAACCTTGAACGGTTAGAGCTTCTTCAAATCTTTTCCGATGACCCCACTGATCTTATCACCGAATCCGGCAAAAATATCATCAACAATTTTTTTGGCGGTGCCTTTTAAGACAACATTCTTTTTTTCAGCGGTCGGAGAATATACCTTGAGGATCCTGGTAGGAGATCCTTTCCGACCAATAACCTTAAAATCCAATCCCAAATCCTTGGCCTTGAACGTTTTGATTTGCGGTTGATCAAAGGCTTCGTCCAGACCTGCCAGAGTCGCGTAGCGGGGCACATAGGAGCGGGTCATAATGGTCATCAAGCCGGGCATTGCCATTTCCATAATTTCCAGGAAATTATCGGAAATTCGCTGCATGCGCACCTTGCGGCCCTTAATTTCGAAGTCCTCGACATTGGCGGCAGCGGGAATATCCAGTTCCTCAGCGAGTTGGGGGCCAACCTGGGAGGTTTCGCTGTCACTGGTAAAGCATCCACATAGGATAAGATCAAAATCCGGGCATTGTTTTTCGATGGTTCGTGCCAGCGTATAGGAAGTGGCATAGGTATCTCCTCCGGCCATAGCCGGGTCGGACAGGAGAATACCGTTATCGGCACCCATGGCGAGGGCCTCATAGAGAACTTCTTCGGCCATGGGCGGTCCCATGGTGATGACGGTGATGCTGCCACCGTGCTTGCTTTTTATCTGTAGGGCGGCCTCGAGGGCATGGGCGCAGGCCGGGTTCATCATACCTTCGGCCAGTTCGCGCTTTAAAGTACCTGTTTTGGGATTCCACGGCAGCTCCGAAACCATCGGAACCTGCTTTATACACACCACTAGTTTTAACATGGTTATTCTACTCTGATTTAGTGAATATATTTTACAGTTAGCTGATTAATTAAATCCCAAATAACAAGCACCCCGCCAGAAAGATGGCGGGCAGGCAGATTACAAATAAATGTTCAAGCGTTCAAAGGTTCAGGGTTCAGGGTTACTATGTTAATTGTGAAAGTACAGATCTGGCCACCACCATCCTCTGGACTTCACTGGTGCCTTCATATATTTCGGTGACTTTAGCATCCCGGAAATAACGCTCAACGTCGTATTCCTTGCTGTAGCCATAGCCGCCATGTATTTGCAGCGCAAGGTTGGTCACCTTTGTGGCGGTGGTGCTGCAGTAAAGTTTGGCCATGGCGGCCTCGGCGCCAAAGGGTTGTCCCGCGTCTTTGAAGGCGCAGGCGCGATACAACAAAAGTCGTGCGGCGTCTATTTCGGTTGCCATGTCGGCCAGATAATTCTGGATGGTTTGAAAGGAGGAGATCGGTTTTTTAAACTGCTGGCGCTCTTTGGAATATTTTACCGCTGCTTCAAAAGCGGCCTGGGCAATCCCCAGGGCCTGGGCGCCGATGCCGATGCGTCCAGTGTCCAGGGCGCTGAGACCGATTTTTAACCCGTCGCCCGGATGACCGAGCAAATGGGTTTTTGGCAGCCGGACATCTTCTAAAAATAGAGATGATACCGGATTGGCGCGCATGCCGCACAGGTCTTCCAATTCGCCCACCGAGAAGCCGGGCATGCTTTTTTCAACCATAAACACACTGGCACCGCTGCGCGGGTTGTCCGGATCGGTGATAGCGAAAATAAGCGCCAGGCCGCAAACGCCGCCATTGGTTACAAACACTTTGGTGCCGTTAATGACGTATTCTCCGTCTTCAAAAATGGCCGTTGTCTCAACCGCCCCGGCGTCGGAACCGGCATTGGCTTCCGTCAGGCAAAAGGCCCCGATGTGCTCACCGCTGGCCAGCAACGGTAGAAATTTCTTTTTCTGGTCTTCGGTCCCAAAGCGGACAATCGGATAGGCCCCCACGCTGTTATGCACCGTTACGCAAAGGCCGATGGCAGCGCATACCCGGGATATTTCTTCGATGGTAATGGCATAGCTGATGGTATCGAGCTCGGCACCTCCGTACTTTTTGGGAACTTGCAGGCCAAAATAGTTCAAGGGGCCCATCTTCTCAATGACTTCCCAGGGGAAGCGGGAATCGCGATCAATTTCGTGGCTGATAGGGCCAAGTTCCGTCTCAGCGAATTTGCGAACGGTTTTTCTAACCGCTTTGTGTTTTGTGCATGGATTGAAATCCAAACCGATTACCCCTCTTTTCTTCTCTCTTCTTCACTGCGAATCTCGCGCCGCAGCAGTTTGCCGACCTTGGATTTTGGCAGCATGTCCCGGAATTCAATGTAATGGGGGATCTTATAGGACACCAGGATCTCGCGGCACCATTTGATGAGCTCATAGCCGGTGATGCCCTTGATGTCTTTTCTGAGAACGACGTAGGCTTTTATACGCTCACCGACTTTTTCATCCGGCACCCCGACCACGCACGAGGCAATGACGGCTGGATGTTCCTGGAGCACCGATTCAATTTCCGAGGCGGAAACCCGGTAACCCTTGTGTTTGATGGTATCCACCGTACGATCCACAAAGTAAAGGTTGCCGTCCTCATCCATGGACATGATGTCGGCGGTGCGATACCATTTTTCACCGTCCAGCTCGACAAAGGATGCAGCGGTTTCCTCGGGTTTGTTCAGGTAACTGGAAACCATATGGGTTGAAAATACCAGCAGCTCTCCGGGCTCTCCCGTCGGCACGGCTTCCAGGGTGGCGGAATCGACAATTTTTACCTTTTTGCTTTTGACGATGCGGCCGACACTTTTGGCCGGGTTCTCTGCCTCAACCGGGCACATGGCCACACCGCCGCAGGTCTCGGTGGCGCCATAACCCTGGTAAATGGGGCGGCCGAATTTTTCTTTCCAGCGTTTGCCGATTTCCACCGGCAGCACATCACCGCCGCTGAAACAATATTCCAGGGAACTCAGGTCATACTGTTGCAGGCGGTCATGCTCCAGAATCATGCGATACATCGCCGGAACGCCGATCATGGTTTTGGCTTTGAGGCGTTGGATGGCGTCAAAGGTCGCGTCCATATTGATACGGGGCTGAAGGATTAAGCTGCCCCCGGTTAAAAGTGTTGCCAGGCTGCAGGTCTGGCCCAGAATATGAAACAAAGGGGCATTGCCCATGACAACGTTTTTTTCGGGTGCAAAGAGCGGGGCGCTCATCGTGATTTGCTCAAGGGCAGATACAAGGAAAAGATTGTGGGTGATCGGAACCCCTTTAGGAAACTTGGTGGTCCCACCGGTATACAGTATTTCAGCAATGGAATCACCGTCATGGTTGCCCTCTTGAACGAACGAAGAATGATCATGATACCGGGATAGCAGCTTTCTAAATGAAAACGTGTTTGGGTCCAGGGCAATTTTCCCCCTGGGAATTACATCGAACAGGAAGCCGAAAAAGCGTTTCCACCAGGGCAGCAGATCCGCCATTTTGGAGACAATAACCGTTTTAAGACCTGTTTCAGGCAGAACACTGGTCACGTATCCGAAATTGGTGTCGGCACAGATAATGGCTTCGGCTTCACTGTCGTTGGCAATGTAGCGGATATCGTGGGGGGTGTATATCGGTGTGATGGGAACGGCGACGGCCCCGAGTTTTTGAATTCCCAGCCATGAGACCACCCACTGGATACTGTTGGGGACATACATCATCACTCGCTGGCCGGCCTTGACACCGATATCGTTAAGGGCAGCTGCGAAGCGCTCCGACAAATTCTGTAATTTGCGGTAAGAAAATCGGGTGCCGAGATAAAACACGGCAGTTTTATCCGGGTGACGTTCCGCTGTTTCAGCAAAGATTGCGTAAATGTTGTTATTTGGTTCCGATGTCATTCTTACCTGCCTCAAACGCCGAAATAGGCCGATTTTATTTCGGGATTGTCCATCAGTTCTTCGCCGGTTCCCGCTAACGCCAGCATGCCGTTTTCCATGACGTAGCCACGATCGATGATCGGCAGTACGGGGCGTGCAAATTGCTCGGTGATCAGGATCGTTATACCGGATTCCTGGCGAAGATTTATAATGGCATCGATCAGCATGGTTTGCATCATGGGGCTTAAGCCCAGAAGTGGTTCGTCAAGCAGCAGCAGGTCGGGTTTGAGAATTAAAGCCATGCCGATCGCCAGCATTTGCTGCTCGCCACCGCTTAGAAAGCCGGCCTTGCGCTTTTTTAAGGGATTCAGAGCCGGGAAGATGGCATAAACTTCCTCAAGCCTTTGGGCCAGATCAGATCGCTTGACCTGGTGACCGGCGATTTTCAAATTTTCCGCAACATCGCTTTCCGCAAAAATTGGATGCCGCTCTCGGGATAAAACCAGGCCCTTGTTTACCCGTTCAAAGGGCTGCACATTGGTAATGTTTTCACCATTGAAGACGATTTCACCATAGATATTGATTCTCTCGCCGCCTTTACGCTGCTCTTTGATCTTCATGTCTATGATGAGGCCTGAAACCGTGTTCATCAGGGTGGTTTTGCCTGCGCTGTTGGAACCAATGACACCGACGATTTCGCCTTGATTGACGGTCATGGAGAAATCATTGAGCGCCAGGGCATTTTCGAAAAAAACCATCAGGTTGCGCACTTCTAGCATATACTCTCTCCATTCCTATTCGAAATAACTTCGTCGAGCTCGGATCTACAACTCAATCCCTGTCAAGTTTTTAGTTATTTGTTAATAGATGAATGGCGGACCTGGGACTATAATCTTTTACCCAATAGCTATTAACAAATACCCAATAACTTTTAGCCTCTGATATATATAATTTGATTATTGCCGAATATTATTTAGACTAGGCTTCCGCCCCTAAATACGCTTTTTTAACCGCATCGCTCTGCATAACCTCCGCGGCTTTACCGTCGGCGATCTTTTCTCCGAAATTGAGTACGATTATACGGTCGGCGATTCTGAACAGCTCTTTCAAGCGATGTTCAATCATGATAATGGTTTTGCCTTCCTGTCGCAGTTTTTCAATGATTGGAACAATACTGGCAACTTCCGCCAGGCTCAAGCCGGAAAATAGCTCATCCAGGATGATCAGGTCCGGATCGAGCGCAATCGCTTTGGCCAGCTCCAGGCGTTTCAAATAACCCTGGGGCAATACGCTGGCGGGTTTGTAAGCCACATAGGAATCGCGTTCAAACCC
>JBATKU010000298.1:0-1606 GCA_049669725.1 Desulfobacterales bacterium
CGTCCGGATAGAGCAATTCAAGTTGCGGATAAATGTTCAAAAGCTCCGTGAATTTGTTCCGGTGCTCTCGAAAGCGCATCTGAATATTTTTGTACCGGTCGGCCGTTCCCTCAATGAAACCCGCAACAAAATCCGAGGCAGCCTTGGAAATGATCGCCGCCCACTTTTGCAGAATATCATTGACGCCCACCGCGCCGGACATGTCCAGGATACCCCCGATACTGGAGTTCAGTGCCACGGCCACGGGAATCGACAGGATGCTGCGGAAAAAATTCCCATAAATGGCACCCTTGGGTAACCCCCGAAAAATATTATGGCTGGACAAATAGATGCCGTTGGCAAAGGCCATAAACGTGTATAGCAGCAGCGGATGGGAGGTCGTGGTGATGCCGAAACCCCGGTCCAATATCACGGTCTTTACCACATAATCCAGCAGCGGTACGGAGAAACCGGTGAAAAGCAGCGAGTCCGTGATGCGGGTCCAGCTGACGTAATCATTCCAATTCAAAAGGGGCGATCGACGAAACCCTCCTCCCCCCAGAACAGATTGAAGAATATTGCGGAGACCGGTGATGCCGAACCAGATAAAGGCCCCGCAATACGCCAATACCCACCAGTCCTTGGTCAGGGCAAAGGTCAGAAAGGCCGGGATAAAGCCAAGGAGCACCTTGAGGATTTTTTTCAGGTTTGAGTTCAAATAACTCCAGCGAAATTGCTCACGGCTTTCCAAAGATTCGGGAGGATGAAGATAGAGTCCGTTGACGATTTCCTTTTGAGCCCCCCCCAGGGTGACGATGTTTCCGGGATGGGTCATCCGCGTGGAGGCGGCCTGGACCTGCCAACCTTCCCGGCGTGTACCCCCCATCCCTCTGAAAACGGATAGAATTTTTGAAAGTCCTTTGAATATCTTGCCCAGGGGTTTATGATCATCGGGAGGAATATAAACCGTGTATTTGTAAGCGTCGATTCTGATGGGAATGGTTTCCCGATGATCAGCAATGCAATCCCGTATAATCTGCCGCTGGGCCCGTTTCGGCAGGGTTTCCTTGATGGCCAGGCCCATTCCGTGTACTTTTGAGGAACGGCCCGTGGAATCGCTACCGATTCTGGCTTTAAGGGACTTTCCCGTGTAATAAGACTTTAAGATATCGATGTCGTAAAGAATCGTGATCAGCTTTTCTATCTGTTGGGTATTATTGGCTGAAGGGCCTGACACCTTGAGTCGCTGGATGATCTCACGAATGACTTGTTTCAGACGAATGGCACTGCCTTTGTTGATCGCCTCCTGCAACCGGCTTATCTCACCGAGATGAGAAGTCTTTCCTTCGGCATGATCTTTGAGATTGAAGATCTCGAGCCGGGTAATCATTCCTTGGGAATCGTAAAGGAGCTCAAGAACATCCTCTGCTTTCAAGTTGGTCAAATTCAGCGTTACCCGGTATCCGGAATAAAGTTTGGTGAGCCGGTTCAGAATTTTAAACGGAGACAGCCGCAACAGTTCCGGAACCTCTGGGCTGTCCATCGGCACTTCGGGATATCTGATTTCAGGATTTTTTTCGGGCTCCAGATAACCGTCGATGATGGATTCGAGATCCAGGGTATTCAT
>JBATKU010000299.1:0-6065 GCA_049669725.1 Desulfobacterales bacterium
ATGCTGGGGATTGAGTATCCGATTTTGAGTGCCGGGATGGGGCCGACCCTGATCGGCGAAAAGGCCGGAGCACCGGTAGAGCTGGTGGTGGCTGTTTCGGAAGCCGGCGGTTTAGGTGTGCTGGGCGGCAGCGGTTACACGGTCGACGAACTCCAGGAAGCTATCCGCGAGATCAAAAAGCAAACCGATCGGCCTTATGGAGTAGATCTGCTCCTACCCAAGTACCTGGATCTTAAGGGGGGGATGGGTGGAACAGATGCCAGCGAACTGCCCTTGAGCATGGTGCTTAAAACCATCCCCAAGGCACATCAGGAATGGATAAATAAAATAAAGCAGGAGATGGGGCTGCCCGATGTGGAGATTATGATTCGCAGAAACACCACCACCATGTTTCCCAAAGAATCCATTCAGGTCTGCATTGAAGAAAAGGTGCCGCTTTTTTGTGCCGGCCTCGGAAATCCCGGTTTTATGGTGGAAGAGGCCCATGCGGCCGGGATGAAAGTCCTCGGCATCACCGGCAATGCCAAAAACGCCAAACGAATGGCAGATTCCGGCATCGATCTGCTCGTGGCCCAGGGACATGAAGGCGGTGGGCACACCGGTCGAATCGGGACGATGGTGTTGTTGCCGGCCGCAATCGATGCTGCTTTCCCGGTACCCGTCCTGGGTGCCGGCGGAATCGGCGATGGGCGCGGGTTGGCGGCAGCCCTTGCCATGGGTTGTGTGGGTGTGTGGGTCGGAACCCGTTTTCTGGCCACCAATGAAGGCGGCGCATTGGATGTGAACAAACAAAAAATCGTGCAATCCAATGATGAAGGCACCCGGGTCAGCACGGCGTACACCGGAAAGACGCTGCGTGCCAGCTATAACCAGTTTCACGATTTATGGGAAAACTCGGGGCTTGATCCTCTGCCCTTCCCCACCCAGGTTTTAATTTCATCCGCCCTTCTGGCAAGCTTCATTGAAGCCAACAAAACTGATTTTGTCGGCGGCCTGGCCGGTCAGGTATCCGGAATTATCAAAGAAATCAAACCGGCCGCCCGGGTGCTGGAGGAGATGGTTGAAGAAGCAGTCGATATTCTAACCCGACAACTGCCGGAAACCGTTGTCGCCAAATAAAAACTGATAGGGAGGATAAAATGATTGTTGTTGCTAAATTAAAAGCCAGAAGCGGTGAAGAATCAAAAATGGCAGCTGCGCTGCAGGCGATGGTTTCTAAAGTGGAAAAAGAGGAAGGAACACTTATTTACACACTGCATCAAGCTCAGAATGATCCGACTCAATTCTTATTTTATGAAAAGTATTCAGACGCTCAGGCTTTGAAAGCCCATAGTTCAACTCCCTATTTCAAAGAGTTATTCGGTGTTTTGGAGCCTTTGCTGGACGGCGCTCCCGAAATTGAAATGTATAATGAAATTGCCCGGATTCAGAAATAGAATTGAGCTGACTTGAGTAGAAGTGGTTTCAAAACCCCATAGGTTTAGGCGCCTATGGGGTTTTGTCATATGTCCGTCAGGGCGGCAACCCCGGGCAGGGTTTTGCCTTCGATAAACTCAAGTGAGGCGCCGCCGCCGGTGGATACGTGGGAGACGCGGTCCGCCACCCCGGCCTTATTCACGGCTGAGGCGGAATCACCACCGCCGATCACTGTCGTGGCCCCCCTATCAGTTACATCGGCCAAAATTTTGGCAATTGCGTATGTCCCCCGGGCGGTTTCATCAATTTCAAAAACCCCCATAGGGCCATTCCATACAATTGTTTTGGCAGATTCCAGAATGCTGCTGAATAACTGGATGGTTTGGCTGCCAATATCGAGGCCGATCCAATCCGCGGGCATGTCCTGCGCATTAACTTCTTTGAGTTTACCTATCTTGCGTGCCTTAAAATCAAAAGCATCCGACACCAGGCAATCCACCGGGAGTATGATCTTGTCGCCCCCCTCGGCCAATATATCCCTGGCATAATTAACCTTGTCATCTTCCAGCAGGGAGTTTCCAATTTCCAGGCCCAGGGCTTTAAAAAATGTAAAAGTCATGCCGCCGCCGATAATCACCCTGTCGACCTTGGGTAACAGGTTGGTGATCACATCAATTTTACCTGATATTTTGGCGCCCCCGAGAATGGCAACAAACGGTCTTTCCGGATTCTCCATGACTCGCCCCAGGTAGTCGAGTTCTTTCATCATGAGAAAGCCGGCTGCACACTGATCGAAAAAATGGGTCACGCCTTCGGTTGAAGCATGGGCCCGATGGGCAGTTCCAAAAGCATCGTTGACATAAATCTCCCCAAGCCCGGCAAGTTTTTTGGCAAAGCCCGGATCATTGTCCGTTTCTTCTTTGTAGTAGCGAAGATTTTCCAGCAGTAAAACATCTCCGTCTTCAAGCGTGCCGACGGTTGCATCAACCGCCTCTCCGATGCAGTCATTTACGAAGCCGATCTCTTTATCGAGCAAGTGGTGTAAAACCGAGACGCAGGGTTCTAACGACATTTCCGGTACCCGCAAACCCTTGGGCCTTCCCAAATGAGACATGAGAATCAGCCTTCCGCCCCGACCAACAATGTTCTGAATAGTCGGCAAAGCGGCTTTGATCCGATTATCGTTGGCAACTGTACCGCCTTCCAGCGGCACGTTGAAATCAACCCGCATAAGGACGCGCTTGCCTTTTGGATCCAAATCATCAACGGTTAGTTTCGACATGGCCACCTCCCTCTTGCTTGGTGCAAGTAACATCGAAATTCAAATTTAAACATCATCTCTATTGTAGTCCAATAGCATTATATGTAGGTGTGAATTGAAATAATTTCAACCTTAAACGATCATACAGAAAAAAGAAACCACATGATAAATTCAATTTTTTTTGGATTCATCTTAATTGACTATCCACGCAAGATATGAAATACCACCTCTTTATGAAAACCGCCCATAAAATCTATTTTCAAAATTCCAAAAACATGGCCGCCATCCCGGCTTCGAGCACACATCTGGTGGTGACATCCCCACCTTATCCCATGATAAAAATGTGGGATGACATGTTCTCGGATATAAACAACGATATTGCAACGGCTCTGGATAAAAACGATGGCCGGCAGGCCTTTGAATTAATGCACCGGGAATTGGATCCTGTCTGGAAGGAAGTATACCGTATTTTGGTAGATGGCGGAATTGCCTGTATCAACATCGGCGATGCGACCCGGACCATCGGCGGTGATTTTAGGTTGTATCCTAATCATTCCAGAATCCTGGCCGCCATAACCGCTGCCGGTTTCAGCACCCTGCCTGCGATATTGTGGCGAAAACCTACCAATGCCCCCAATAAATTTATGGGGTCCGGCATGTTGCCGGCCGGAGCCTATGTCACCCTCGAACATGAGTACATTTTAATTTTACGAAAAGGCCCAAAAAGAGAATTTAAGAACGAGTCCATGAAACAGCAACGACGGGAGAGCGCCTTTTTCTGGGAAGAAAGAAATGCCTGGTTCTCGGATATTTGGCTGGATTTAATCGGAGCTACCCAAAGACAGTCTGCTGCAAACACCCGGTTGAGGACTGCGGCCTTCCCCTTTGGACTCCCTTACCGCCTGATAAATATGTTTTCAACCAAGGGTGACATGGTCGTGGATCCGTTTCTGGGTACCGGGACTACCATGGCTGCGGCCATGGCAACCGGAAGAAACTGCATGGGTTTTGAAATTGACCCCGGTTTCCAGGATCAAATCTTATCCATTGCGGAGACGATCGTGGAAAGCGCCAACCATCATATTAATCAGCGGATCCACAGCCATATTGATTTTATTGATCGACGGTCTGATGAGAAATATAAATTCAAACACGCCAATAAGCATTATGAATTTGCGGTAATGACCCGCCAGGAAGTCGACCTTTTCTTCAATCCTCTCAAAAGCGCTGAACGGATAGATGGGCACACCATGGAAGCAACCTACACGGTCACTCCCGACAGCAATTTCAGAGGGGATAGAAAGGAATTGATACCACCCCGGATAAAAAAAACAAGCACCCAGCTAAAGCTGTTTTAGCGTTCCATTACTATTAATAAAACACATTAAAGTTTATAATATAAGCCTTCATAATAACTGTTAATAAAATAGAAAAACAATTATCCGGCGAGTATGGTCTTTATTCTTTGCAAAACCGGCGGATGCGAATAATTTAAGAATACATAGAACGGATGGGGCAAAAGATTAGACAGGTTGTGAACGGAAAGCTTCTTCAATGCATCCACCATGGATTGGGCATCGCGGGTAGTTTTTACTGCAAATCGATCCGCTTCGGTTTCATTTCTGCGTGATAGACTTTGCATGATTAAACCGATGAAAAAACCCAGAGGTGAAAACAACAGGGCAAAAAAGATCAAACCGGCATACACAGATGCCCGGGGCATATAAAAAGCATCGAAAAGCCCTTGATATGAAATGAAAAAAGAAAGCAGGAAAAGCATAAATCCCATTTGTAGTATGCCTATAACCAGAGATTGAATGATATGCTTTTTTTTGTAATGCCCCATTTCATGTGCCAATACCGCTACTAACTCGCCCGTGGTGTGTCGCCGAATCAAGGTGTCGAATAAAACGATGCGCCTGTGTGCGCCGAACCCGGTGAAAAAAGCATTGGATTTGGCCGAACGTTTGGAACCATCCATAACATAAATATTTTCGATGGGAAATTTTATAGAGTCAGCATAGGATAAAATCGCAGACTTAAGCTCACCAGCCTCCAGGGGGGTATATTTATTAAAAAGGGGCATGATCCAGGTCGGAGCAATAAATTGAACCCCCAGCATGTATAAAGTAACAGCAATCCAGCACAACCACCAGGCGTTGGCACCGGCATATTCAAAAAATGCCAGTATGCCGGCTAAAAGCGGTGTTCCCAGTAAAATGGCAAGAATTAGTCCCTTCAACAGATCTAAAAAGTAAGTCGCCCAGGTGGTTTTATTAAATCCGAAACGTTCTTCGATGACAAAGGTGTGATAAATACTGAATGGTAGCGAAACCAGCGCTTTAAACAGTATCAAGGCCGCCATATAGATCAGACCACAAATGATCGGCCCGTAATTGAAATTGCGCACCCATTCATCCAGGAGAGGAAATCCTTTGCCGAACCAGAAGGCCAGTAGTAAAATCAAATCAAAGCATGCGGTAACCCAGCCAAAGCGGGTATTGACGTTTAAATACTCCTGGGACTTTCGGTAGCGCTCCGGATCGTAAACCCCTTCAAAGTCTCGGGGTAAATCGTCCTGCAGCCGGGATAAATTTAAATAGTCGGCCAGGCGATTGAGGGCAAAATCGAAAATAAGAGCCATCAGTATTATTATGGCGATTATATTCATCTTCAGTAAACTTATTTTTTATTTCCTTCGATAGGAGGAACGTATAAATCCCAAATAACAAATCCCAAATTCCAAATAATACCCAATGACCAAAAAATCAAATTCAAAACGATACGATGCAGATGCAAAATGCGTGTTTCGGTCATTTGAGATTGAAATTTGTGATTTATTTATTATTTGGTGCTTGGGGTTTGGTATTTCCTGAATTGGAGAATCTATAATTTATTGCATTTAAAGAATCCAAAATGCACGCTAAAACCGTTTGGCGACCCCTTGAACTTCCACCATCTGAGCTAGCTTTTCATAAGGCTGGGCACCCACAAGAGACATTCCGTTCATCATAAAAGTGGGTACAGCAGTGACACTCATCTGATGGGATCGGGTCCAATCTTTGTCGACCGTATCTTTGAACAGTCTTTTTTCCAGGACTTCCTCTACGGTTGCTGCATTCAGCCCTATTGACGCGCCTATCTCCACCAGAGTAGCAGGCAGACCGATGTTCAATCCATCAGCAAAATAGGCTCTGAACGCCGCATTGTGAAACGCCTCGCCTTTTTGCTGTTGCTCGGCAAACTTTCCCAGTTCCTGGGCCAGACGGCTGTTGAACGTTTTTTCCCGTTTACCGAAGGGCAAACCCAGTTCACCGGCGGTGCGGATTAACTGCTCCATCACCTGCTCGATGTTAATCGGCCGGCCCGCAAACAAATCTTCCAGGGT
>JBATKU010000300.1:0-2725 GCA_049669725.1 Desulfobacterales bacterium
TTTTTAGTCTGATAAGTTTTCGTTTTCATATAGAATTCTCCTTTTGCAGATCCTCAAAAAGGCAACTGGCAGCATGAAAAAATCTATGGACGAGTTTCGCAGGCAATCGGAAGGATTGGATCGGCAGGGTTCGAGGTCCCATTTTCAGATTCCTTTTCATGACTATTCAATAAAAAACTGATGAGTTAACATCGGGGGTGATGAAACAGTCAGGATCAAAAACCGGAACCACGCAGAACGGGATCAGCTGGAAACGAGAAGAAATCGACAAACCCTGATTCGGGCAGCTATCTGATTCAAAATAACTAGAAAATCATTGTCTGCCACAATATGATAAAATTGAGAGCGTGTCAATTCAATTACCAGCCAGCACCTATCTATGTTGAAAATACGAAGGCAGGGGGAGGCCCCTGCCTTCGTATCAAAGATATTTAGCGAATGATCAGTCTTCTTGAAGAAGCAGCAAAGGAATCCAGGGCATGGGTTTTACAGCTGAACCTTCTCCTTCCAATTCAACGTCCTTGCCCGTCATGCTGGTCGCAATGTCAAAGGTATCGATAATCCCTTCCGGCTCACCGTCATCCAAGGCCTCGTCTTCGTTAAAATCCATGAAGGCCTCCACGCAGTATTGGTTGCGGGCCGGCACATTGGTAATGTTGTATGACCAGGGCCCGGATCCTGGTGGAGAGGTAATCTCGGTTTCAGTCAGAATGGTGGTCATTTGAGCATCTTCAAATACAGCAACCAAAATTGGTTGCCGTTCCGTGCCGCTATAAGAGATGTTTCCCGAAATCGTATAAAGCCTGGTATCGGTGGTGCAGTCGTAAAAAACGCCGCCGGGGGCATCCGGGATCGTCGGGTTGACATCAAATCCGTCCACATAACCGTCGTTGTCGTCATCGGTGTCGGCATTGTTGCCGACTCCGTCGGAATCGGTATCCCACCACTCGGCCGGGTCTTTGGGAAAGGCATCGCTCACATCCGGAACCAGGTCGTCGTCGTCATCCGTGTCGGCGTTATCGCCGGTGCCATCCGAATCCGTGTCCAGCCATTCATTGATGTCATCGGGGAAGGCATCCTGGTAATCGGCGACGCCATCACCATCTGTATCGGCCCTGGTGGTAAAATGAGGCATTTGCGAGTAAAAAAGGCTGTTGACGGAGCAGTTATCCATATCTGCATCCGGAGCCTGCTCGCGATATGAATATATTCTGAAGCTGTAGGCAGTATTCAAAGATAGTACCGCAGCCGCAATGGTATGGGTGCTGTCAGTCAGGTAATTGCTCCATTGCAGCGGCTTGTCCCAGCCGTCATAAAGCCTGACTCGGTATCGCGTTGCTCCGCTCACATCGTCCCAGTCAATAGTCGGCGTGGTGCCGATGACGGTTGAATCTGAACCCGGGATAATATTAGCCGGAAGCGGCACGATAGCCTTGACAAGGCTGTCAACGTCCATGGCCGCATTGGTATCATAGTCCTGGACCCTAAAAATATATGACCCTTCCAGTATATTGTCGGCGTTATCAAAAATTTCATAACCCTCGTAAATAGCTTCGGTGTCGCTAATTCTCTCCGTGTAGCGCAGTTTAACTGTTTTGGCGTTCCCCGGATAGCTAACCTCAACGTAGTCAATATTTCCCGGTACGCCGTCCGGATCGGTCACCTTGACCTCAAATGTCAGCCAGTAACTGGGACTGCCCGTATCCGGCATTTTCGTGTGGACGATGTAAGCCCCCTTATTCATCAAATCTATTTGCGGCGATGATGATCCTCCTGTAATCACACCGGTCATAAACTCGCGGCTTCCATAACGTTCCCATGAACTCGAAGATCCGTTGTCTATGTTCTGATCGAAGAATTCCCGGCGAGTTTTGACCACATGCAGATAGCGGGTATTTTCTTTCAGGAATCCGGCCGGCAGCGAGTACAGGCTTGCGGTGGTCGCAAATCCATATAAGCGGTTGTAATCCGTATCGTAGATCTCCAGGTGGTAAAAGGCCCCTTCGGCAACATCGGGCCAGTCAACTATGAGGAAGTGTAGCCGCACGGTCCTGTTCATTCTGGTTTATACGATCTATCATCTGTCAACCGCCTTTGGTGCGGAAATATGTGTCAGCACGCCGGCCGAATTTCAAAATGCACTTTACCAAGCAGAACAAAATCAAGAAGACGATCTTATCAAAGTGCAGCAGGGCACCTACAGCGGATACGACCTGTATTACAATTTTAATAAAGAACACAATATCACCGTGCGGGGGGGATACACCGCCGGCTGTGCTTCAAGACAGCTCAACCCTGCCAACACCATCCTCGACGGCAGCAATGCACGCCGGCCGTTGTGGTTGTTCAGCTCCAACGGCGGCAACATTACTATTGAAGGGTTCACCATCCGGAACGGCAAAAGCCCCAGCACGGGAGACGGCGGCGGACTTTATCTTATAGCAAGCCACTCCACCCTAGCCGGAAACATCACCGTAACCAATAATATTATTGTTTCAAATGCAGCCGAAAATAACGGCGGGGGTATCTACGCCAAATCTCAATCCAATCCAAACGGCACTGCCGGCTCGGTAACCATCAGCAACAATACCATTTCCAACAACCTTGCATCCGGCCAGACCTATGCGAGCGGCGGGGGCGTTTATGCAGAGTCCTATTCTTTTGACGGTTCATCGGGTAACGTTGTCGTAACCAACAATACCGTCACGGGCAACACGTCCACCTA
>JBATKU010000301.1:0-1739 GCA_049669725.1 Desulfobacterales bacterium
GTGTGTCCCGTGGTAATCAACTACGACAACCCCCAAGAAGTTCTGGGCCTTCTGCCGCATCAGATTATGAACTGCCTCGGATTGGGTCTGACGGAAATGGCAACCGGTCCCCGGATGATTTGGGATTGTGTGACCTGTTATCAATGCCAGGAGCACTGCCCCCAGAATGTGAAGGTGACGGATATTTTATATCAATTAAAAAATCTTGCCGTTGAAAATGCTCGCAGACCTTCAGAAGACGACACTGCTGTCTCAGAAGCAGTTTGAACGAATGAAATACGACCAATGTAAGAGGATATCATTATGAAATACGCATTATTTTTGGGATGTAATATACCCGCCAGGGTCGTTCAATTTGAAACCGCTGCCAGGGCGGTTATGGGGCAGGTGGGTATTCAGCTTGTCGATATCCGGGATTTTAAATGCTGTGGATATCCCGTTCGCAATTTGGATCAAAAGGCATTTCTCCTTTCTGCATCGGAGAATCTGGCGTGGGCCGAAAAATTCGGGCTCAATATCATGACCCTGTGTAAATGTTGCTTTGGCAGCCTGAAGGAAGCGGAACATTTCTTGAAGGAAGACGGTGATCTTCAGGAAGAGATCAAAAAATTGCTCGCAGCAAAAGGTATGCAGTATGAAGGCAAAATAGAGGTGAAGCATTTTCTTTCAGTACTCTACCACGATGTGGGTCTGGATACCCTTGAGCACAATATCTCCAACACCTTTGAAGGACTCAAAATTGCCACCCACTATGGATGTCATGCCCTGCGGCCCAGTGACATTACCCAGGTCGATGATCCGGTCGCCCCCTCTATTTTTGACAAGCTCGTGGAGGTCACGGGCGCCGAAAGCGTGGACTATCTCAGCAAGCTGGAATGCTGCGGTGCTCCGGTAATGGGTGTAAACGATGATCTTTCAATGAATTTAACCGAAAAGAAACTGGCCAATGGAAAGAAAGCCGGCGCCGATTACCTGTGCGCCGCCTGCCCGTGGTGTCATTTGCAATTCGATACGGTGCAGAAAATGATGATCTCCCAAAATGGTTCCGAACCCCTTGCCTCGATTGTCTATCCACAGCTTTTGGGTCTGAGTATGGGCATCGATGAAAAGATCTTGGGAATCGATATGAACCAAATTTCGCTCACGAATATCACTTCTTTTTTTAATAAAGGAGCAGAAAATGTCGAATAAAAAAACAGGTGCTGTAATGGTGGTCGGTGGCGGCATCGCCGGAATGCAGTCCGCTCTGGATCTGGCCAATGCCGGTTTTTATGTCTACCTCGTTGAAAAGTCAGGCTCCATCGGCGGAATGATGGCCCAGCTTGACAAGACCTTCCCAACCAATGACTGTGCCATGTGAATTATCTCCCCCAAACTGGTCGAGGTCGGCCGGCACATCAACATCGAATTAATCACCCTCTCAGAAGTGGAAGATATTTCCGGCGAGGAAGGAAACCTCACGGTGAAAGTCAGAAAGCGAGCGCGCAGTATCAATATGGACCGTTCTACCGGATGCGGCAGCTGCGTGGAAAACTGTCCGGTGATGTATGAAGCTCAGGTGTGATTCGGTTTTTTAAGGTGTCACCAAGCATAGGAGTTTGATATCTATGGAAAATTCGGAAGAAATTAATTGGCATAGAATCGATGAAATCATCGAAAAATATAACACGAATCGAGAAGCCCTGCTGATGATCATGCAAGATGTCAGCGATATGTATAATTATGTTCCACCGGAAGTG
>JBATKU010000302.1:0-1831 GCA_049669725.1 Desulfobacterales bacterium
TAAATTAAGACGCGCCTCCACATAGCCCGGCCTGATTTCCAGTGCCCGGACAAAATGTTTCCGGGCAGCTTCAAGCTGCCCCTGGTCCATCAGCATAACACCGCGATTAATGAGGGCGCTGACGTGCAGGGGATCGAGAGCCACTGCTTGGGAAAAATGCTGCATGGCAGCATCCGGTTCACCTTGCTTTTTGAATGCCAGGCCAAGGTTATTGTGCACATCGGCGTCTGACGGGTTTATTTTGAGCGCTGTTTGCAAATGGTCAATGGCTTCCGAATAATTGCTTTTGAGAACCAGGGCGACACCGAGGTTGTTGAGGTATTTTACCCGGTTGGGTTCGATACGCACCGCTTCGCGAAAATGTGAAATACCCTCATCCAATTTTCCGGTCTTAACCAGTGCGTATCCCAGGTTATAGTGTGCATCCGAATATTCAGGCTTGATCTTCAGGGCGGCCTGATACTGCTCGATAGCCTCTTCAAAACGGTCCTGGCGTGATAAAGCCGCACCCAGATTGTTTTGCGGCCGTGCTTTGGCGGGGGATTTTACAGCGTTGTCCCGGTACAGCGTGATTTCATCGGCCCAGACTTTGTTTCTCTCAAATGTCCACACACAAAATAGAGCCCCCACCAAACTCAGGGCTATCGCAGCCGGCAAGGCGTGTTTCAGATAACGAAAAGCCAGGGCGACGATGGCCAGGATAACAAACATGGTGGGTAGATAGTTGCGATGCTCAAATACAAGCTCCAGCCCGATGATCGAAGATTCAATCATCAGATTGCCGAAAAACCAGATGATGCCAAACGATAGGAGCGGTTCTTTGCGGGCGCTCAGAAACGCGAAAACGATCAAGCCCATAATCGTGGCGATCGAAATCAGCGTCGTGGCCGGGTTGAGAAGCGAATACGAGAGGGCGAAATCATGATCCAGGTTCAGGCGCGATGGATTCGGCCACAGCAGTAGACTGATGTAAAAAATAACAACCCGGGATTCGGTCAGCACCCGTTGAAAAGGTGTGAAATCTCTGAGTCTGTAGCCCCTCAGGATCTTAGCAACCGGATTGTAATCCAGATAGACCAACGCAATGATAACGAAGAGCAAAAATACACCGCCCAGTATGAGAAAATTGCGTTTGGCCCATTGCGCACTCAACTCTTGAAAAAAATACCATTCGTATAAAATGATAAACAACGGCAGGGTGGCGGTGATTTCCTTGGTGCCGAAAGCGAGAATAGCGGTGATGACACATCCGGCCAACAGCGGCCATTTCGCCCGGGACGCGTTGGACATGCGAAATTTTACATAAAACAGCATCGACAGGACATAAAACATAGCCGCCATGCTGTTCATACGCTGGACTATGTAAGTCACAGACTGGGTCTGCAGAGGATGGACCATCCAGATAAAGGCCGTCAGAAAAGGTATCCAACCGAACTTTTCATACCGGGAGCCCAGGGCCGGGGTTTGCAGAGTGGCTTTTGCCAGAAAATACAGGAAAATCCCGCAGGCTGCATGAATCAGAATGTTTACCACATGATAACCGACAACGTTGAAGCCGTTAAAATAATAGTTTAGCGCAAAACTGATATTGGCAACCGGACGCCTGCCTTCCGGGCTGCTAAAACCGGCCCAGGCGAGGTTTTCCAGGCTGAGAGCGGGAACGCGGATATGCGGGTTGACAAGAATATTTATTAACTCATCGAAAATAAAGGGGGCCGTCAGGGTGCCGGCGTATATCAGGATGACAACAATGGCCAGCAGGGACAAAAGCAAAGTTTCACGTTTGGGTCCGTTCATTGATTTCATGATAGCGGAAATTGGAGTGAAAAGC
>JBATKU010000303.1:0-27148 GCA_049669725.1 Desulfobacterales bacterium
GGATGAAGCCATGTGCAATCCGATTTTTCAGGCCAAACTGTTAAACCAGTCCCGAACCGAGCTTAATATTTTGCTGGGCTTGTGCGTGGGTCACGACTCCCTGTTTTTTAAGCACGCCGAGGCACCGACCACCGTTCTGGCGGTCAAAGATCGCGTGACGGGTCACAATCCCCTGGCGGCCATTTATCTGTCGGATTCTTATTACCGCAAAATTAAGCAACCCGGGAAATAGATTGACATATTTATTTTGATGCCAATTTTTGGTGAATAAGATAAAGCAGGGTTACATGCCTTATATGGGCGCACCGCGCTATCCTGAAAGGTTCTAATGATTAAACAGGAGATGATCGTTATGACATTTTACCGAGTGATAATCAGTCTTTTGATTATTTTAGGGCTGGGTACGTCGTGGGCTGCAAACGATATCCAGCAAGGAATCCATGGCATGAAATGGGGCAGTTCAGTCTCGGCCTACGATGAGCTTACCAAGGTCCACGAAACCGACCAGGCCACTTATTATGCCAATTCAAACATGGTCTACCAGTCGGCCAATCAACCGGTACCGGGCGTTTTCTACGGCTTTTACAGGGATCAGCTATTCGCCGTGTTCATAAAACTGCGTTCTGCCGATCAGTACGCCCAGCTTGAACGACAGTTTACGGCCAAACATGGAAAGCCTAAAACCACGTACTATCCTGAAACCCGGCAGACCGTTCATCGCTGGGAAGACGCCGATGTGAAAATAAAGTTGAAAATGAAAGAATCACCTCAAGAGTTCAAAATGGCGATTTACCATGCACCGCTGGCCGCCATTTTAAACCAGGAGCAGCTGGAAAGCATACCGTCCGATGTTTACGACAAAACTTCGTCAAAACAAGAACCGACGGTGAAATCAAAACCCCTGCTGGATTAACAATTCAGCAGGAGTCGGTAATTTCACCCAAAAGTTGCACTAGGAGGTTTACATGGCTATTGAAGAAGGCAAGGCCGCACCGGCATTTACCCTGCCCGATGCCAACGGGGAAAAGGTGTCACTGAAGGATTTTAGAGGAAAAAATGTCATCGTCTATTTTTATCCCAAAGACGACACCCCCGGGTGAACTAAAGAGGCCCAGGGATTCCGTGACATCTATGGCGAATTCCAAAAACTCGAAACAATCATTCTGGGTATCTCTCCTGATGGTGAGGCCTCCCATCAAAATTTTATTAAAAAATTCGACGTTCCTTTTACCCTGCTGTGCGACCCTGAAAAAATAGTAATGGAAAAATACGGGGCTTTCGGAGAGAAGAAAATTTACGGCAAGGCCACAACCGGGGTAATTCGGTCCACAGTTTGGGTGGGCCCTGACGGCAAGGTAAAAAAGCACTGGCGCAAAGTGGCCAATGCGGCGGATCACCCGGCCAAAGTGCTGGCAGCATTAAAGTCCGACCTGAATTAGCTCCCAATTGAGAAGACATCCCATTGGGAGTAATCAGTTATTTGTTATTGGTTAATAGTTGAATAGGGATCAAATCTATTTTTTATATGATCCATAATGGTATTATAAAATTAGGTCGTCATCGATTCCTAATAACGAATAACGAATCCGCCTCCGGCGGATCAACGTCTGATTGAGCAATTTTCACTCAATCAGGATAAAGGGCAGGTATGTGGTCACTTCTCGATAAGATATCTTACAGGGTTATCATTCCGCTGGCTATCCTGATGTTTCTGGCGCCTTTTCGCCCGCTGCCGCATGCCCTGGAAAAAATAAATATGCTTATCAACGGCACTTTAAACAAGCCGGTCGATATATTTGATTTGTTTTTCCATTTGATCCCGACTTTTATATTGTTGCTAAAGTTGTATAGAAGTTCTATGAGAAGCAATATCAAAAATAGCAGCTAGTGAAAATTATAAATCCTCTCATAGCACAGCTTTCGTACAACCTGAAAACCCTGCAAAAAAACACCGCCAGCCTTCATCTGATTGCCGGCGCCGTCATGATCAGCTTCTCCGGCGTCTGGGTCAAAGTCTCCCATGTTACACCGACCGTATCCGCTTTTTATAGGGTGTTGTTCGGTGGCATGTTTCTTTTGACCGCCGCATGCTGGAAAAAGGAAATCACCTGGAGGGGATGGTATCGTTTGCTCCTCGGCTTACTGTGCGGCTTATTCCTGGCTTTGGATCTGTTTTTCTGGCACCAGAGCATTCACTATGTCGGTCCCGGATTGGCCACCATTCTGGGTAACTTTCAGGTGTTCTTACTTGCGGCCCTGGGTGTATTGTTCATGGGTGAGAAGGTCAGTGCCAATTTTTTCTTTGCGATCCTCATGGCAATTATAGGGCTTTTTCTGGTGGTCGGGATTCAATGGAACCAGCTGGGCAGTCAATATAAAACCGGCGTTTATCTGGGGCTGGCGACAGCAGTTGCCTATACGGCCTTTCTTCTGGCATTGCGAAAACTCCAATCCGATCAAACCGCGACCATTACCTTTTACGGCATGATGCTGGTTTCCTTTACGACCGCCTTTTTCCTCGGGCTACAGGCCGTTTACAGCGGGGATTCCTTTATCATCCCTGACATCCAGAGTTGGACGGCCTTGCTGTTACTCGGTCTGACGAGTCAGGGAATCGGCTGGATTCTGATATCCAATGCCCTCCCGCGTGTCCGGGCCTCATTTGCCGGGTTGATTCTCCTGCTACAACCCAGCCTGGCATTTATCTGGGACGTCCTGTTTTTTCACCGGGAGACTTCGGCACTCAACTGGACAGGTGTCGTCATGGCCCTCACCGCCATATACCTGGGAATGACTAAAAAATCTCCGACTACATAAAAACGACGCGTACTAAAAATGCGTTATAATTTTACAAGTTTTTCATTGAAACCCTGAAAATTTTTGGTATGGTTTTTATAGGCGGCGTAATCAGTTTACAAAAACTATCCGGAAAGACTATCTAAATGGAAAATAAAAAAACCGATTTTCTAAAATCAAAACTCACCTATCTTCGTTTTATCTACAAAATTACGGAACACATCAACAGCGGGGAAAAACCATCCGCGGCAATGATCAAACAGACCCGGAAATTGGGACGACAGGTAAATATTCCGGAAGAAGAATTGAAAAACCTCGGTATTGTCAGCTTTTATGGATGAATTGTCCCGTCTTTCTCCCGGCCAATCACCGCATCAGATACTATTGTCGGCCACCCATCGAGAATGGCACAACTGAACACTCTTTTCAATTTGTTCACGCGCTACGAGAAGTGAAATACGAAAAGACGTCGTGGTGATGCCGAACACGGGTATGGCGTTCCGGGCCAGCAGGTCGAGGGCATCCAGGAGGGGCAGGTTGTCACGGTTCAGGCCCTCACCGATCAAAGACAGCGCCGCCAGGTCTGTGTCGAAATCGATCCGGGTGCCAATTTTGTTTTTCAGGGCGGCTTTAATCTGCTCCCAGCCATATATATTCCGGGTGGAAACCACAAAGGATGCCTTGGAATGCTTGCCCGCGGTGGTGATCCCTGTCACATTGACTTCCTTAATCGGCACCTGTTCGCTTTCCAGGAATTCAGCGGCCTGTTTAAATAGGGCCTGAGAATCTTCTCCGTGCAGCCGGATTCGCTCAACTTGTTTTTCGCTGACTACCGCCTGCACCCCGATGAGAGTGCCGGGTGCAATTTTGCGGATAACGGTTTCCCTGCCCGGTTCGAAAGCGCTGCGGGCGTAAATGGCAATGTTTTTCTCTTTGGCAAATTGAACCGCATGTGAATGCAGCACCTTGGCCCCGGCCATGCTCATCTCCTGCATAACGGGGTATGATAGCTCCGGCAAATGCCGGGTGTCGGCCGCAATGGACGGATCAGCCGAGTAGACACCGTCCACATCAGAATAAATCTCACAGCGCTCCGCATTCAGGGCCGCCGCCAGAGCCACGGCGGTAGTATCCGAACCGCCCCGCCCCAGGGTTGTGATATCTCGCTTGTAGCTGACGCCTTGAAAGCCGCCGATGATCACCACCTTGCCCTTGGCCATTTCATCCTGAACCCGAAACGGTCTGACTTCTATGACCTGGGCGTCATTATGCCGATCGTTGGTGATAATTCCGGCCTGGGATCCGGTCAGCGAAACCGCACGAAAACCACGTTCATGCAGCGCCATACTCAGCAGCGACATGGTAATGCGTTCCCCCGTGGAGAGCAGCATGTCCATTTCACGCCGTTGTGGTTTGGCAGAAATTTCCCGGGCCATCATCACAAGTTCATCGGTGGTCTTGCCCATGGCTGAAACCACAACGGCAATATCAAAATTTTGATCCTTGAGACCGGCAATTAAGTCGACAATTTTACGCAGTTTCCCGACATCTGCGACACTACTGCCGCCATATTTTTGAACAATGCAGGTCATAAAGGCAAAATCCTCCGTTTCAGCTTCGAGTCTTCAACCTGCACTATATCATATGCATGTTCAATCTTGAATACTGAATATTAAATATTGACAAACCCACCTGCCTTTCCGATACAATCCCCATCAAATCAAAATATTTCATATTCAAGGGCAGAATAAAAATAAGGAGGCCAAATGTTCTTACCGCTCATTCAAAACCGAAGAAGTATTCGCAAATACCAGAAAAAAGCCGTCGAAGCCGAAACCATTGACCAGCTTGTCGAAGCTTTGCTGCGGGCGCCGACCTCGATGGGGAAAAATTCATGGGACTTTGTAGTGGTAACAGACCCCAGCCTGCTGGAACAACTCTCCCGGGCCAAACCCCACGGGGCGACTTTTCTTAAAAATGCACCCCTGGGAATCGTTGTTTGCGGAGACCCGCAGATAAGCGACGTCTGGATCGAAAATTCTGCAATCGCATCTATCTATATCCATCTGGCGGCGGCCTCGCTTAATCTTGGAAGTTGCTGGATCCAAATAAGAGAAAGACCGCACGATGATACCCGGAGCGCCGAAGCCTATGTTGCAGATGTGTTAGACCTTCCGGCGCATTTACGGGTCCTGTCCATTATCGCCATCGGTTATCCCGATGAAAGCAAAGCACCTCACCCCAAGGATGCTCTGACCTACGACAGGGTGTCGCTTAACAGCCACGGGACACCCTACCCCAGGCGCCCGTAACAAAAGGAGGCAGACTAATGGCAACATTTTTTATGTTCGGGAAATACACCTCGGAAGCAATCAGGGAAATCAGCATCGAGAGAACCCAGCAAGCTGTCGCTGAAATCAAAAAGTTGGGTGGACAGATCACGGCCATGCATGCCCTGCTCGGCGAGTACGACCTGCTGTTCTGTGTTTCATTGCCCGGGATCGAAGATGCGATTAAAGCCTCTGTAAGGTTGAAAAAACTGACCGGGATATCATTTTCCAGCTGCCCGGCCGTATCCGTGGAAGCCTTTGATCAAATGATGGCAGAGTAAACAATCCATGCCCAGAGGGCCCGGCTTTGATTTCACCCCAGAGGGGTGGAGTTTAGCTTAAGTCATCCAACGGAATGATGGAATGGTGGAATAATGGAATGTTGGGTTTAAAAACCGGTCCGCCGCGGATTAATCTCTGATTTACGTAGTGTATCGAAAAATGATTTCATCCTTCTGAACCCATTATTCCAACCTTCCAATATTCCATCATTCCACGGCATTTTTCTTCGGCATAGCCGCTTAACTCTGACCTGGCACAGAGGACCAGGTTTTCTAAATTTGAGTAAAGGCTTGACGACCGGCAGCTGTCTTCATTGGCAAAGTGCCTGTTAATTGAGACCGCTTAAATTCCGCCGACATCTTTTTCCGGCGGCCGCAAGGTGGTGATCAGGATAAAGCCAATTAGGGCCATTGCAATAAGTATTAGAAAGACCAGTCGATAGCTTCCGGTTAGATCGAATATGCGTCCGGCCATCAGCGGGCCGATGGCGCCCCCCAGTGTACCGCTGAACAAAACGATGCCAAACAGCAGCCCGTGTGAGCCGGTACCGAACAGCTCGGCCACCGTTGGTGACATTACGGTAAACAATCCGCCGTGGGCAAAGCCGTAAATGGCGGCAAAGATAAACAGCATCCAGGCCTCTTTGGCTATCTGCAACCAAATGAGGCCGCAAACCAGTATCATAAAACAGAT
This sequence comes from Desulfobacterales bacterium, assembly GCA_049669725.1. GTDB lineage: Bacteria > Desulfobacterota > Desulfobacteria > Desulfobacterales > JAFDCJ01 > JAFDCJ01. The sequence goes on from JBATKU010000303.1 coordinate 6,102, forward strand.
AATCAGGGAACGCTTTCCACCGATCCTGTCGTTGGCAGTGCCGATTACAGCCCGGCCCAGCATGCTCACGCCTCCAATGGTGGACAGAACACCCGCCGCAATTGACGGTTCCAGACCCTGATCCCTCGCATAGGGAACAATGTGAACAATGATCGTCAGCAAACAAAAGAAGATGGCAAACTCTGCAACACTTATGGTCCAAAACTGTCTCGTGCGGGCGGCCGCACTCAGTGACTGGCCCCCTTCCCCAGCGGCAATCACATAACCGGCAGGTTCAGCGTTGATGCCATCCGGCAAAAGACCCAAACCCTGTGGATCTCGGCGCATCACCTGGGCCACAGCCACGAGCGCCGCCACGGCCGTAGCACCGATAACGAAACAGGAGGTGCGCCAGCCAAAGGCGGCAATGAGAGCAGTGGCTATCAGAGGCACGAAAAGCTGGCCGCAGCCCGTGCCGACCTTGACAATGCCGGACATCATCCCCCGTCGCTTGACAAACCAGCGCGCTATGGTGGACAGGGTGATGACGTCATGGGTACTGTAGCCGACACCGACCAGCAATCCATAAAGCAGGTAAAGTTGCCAGGGTGCCTGAATATAAGACAGGAGCAGGTAGCCGATCCCCAGACAGATTCCAGCCGCGGCGATAAGAATCCGGGGACCAACTCTATCGTTCAGCCGGCCGGCCAGAATCCCAACTGCTCCCATGATAAAAAAGGCCAGCGACGAGGCACCCGATATCGTCGTCCGGGACCAGCCGAATTCAGCCTGCAACTCCTTGAAAAACACACCGTAAGCAAACAAGGCGCCAATACTGACGGCTTGAATGGCAAAGCCGGCGGCTACTATATTGTAACCGTAAAAATACTTTGCTCTCACGTCGTCTCCCTCAACCATCCCGGCCAAAAAAAACTGTAAAACCCGCCAAACCTGCACCAAAAAATAAACACGGGTCCCGGACCCCTCAAACCATAAAAGAACTGGGTCATATCCTAATTATTAACGATTGGCAAACTAAAAAGGGGATGGATATTGACTTTAGAAAAATTGATATGTTAGATCAATCTGAGAGATTCCGCACTGGCTTTTTGTTTGGCTTCAGCACTGATACACCGGCGATAACTAGTGCCGATCAGGAGGCACCATGACCTTTGACGAATACATTGCAAACATCAAAAACGAACTGCCGTCTACAGAACTTTCCGAAACACTTACCTCTCTGTGGTGGGATAAAAAGGGGGACTGGGACAGGGCGCACGCCATCGCCCAGGAAGTCCCGACCACCCAGGGCAGCGCCGTGCACGCCTATCTCCACCGGAAAGAAGGGGTTTTGTGGAACGCCGACTACTGGTACTCCCGTGCCGGCAGGATCCGGCCGGACATACCGCTGGAAGCGGAATGGAAACTGCTGGTAGATGAAATGCTGCTGTCTTAAATTCAAATGCGACTATTCACAGCGTCATAATTGATTTAGGCAGATAATGGCTTATGTTACAAAGCAACACCATAAAATAATGCAAGAGGAGGCCCCATGGCACAGAAATTAAATAAATACAGCTCACGCGTCACCGGCCCAAAATCCCAGGGAGCATCACAGGCCATGCTTTACGGCGCCGGGTTAACCGACGAGGACATGGGCAAAGCCCAGGTGGGAATCAGCAGCGTATGGTTCGAGGGCAATACCTGCAACATGCACTTGAACCAGTTATCCGCCAAAGTTAAAGAAGGCGTTGAAGCCGCCGGGCTGGTGGGGCTGCGCTTTAATACCATCGGGGTCAGTGACGGCATCTCCATGGGAACCGAAGGCATGAGCTATTCGCTGCAATCAAGGGATCTGATTGCCGACTCCATTGAAACGGTCATGTGCGCCCAGTGGTATGATGCCAATATATCCCTGCCGGGCTGCGACAAAAACATGCCCGGGTGCCTGATGGCCATGGCCCGGATCAACCGGCCGTCGCTGATGGTCTACGGCGGCACCATTCGCGCCGGCCATCTGGACGACGTCAAACTGGACATTATTTCGGCCTTCCAGAGTTACGGCGAATACATTGCCGGCACGATTGACGAGCAGCGCCGTCAGGAAATCGTCAAAAACAGCTGCCCGGGTGCCGGCGCCTGCGGCGGCATGTATACCGCCAATACAATGGCATCGGCCATTGAGGCCATGGGCATGTCACTGCCTTTCAGCGCCAGCCGGCCGGCCGAATCCTCCGAAAAACTGGCCGAATGCTACGAAGTCGGCGCCGCTATCAGGCGTCTGCTGGAAAACGATATCAAGCCCCGGGATATCATGACCCGTAAGGCTTTTGAAAACGCGATGGTGGTCATGACCACCCTGGGCGGATCGACCAACGCCGTACTGCATCTGATTGCCATGGCGCGTGCCGTGGATGTTCCCCTGGCCATTGATGACTTTCAGCGGACTAGCGATCGAACCCCCTTGCTGGCTGATATGAAACCGAGCGGCATCTATGTCCAGGAAGATCTGGATGCCGTCGGCGGCATTCCGGCCCTGATGAAATACCTGCTTGAAGAAGGGCGCTTACACGGGGACTGTCTGACGGTCACCGGGAAAACTCTGGCCGAGAATTTGAAAGACATTCCGCCGCTAGCCGAAGGACAGAAAATCATCAGTCCTTTAGGCACACCGGTTCACAAAAGCGGGCACATTCAGATATTGCGGGGTAACCTGGCACCGGAAGGCGCGGTGGGCAAAATAACAGGCAAGGAAGGACTTTCTTTCACCGGCCCGGCCAATGTCTTCGACTCAGAGGAAGAGATGCTCAAAGCTCTGGAAAATAATCAGATTAAAAAAGGTGATGTGATTATCATTCGCTATGAGGGCCCCCGGGGAGGCCCCGGCATGCCTGAAATGCTCACCCCTACCTCGGCCATCATGGGAGCCGGTCTTGGAAAAGATGTGGCCCTGCTCACCGACGGTCGTTTTTCAGGAGGCTCCCACGGTTTTATCGTAGGCCATATCACCCCCGAAGCCCAGGTGGGCGGCCCCATCGCCCTGGTAGCCAACGGCGATCAAATTACGATCGATGCGGTGCAAAACAACCTCAGCGTCCAGTTAAGTGATGAAGAACTGACGGCCCGGCGCAAAGCCTGGACCCCTCCACCTTACAAAGCAACCCGCGGAACGCTGTATAAGTACATAAAAAATGTCAAATCCGCTTCGGAGGGGTGTGTCACCGACGAATAATTAGAGGCGATCTCAAAAATGTCTTTTGTCCCAATGTCTTTGTTGGTGCCTCGTTTCAATTCCTCGAAATACTCAAGTATTCCTCCGGTTTGAAACGCGTCCCCGCCTCGACCTTGAACCAAAATCCTATTTTTGGGATGGCCTCTATGAGCAGCCGGCTACAGCGCGAAGAGGTCGTATTCTTCTTCGAACCGGGTGATGTCTGTTTCATATAACAGGGTCTGGTCGATATCATCCAGACCTTTGATCAGCTGTTCTTTAGCCCCGGGTTCTATGTCGAAATGGTAGACCGTTGGCACTGCCCCCTGAAATTCAACCTGCTGTTTGTCCAGGTCAGCTGTCGCCTGCAATCCGGTGTGCGCATTGACCAGGTCAAAAATAGCGTTCACTTCATTTTCCGACAATTCAACCAGCAGCAACCCGTTTTTGGTAGCGTTGATTCTGAAAATATCGGCAAAGGCCGCTATGCGCTGGCCGCCGATCTCTTTCCAGGGGGCGATTATCACCCGGTAACCGTCTTGAAACAGGGCCCAGACAGCGTGCTCCCGGCTGGAACCGCACCCAAAGTTATTGCGGGTCGCCAGTATGGAGCGGCCCTCGAACCTGGTCTGGTTGAGCTCAAAATTCATATCTGGCTCACCGTCGGGTGTGTAACGCCAGTCAAAAAAAGCATTCGGCCCGTATCCGGTGCGCTTGATCGACTTTAAAAACTGTTTGGGAATAATGGCATCGGTGTCCACATTGGCCCGGTTGAGAGCGGCAACAATGCCGGTGTGTTTAGTGAATGGTTTCAATTTTTACCTCAGAGGTTCTAATTGAGCAGAAAAACCGCTCAATTAGACGTTATTTGTTAATGGTTATTAGTTATTAGAATTCGATGATCGGATAATTATAAAATAGATATTAATCCTTTGAAACGATTAACTAATAGCGAATAACTAATAACTGTATATAAGGGTACCCTATTAAGTAGCAACAATATATCATTAATATCTAACCGCTTGGTTATTCCGATATCATATATCCGGCCATTTACGGATATCAACAAATTTGCCGGCCACGGCTGCCGCCGCCGCCATCTCCGGATTCACCAGGTGGGTGCGCCCGCCTTTGCCCTGCCGGCCTTCAAAATTTCGATTGGAGGTTGATGCACAACGCTGTTGGGGCCGCAGCTGGTCGGGGTTCATTCCCAGGCACATGCTGCACCCGGCATAGCGCCATTCGGCACCGGCCGCCTTGAATATCCGGTCCAGGCCTTCGGCTTCGGCCTGCAAGCGAATCTGGTGCGAACCCGGGACCACCAGCAGCTGAACATGGTCGGCCTTTTTCCGGCCGTCCAGAATAGCTGCCGCCCGTCGCAAGTCTTCAATCCGGGAATTGGTGCAGCTGCCGATAAATACAACATCGACGTCAACATCGGTTAACTTAACCCCGGGTTCAAGCCCCATGTAGGCCAGGGCATTTTCAACATCCTTAGGGCTGTAGTTTGCCGCCGAATCCGGCGCGGGGACAGGCTGGTCAATATCCATCACCATCCCGGGGTTGGTTCCCCAGGTTACCTGGGGCAGGATACTTCCGGCCTCGATGGTCAGTGTCTGGTCAAACTCGGCATCCCCATCACTGGGAAGTGTCTGCCAGAAAGCCCGGGCGCGTTCCAGTTCTTCCCCTTTGGGTGCGTAGGGACGCTCCTGCTGTGTAATATAGTCGAGGGTCGTATCATCAGGGGCGATCATTCCGGCCCGGGCCCCGGCTTCAATACTCATGTTGCAAATGGTCATGCGGGCTTCCATGGAAAGTGAGCGCACAGCCTCACCGCAGTATTCCAAAACGTGGCCGGCTCCGCCGGCCGTACCGATGATGCCGATTAATTTCAGGACCATGTCTTTGGATGATACGTGGGGACCCAGCTGACCGCCAAACTCCACTTTGAAGGTGCGCGGCTTTTGCTGCTGCAATGTCTGGGTTACCAGAACGTGCTCTACTTCCGAGGTCCCAATGCCAAAAGCCAGAGCTCCGAAAGCGCCGTGGGTGGAAGTATGTGAATCCCCACAAACAATGGTCAAACCCGGAAGTGTGATCCCCAGTTCCGGTCCGATTACGTGCACGATGCCCTGGTTCTCATCACCGAGGCCATAAAGTTTGACCCCAAAATCTTCGCAGTTCTTTTTTAAGGCTTCCACCTGGTCTCTGGAGATCGGATCCTTAATATTCAGGCGGTCCTCGGTGGTGGGGACATTGTGATCCATGGTGGCGAAAGCCAGTTTGGGTGCGCGGATTTTTCTTCCCGCCAGTCGCAGGCCCTCAAAAGCCTGGGGGCTGGTAACCTCGTGCACGAGATGACGGTCGATATACAGCAGGGACGAACCATCGGGCATCTCCCGCACCACATGTTTGGTCCAAATTTTCTCGAACAGCGTTTTTCCCATGATTACTTCTCTTCTGATTTGAGGTTTATAAAAGGATTTGATAATTATAGAGGCTGTCTCAAAAATGTAGTTTACGTTCAAGGGCAAGGCGTCGATTTGGTTTAAAAGCGGAGTCCGCCGGAGGCGGATGAGCAACTCATTTTAGATCAAATCCCAATGTGGCCATTGGATGTAAAATGCTTTGTTGAGATGGCTTCTGTCTAAAATGGCAATGATGCCGGTTTAAGTCAAGTAATCAAACCAGATTGTACAAAACTAATTCGTGGTTATATTGGACCTGTTTGCTTTATGTTGACAACAAAAAGAAGTACTGCATCCAAAAGCAGGAAGGAAATCTTAGATCATGAAAGGCACGGAACTGGTCCTCAAAGCCCTGAAAGATAAAGGCGTCAAATACATATTCGGCTACACCGGCGGAGCGATTATGCCGATTTTTGACGAAATGGAAAAACAAAAATGCTTTGAATTCATCATGTCGCGGCACGAACAGGGGGCGGCCTTCATGGCCCAGGGAATATCACGCGCATCGGTGGGCACCTCCCACCCCAGAACCGGTGTCTGCATGGCAACATCGGGCCCCGGTGCCATGAATCTTGTAACCGCCATTGCCGACGCCATTATGGACTCCTGCCCCCTTTTGGCCATTACGGGCCAGGTCGCCACCGGGGTGATTGCCACCGACGCTTTCCAGGAAAGTGACGTGGTCGGTGTCATGATGCCGATTACCAAACAGACCTACATGCCGCTGTCCGTCGATAAAATCGAAGAGACCATTCACGAAGCCCTTTATGTGGCCTGGACCGGTCGAGGCGGGCCGGTGGTCGTCGACATTCCCAAAGACATACAGCTTCTGGAAACAGACGCCAGTTACCAGTTCAATCCCGAAACCTATAAACCGGATCTGCCGGGCTTCTTATATTCGCCCTCGCCGGATCGCGACCGGATCAGAGAAGCCGTAGCCCTGATCAACAAAAGTGAGCGGCCGATCATCCTATGCGGACATGGGGTGATAACCAGCAACGCGGGCCAAAATCTTCAAAAATTTGCCGAAAAAGCGCACATCCCCGTCGCATTTACCCTTCACGGGCTTTCAGCGATTCCGGTGGATCATCCCTTGAGCCTCGGCATGGTAGGCATGCACGGCACTGTGGAAGCCAATCGCTCCCTGCTCAACACCGATCTGATCATCTCGTTCGGAATGCGCTTTGACGATCGCGTGACGGGCAACCTGGATCATTTCGGCGGCGACGCCAAGGTCATCCATGTCGAAATCGATCCTTCCGAAATCGACAAAAACGTCAAGACCTCGATTGCCATTAACGCGGACACCGGCGAGGCGCTCAACATCTTGGCCAACGATCATGAGCTGATTCATAAACCGCGGCGACTCTGGTTCGAACAGATAGATGTCTATCGAGCGGAGATCAGGGATGCCATCCAGGAAGAAATCAACACTGGTTTGGGTACGGAAGGTGAGCTGTTGATGAAGACCATTGTAACGCGGTTGTCCGACATCACCGGGGGCAAAGATATCATCGTCGCCGATGTCGGACAGCACCAGATGATCTCGGCCCGCTATTACAATTTCCAGACTGCCAACAGCTGGTTCACTTCCGGCGGCGCCGGTACCATGGGATGCTCATTGCCTATGGCCCTCGGCGTTAAATTGGCCCGGCCGGACGAGCGCGTCTGGTCCATCAGCGGCGACGGCGGCTTCCAGATGAATATCCAGGAACTGGGGGCCATTATGGAACATAAAATCGATATCAAAATTCTTTTGATGAACAATGGCTATCTGGGAATGGTACGCCAGTGGCAGACCCTGTTCTACGATGGCCGCTATGCCGGGACCCCGATGAAAAACCCTGATTTCGAAGCTATTTCAGGTGCTTATGGAATCCCTTATCTAAAGGTTGCGAAGCTGGACGAGATAGAAAGCGCCCTCAAGACGGCGGCCGAGCACAAAGGCGCATTCATGGTGGAATTTTTATGTGACCCCAGCGAAATCATATTGCCGATGGTGCCGGCCGGCGGCGGTATCGCTGATATGATCGTATCCAGGAGGACCTGATGATGACCGAAACTCAGACCAAACGGCGCGCCATTCTGGCATTTATGCTGGACCGCTCGGGAGTGCTCAACAAAATATCCATGCTGATCCGCAGGAAGATGATAAATGTCGACACCATTACCGCGTGCCCGACCCAACAGCCCGGAATCACCCGGATGACCCTGACCCTGCGCGAAGAAAGCGACGACAAGGCCCTGCAACTGATCAAACAGATTGAAAAATTAACCGAGGTGATCTCGGCCAAGGAGCTTGACATCGACCAGAGTTTCTGGCGGGAAGTGGCGATTGTCAAATTTGAGGCCGGCAGTGCACACCTGGATCGGCTGGGCCAGAACTATAACTTTGAAATCCTCGACCGCCAGAATCATGAGGTGATTGTCGCGCAGGTAGCAGGGACTTCTCAAAGGATAGATAATTTTTTGGCGGAAATCGGGCCGGAAAAAATCATCGAAGTGGCGCGATCCGGATTTACGGCCCTGGAAAAATGAAAAATCGGGAATTGGGATAGTTTTATAATTTCCGGGGCATTTAACTCAGGCAGAAGAGACGAAGATCTATGCTTACAGAAATCCAGCAAACATTTGACAGTTTGGACAAAAAGTACACAAAATGGAATTAATTCTGGAAAGGCGGGGGATCTGGTATACCGTCACCCTTTCGCCGGTCCGCTGGACATGGCTGAAACCCTGCGTTTTATCGATGTGCACTTCGACAATCACATGCGACACATCGATAAAATTAAGACCCAAATTTTGAATCTATAAAAAAGGGGCAGCAACATGCGCCGTTTAATTAAATTGGCAGCGATCATTTTCGGGGTTCTAATTGCAATAGTGGCGGGGTTCATCTGGTACGGTCTTCAGACAGTGAGAATGTTTCCCGAGATTGAAGTTGTAACTGAGTCCATCGGGCCCGGCTCAGATGAGTTGGCCGGCCACATCGACAATATCGTATCTTATGGTATCCGAAACCCGGGGACCGACGGTGATGCAAAGACACGTTCCTATATTTTAGAAAAATTCTCAGAATACGGCCTCGAAACCAAAGAGCCGGATACCTTCGGTATAAAGATGTACCATCCCAAAACCTGGCGCCTCTCTCTGAACAACTCCAGCAATGGACAAAAGAGCGAGGTGCCCTGCGCCTATATGCCGTTTTCTGGATCAACGGGCCCGCAGGGCGTCACCGCGCCCGTGGTCTATGTGGCGGACGAGGAAAGCCTCAAAGGTCTGGATCTGAGAGGAAAAATCGCCGCCTATGAAATGAAGTTTAGACCCAAGGGACTGAAAACCTATTCTAAAATTCTTTTAATGTTTACGCCGTGCTACCCGGTGAGATCGACGAATACTATCTGGTTTTCAGCCAGCACGATACCTATTTTGACGGGGCGGTACAGGATGCGTCCGGCGTAGCGGTGGTACTGGGACTGGCCAAGCATTTTGCCGCTGTCAAACAGCCATTGAAACGGGGAGTTGTTTTTCTATCGGTGGCCCACACCAACGGTCGGGTGGGTGAACTTGACTTCATCAAAAACCACCGCGACGGGATATTGGCTAAAACCGCCATGGTGATTGCAGTGGAGCACATCGGACTTGAGCTCGACCCCCAACCGGATTTAGATTTTAAAGTGTCGGAGCGGCCATCGTTCAGGATGTTTTTTACGGACCTGAACCAAAATATTAACGGCATGGTCAAATCTGCAATTCTCAAACAGGATTTTAAAAGAAGCGTGATCATTCCCCAGTGGCTGGTGGCCAAAATTACCGGTAAGGCCCGCGGCATATCGGCAGAATTTCATGAGGCCGGCCTGCCCGTTATCGGGTTTATGTCGAACCCGCCCTATATGTTTTTCCCGGAAGACACCGTGACGGCCGTGGCCAGGGATCAGCTGGTTCCCACAGCCAATCTCATTGCCACTATACTCAGATCCGCTGATAAGTTCACTCTCAAAGAACTCGCTGAATAGAAAATAAGCGGCGCCGGGCGAATTTACTCGAAGGGAACCGTATCGAGCATAATGGCCCAGATTTCCCTGACGGTGTCCACCGAGTGGGTCCCTTCGATGAGGACCACCTGATTGCCGGGCAGAATGGCTGCCAGCAAACCCTGCCCCACGGCATAGGCGTCATCATCCCCGTAGCCCAGGTAAATAGGCGGCAGACGATCCTGCTGCTGATCGTATCTTTTCAACCAGTCCCATAAAAGCCGCTGCCAGTCACTATCGTCATAACCACCGGGTTCCCATTTGCGCACGCCCCCGGCCTGAATAATTTCGTGCAAAATCTCGCGTTCACCCAGAAAGGGTGCCATCAGAACGATTCCCGTAATACCGCTGTCCTCCGGATAATTCAGCAGATATAATAAGGAACCGAGCCCGCCCATGGAAACTCCCACCAGCCAGATATTGGTGTAACCGGCATCCCGGGCCGGTTCAATCACATCTTCTTTCAGGCGTTTATCCAAAGTTCGACCGTAGTAATACGCCATATGTGCGTTGGGCGCCACCATGTCATAAGGAAGGCCCTTAGCGCGCACCATAGCCACAAACCCTTCCTTTTCAAAGGTTTTATGATTACCGTAAAGGGCCCGGATAAACACAATCAGATTGCGGCGCTCACTTTCCGGCACCGTTCTATAAGTTTCGGTTTCCAACGGCTCTTTAGCGAGATAAGAACAGCCGGCCGCTAACAGGCTGAGCACAATGATCAGGGCCGTGATGTGATGGGCACAGATAAGTTGCCAGAGCAGGAACCTCTTTTCATCCCGGCGATGGTTGATGGTATTAAATTTGCGGAACAAGGCTTTTCTCCTTTCCTGTTGCCGCCGCTTGTATCGATACAACCGCAGCTGCAGAGTTCGGCAATTTCAGCATACAACGTAATCATCTTTTGCGAATGATCCAGAATCGTATGGAAAGGGGATGCGTAACGCCTGGGCGACACACCACTGGACCTGATCTGAAGCTCAAAAAAAATTATTGACGGGCAAGCTTTTCCAACTCTTCATCATAGCGGTGGGCCGCATTATCCCAGGCATATCGCCCCATGGCATTTGAAAGCCTGAGGCGCAATCCCCGGAATTGCGCATAATCTGTGATCAGTTGGAAGAGCATTTGGACCAGTTCGTTTTGGTCCCGGTACAAAACCCGGAAATGAAATTCGTCAGGAATAATCTCCGGGTAGGCCAGTCTGGCCGGCAAAAGGGGAAAACATCCGTAGCGGATTGCCTCAACAACAGCTATTCCGAAGTTTTCCTGTTCGGCGGTGCTGACTATAATGGATCCCTGCTGAAGCCAATTTATGTATTCCACCCTGGATTCCACATACCCGTATTGAACGATCCGCTCACCGTAACGGCTGCGAGCCCGAATAAACGCCTTGGGGACCGCCTGGAAGTTTTCTCCCAGCAATGCCAGACGAAATTCGGCCCCGTTTTCCAGCACGGCATCCAGCGCATCAAAAAATGCTTCCGGGTTTTTGTCAAACTCCCAGCGGTGATTCCATATGATCAGGGGAGGTGATTCCGGCAGGAAATCCTGTAGGGATACACTCCCGGCCGCAAAACGACATCCCGGATACAGGACGCTGGCTTTGGCGCGGATTTCATCCACCACCCAATTGGGCCGGTATTCGGGCATCATGTTTAAAAATCCCGGAAGTCCCTCCAAAAACGCATCGCTGTGCGTCTGGGAATTAAAAAGGATCCGGTCGGCAGCCAGGGCGGTGGTGATATCGGTAAATCCGAATTGAAAGTCGGTGTGCTCGCCGGGGGCCAGGGGATAGGTGAGCTGATTTTCGTGGAAGTAGACCAGGGCCGGGGGGCAGTCGCCGTTTGACAAGGCCTTAAAATCTGACAAACTCATCAGGTCGGTGGTAACCAAACCGTCGTAGCCTTCAAACGAAGGGATCTTTTTAATGAAATTAAGTGCAGCTCCCCGCATACGCCACTTCCAGAATCGGGCAGGCAACGTCAGCAGATCGATGCTGTGCCGGGAGTGAGCAACCAGACCCTGGGCGAATTCACGATGTGACCCGCCAAAAAAAGGTTCGAGGAATAAAAATTTTAATTTAGGTTTCAATTTGAGGTATCGGATCAATTGGTTTAGTTCAACCAGATAATCCGATTGCCCGCTTATTGTCAATCTAATAAGAAGCTATTGGTGACGGTTGTGTCGGTGTCCAGTTTCTGGTATTGTGGTTTCAATTGATAAACCGGATCCGGTCATCCAGAACCAAGGAAAAAGCCATGGGCGCTTTACCTATTTTGCAAAAAAGTCAAAAACAGCAGGCATGTCCGGGAGATCAAAATCTACCGGCCAACTATATGTCCGACTATTCCGTATTGGGTCTCGTGGTGGATCGGCTGGATACAGCCCTGCAACTCTTAAAAGAAAAAAAGTTCAAAGTACAGGAAAAAGCGGATGGTTTTAAAATTGCCATTGACGGCGTCGGCCGGATGACCGATGTGTTTACTCTGTTGAACCAAAACGGCATCGAATACACCCTGGCGGACATTGTCGATCAGGTCTACCAGGGGTGATAGTTTTCTGTGGTGCCCGGTGGGCACCAAATTGGTTCAAAGGTTCAGCGCTCAGGGTTCAAAGGTTGACGGCAGAGCCTGTAGTCTTGCCATTGTCCTCGATTTGGATAAAAAAAATTTTCGAGCGTAATGACAAAAAAAGCATCCAGCTGAATTCCCCAACACCTCCAAAACCCTCAACTCTGAACCTCTGAACCCTGAACGCAGAACCTTAATTTCACATGCCACAAACGAGTGATTCAAATAAAACGCCAACCAGCAGGGAGCTGACGGCGATGGCCCGTCGACTGGTGGTCGCCCAAAACACCCTGACCCTGGCCACCGCCGAAGGTGATACAGCCTGGGCGGCCCCGGTGTATTATGTATTTGTAAAGTCAACCTTCTATTTTTTGTCCGGCCCCAATTCAAGACACATAACCGAAGCGCTTCGAAACGGTCAGGCGTCTGGTGCGGTGCATGCTGCGGCTTCAACCTGGAAGGAAATCAAAGGCCTTCAGATGACCGGCAGGCTCCGGGCGGTTAAACCCGGGCTGGAAGCCGTCCAAGTGCTACGGGCCTATCTGAAAAAATATCCGTTTACCACCGACTTTTTTAAAGAAAATGTGCCCCTGGATTTAGATACTTTTGCAGAACGCTTTGGCGTCAAACTTTATGGCTTTATCCCCTCCCTTGTTTACTACCTGGACAATCAGATTCGATTCGCTTTCCGGGCAGAAGTGACACTCTGACAGTATTCATTTTTGCTGTAAAAACAATCCTGTGATAAACTGTTTTCAATACGCATGATTTGTGCCTGTCACCATTAGGCGAGAGCTGATAATGAAATCAATCCTGCTGTCATTTTTATGCTGCTGTTTCATTTTAAATGCATGTACCGCTGTTGAAAGATCCGGTGATAAGTTCAGCTCAAAGGGGTGGTCCAGTTCCGATCCCCTGAGTATTCCCTATGAAACTCGGCGGGCGCAATTTGAGAGGGGTAATCTTGTCACCAATTCCTCTTTTGAAGCAGGCCGCGTCCTGACAAACGATGCGGGTAATAACTTTAAACTCAAGGGATGGGAAAGGGTCGGCCGCAATGTTAAATGGGTCCTTCAAAATAACGGCCTCGAAGCCGCACAAGAGGTGAACAGCGGCAAGTACGCCGTAAAAATTGTAAGAGCAACCGCTGATGAATTGGATGAAGCCGAGGGGCTCATAAGTGATTATATCCGGGTGGTTCCCGGAAACTACTACTTTACCTATCATATTCAATTAAAAAACATAGCGAGCAATAAGCACCGACTGGGAGTAAAACTGTATGATGCCGTGGCTGTCAAAGTATTGTATTTTGATAAAGATAAGCAGCCGATCGAACCGGATTACCTGAATCCGGTCAATAAGGTATTCATTGACAACTCAGACAAAGGCTACTCTTTTTCCAATTACTGGACCATTGAATATCTCCCCTGGAGCGAGGTAAGAGGAAGGTCTTATAACTATCCATTTTCAGAAGGAGACATCCCTGACAGAACCCGCTATGTAAGGCTGTTTCTCGGCTTAAAAGGCACGGGAACCATGTGGATTGATGATATCGACTTCCGCTACTCGAAATGGAATTTTACGGCCCTGGAACGCATTAAGCCCTATTTTGACAGGCAACTCGATCTGGAAGAAAAAATCATTCCGACACCCAAAAACATCCGGGGCTTGGGCGAGGTGGTCTATTTTGATGCCGAAATTCCCGGTTCACATCCTCCGGTGATTGTACTTCCTGAAAACCCCGCGCCCGCAGAACGAACAGCTGCAAAAATAATTCAGAAAAAAATAAACGGCGTTTTGCGTAAAGCCACGGCCACCCAAAAAAAGAAGGCGGTAGAAGCCCTGGTGGTGGAAAACGATTTTCCCATCAAGGAAATTTTAAAGGCCAAGCTGGTCTTTAGTATCGGCCGCAACATGATTTATGATCAGCTCCAGCCCGATCTTCCGTTGCAATTCATTCGTGACAAACAACAGGGATATATCATTAAGGCCGAGCAGACCGGCAAGAGTCATATTGTATATTTAATGGGAGAAACACCCATTGGTACCTACTATGCCGCCGCAACGACTATTCAACTCTTCGATAACGATGAATGTGTCTACCATAATGCAACCGTTGTCGACTATCCGGATTTTTTGGGCCGTGCGTATGCATTCAAAAAATGGCGAAACACCCAGGAACTCCAAGGCGATCTCAATAATATTAAGCGGATGAGTCTTTACAAATTGAATAAAATGTATGTCTCCTATAGACCGCAGGATAAAAAATGGTATCAGCCGGACGCCTTATATCGAGAGGGTGTAAAAAATGCCGGTAATATATGCAATAAAAGCGGTGTGATGAGCCTTGCTGTTATGGCTAACCCTTATTCTCATTTTCCCTTTGAAGCAGCGGCCGGAAACCTCAGTCATCAATTAAGACATACATGGACCCACAGCAGTCCGGAAAGCTTCAATTTGCTTAAAGATTTTTTAAAAATCGGTTTGGAGGCCGGCGCAGATACCGTTATGCTCCTGGCCGATGATTTTGTGCCGCACACCGGTAAAAATCGACAAAATTATTCGCTGTATGCGACGGCCGATAAACAACGCTTCGTTAATCTTCAAAATGCTCAGGCTGATGTCATCAATAACCTGAAGCAATGGCTGGATATTGATTATCCGGGAACACAATTGGAATTCTGCCCGCCATGGTATGCCAATGAACATATTGATCGCAGCGAAGGAAAAGCTGAGTTATATTTTAAAGAGCTGACATTTCAGATCCCTTCGGAAATAGCGATTATATGGACAGGACCGACCATCAGATCTTTGTCCATTGATATGGCCGATCTCTATCGCTACCAAGCGCTCATCGGTCGATGGCCGATGATTTGGGACAACACCCTGTATGCCAGAAATCTCGAAACACGGCGTTACGGGGGGTATACCACCTATTACCCGGGAAAGGTGAGGATGTGCAACCTCTTTGAACCCTTTGATACCTATCGCCCGGAAAATTTTCAAAAATACAGTGACGGTCGGCGCATCTACGTAAATGGCAATGCTTACAAAGAAACCTACAAGGTCAAATATGCGACGGTAGCCGATTATGAATGGAACACCTCTGCCTATAATCCCGAACTTTCGCTATGGAAAGTTCTGCGCCAAACCTACGGCCCGGCCTGCGCCAAAGAACTCTTAGGCTTCAATGACGCCTATTATGGACTTTATGATATGTGTCTGCGAATGGAAATTGGAGGTGCAAAAGAGGCGTATATTAAAAAGGGTCAAAAATTTATAAGCGCGCTGGCAATTCGCCTGCAGCGAATATCAGAATCTTCTACCGCCGACCAGCCCTTGCTGCGGGAACTTGAAAATTTGAGAGACAAACAAAAAAAACGGTTTGAAAAACTATCCGGCAGCTGACAAGCCCAGGACGGTAAAACAGAATGATAACGCCGTTATAGGGTTGTCAAAAAAACGTTCCGTCATTAGCACATTTTCTACAACCGCTTATACCACCCTTCCGTATTTCAGAACTTATTTTTGAAAAGCGGTATAACCATGACCGCAGCGCCATATTCGACAACCCGGTTTAAAGACTGTCGCGCACCAATGCCGTACCGGCGGCCAGGCTTTTAATCTTGCCCAGAGCGATTTCATAGGGGATCGGCACCATCCCGCAGTTGGTACAGGGAAAAAGCTGTTGTGCATCCACATACTGCATTGCCAAGCGGATCGTGGCCGCCACCTCTTCCGGTGTTTCCACTCTGTCCACGGTGACCGCCACCGATCCCACCAGCACATCTTTGTCCTTTAAAAGCCTCATGAGCGACAGCGGCACATGGGATTCGGCACATTCCAGAGAAACCTGGTCTAGACGGCTGGCATTAAGCGCCGGAAAGATTTCTTCATATTGCCGCCATTCGCTGCCCAGCGTATCTTTCCAGCGCAGATTTTCATCGATGCCGTAACCGTAGCAGATATGTACGGCCGTCTTACACGTCAAACCTTCAAGGGCTCGATGCAGCGCATCAATGCCCCATTCTTTGACATCATCCATAAAGACATTGAAAGCCGGTTCATCGAACTGAATCACGTCCACACCGGCCGCTTCCAGTTCGCGGACCTCATCATTTAAGATTCCGGCAAATGCCATGGCCATATCCGCACGCCGGCCGTAGTGGTCATCGGCGATCGTATCGCAGATGGTCATGGGCCCCGGCAGGGTGAACTTCAATTTACGATCGGTCTGGGCCCTGGAAAAACGAACCTCTTCCAGATGAACGGATTTGGGCCGGGAAACCGGGCCGGTCACCGTGGGGACCTGCACGGTGTAGCGATTGTCGCGGATTCCCATGGCGGTTTTCTTCTCCCAGTCGATCCCGTTGATGTGCTCCAGGAATCCATGTACAAAGTGAATGCGAAACTGCTCCCCGTTGGTGACGATATCGATGCCGGCATCTTCCTGGTGTTTGATCCACTCGGCAGCGGCGCGTTCCTGGGCCTGCAAAAGGTCCTCACCCTCAAACCGCCAGGGTGCCCAGAGTTTTTCGGGCTCTGCCAGCCAATCCGGTTTGGGCAAGCTGCCCGCAATGGTAGACTCAAGCATTTATATCCTCCTGAATTTCATTGAATTGTAGAAAGCGAGTATGGCCAAAATGGAAGGTAGTGTCAAGGCAGATCTTGCTGAAATGTAAAAGGGGAGATTCCTGAGAACCTCCCCCCTGAAAGGAAGTTAGGTTAAAAAATAAACCAGTTTACCGATTGCTTCCACCACCTAATTGTGATCCCCGATATGCCGTTTTTCTGGAGATGCACGCACATTCGAGAAACCACTAAACTGTCACCGCAAACTCTCGTTTAAAGTATAACCGTTGGAGGCGCAAGGCCGTCACGTGGTTTTTTATTTTATCTTAGATTGGGTGACGAGTAAAAGTTGCTAATTTAGTGTGCAAAGAACATTCCAAAAAAGCCCAATTTTAGAAAGATTTCATATGTGGATAAAAGTCAGGTAATTAGGATTCAGCCCGGGAATATCGGTACAAAAGGCAGAGGGATCGGGCCTTCGCAATTTGCAATTTGCATTTGCGAAATGCAAAATAGGATGCTTCTTTGGCGGCGGGGCTATGTTTATAATTATCGGCAGTTGAGGTGGACTTGTGATACGTTTACAGTATATGCAATTTTAAAGGATGCCAGATAGTTGGTTTTTGTTGGAGAGATAACACCACTCCCGAACCGAAGACTAATGCCAGTAAGCTTCAACATTTCTTGATATGATACAAACACAACACCTGGTGTGCAACAATGACAGATGACATGTTGACTTCTGCCGTCAGTACTCAGCCTTTGATCGTTTTGGTAATCTAAACAATGATGGTCACAGCTCTTTAATCACCTCTTCATACTTTAAAAAATAAAGGGAATAAGCATTTTTGTATTGGCGGCATAGCATATGTATTCATTACCATATTTATCCTTGAGATAATTTTCCTTCAAGGGGATTATAATAATAATAAAGAAAGATGCCATTGCAAAGGGTATAATTAGAAGTTGAATCTGATGGGCGACTGTTGCCAGCCCAGCGAAAAGTACGATATCTCCGAAATAGTTAGTGTGACGAGTGTATTTGAATAACCCGCCCGTGTATAAATGGCCGGCGTTTTCTTTCTTTTGTTTCCACGAAAAGCGAAAATATTCAGAAGCTGTATTTAAAAATGATCCTGTGAGAAACAGTAAAATACCAATAATTTCCATCCATCCTATGGTGCCAATATAATCTCCACTTTTATATGCAATATAAGGAAAAATCCATGGCATGATGTTGGCAATGACAATTGCCTCGCCCCAATACAGTTTTCGCTGAAAGAAAATAAATAAGGTAAATAACAAGCGAAAAAAATAAATGCTCATGCAAGTTAGGATGAGGATGTTCCTTACAAGATCTCCGTTTACCTTGTAAGGCTTGAATAATGGCAATATTTTGTCGGCACTGGTGAACATCAGATAGCCAGAAACATATATAGATCCGAGGATTGCTACCGCAATAAACATTTTAGGCAAGTAGGATTTTTCGTGTATGTTTTTGAATATCATACAGTCGCACCATGGTCATTACTTATGCCAGAAAACATGAGTTTTCTATAGAATCATGCCATACTACATACTGTGGTGTGATGAAATAATGCGTAAATGAAGACTTCGCTAATTAGTCTTCATATCCAAAATGGTGATATATGGAGAAGACATTCAAAATCGCCAGATTCCAGATATGTAGATATCACAACCTTGCCCGAACCGTGGTTATTCTCAATTAAAACGTAACAAAATGATAATTGATTCTTAGAGGTCTAAGAGGCATTATCTATCTGATTTTTCTATTAAAACCAGAAAAAGGAGGTAGATATGGACCCGGATCAATTAATCAGTTTCAATCCAAGTAATCTTTCCTCAAGCCGCCCATCGGATCTTAACTCTATTTTTCTTCAACCGGTAGCCTCCGCAACAAAACCTTCTGCCAGACAGCAGGTACTTGATCGTCTTTTAGACAAGATCTCTGAGAAGAAACTGCTCGGCAAGTCCTATGTCGAGCAATACCTGCGTCATAAATACCGGCGCAACTGTAAAGCCAACACCCTGCGGCAGGCGGCCATATCGCTGGAGCAGTTTTTGTCGTTTTTTGCCAACCGCGGCAACACGGTGCTTGAACAGCTCAGCCGGGAAGACATCGAGGCATTTGTCGAAGCGCTTCAGGACCGGGGGTTGAAGCCGACAACGGTCAATACCCGGTTGCGCAACGTTTATGCATTTGTGCGATATTTAATCCTTGAATACACAGGCTTTGACTGGGGGTTAATGGAGCGCAAGGTAAAGCTGAAGTTGCCTGATCGGTTGCCGCGGGCCTTTGACCCCCAGCATTTAGATCAACTGCTTTGTGCAATCGATAACTGCCGGGATCGCGCATTGATATTGCTTCTGCTTCGCACCGGCATGCGCATCGGCGAACTGCTCAACTGCAAGCTGGAGGATATCGATTTGAATGAGCAAAAGATTTTAATTTATCAGTCGGATAAAACCTCTGTGGGTCGTGCAGTTTACTACAGTACCGATGCCCAGCAGGCGCTGTTGGCCTGGCTCAGGCTCCGGGATCCACGCAAGCAGCATTTATTTTACGGCCAAAAAGACAAGCCGCTGTGTTATGAGGCGGCGCGTGCGATCTTTAAGAGGTGTCTACAAAAAGCCGATCTGCAATACAGCGGCTACACCCTGCACTGTCTGCGACACTCCTTTGCCACCGGTCTTTTAAATGCCAAAATGCCGCTGGAATGTCTGCGGGTGCTGCTGGGTCACAGCAATCTGGAGATCACCCGGCGCTATGCCCGGCTTTCTGATAAAACCAGAGAGGAAGAATATTTTGCCGCCATGGACCGGATCTTAGAAGGAGATATTGATGAGCCTCACTAATGTGATCATCAACTTCAGACGCTATATAAAACGCCGTAATTACTCAGCGCACACGGTTAAATACTATCTGAGTGTGATCAGACAATTTGTGCTGTGGCTTGATGTGCCGCTGGAGCACGCCGGTGTCGACAAAATTGAGGATTATATTGATTATCTTCACCAAAAACGTCTGCAGCCGGCTTCCATCAATTTGTACTTGGCCATCATCCGGGTGTTTTATGATTATCTGAAGTATGAAGAAAAGATAAATCTACTCAACCCGGTCAAAACCAATTGCCGGCTGCGAGTGCCAAAACCCCTGCCGCGGGCTTTGCGCGAGGATCAAGTCGATGCGTTTTTTGAAGTCATTAAAACCAAACGCGACTGGGCTATGTTCAGATTGATGCTGCGCTGCGGGCTGCGGGTGGAGGAAGTGGCCCATTTGAGCCTGGGCGACATTGATCTGAAGCAAAAAAGGATCATGGTGATCGACGGCAAGGGTGGTAAGGATCGGGTGGTGTACATCAGCGATGATGCCGCCGATGGGCTTATACAATATCTTAAGCTAAGATCTCATCGGCGGGTAAAAAAAGTCTTTTTGGTTGAAAAAGGTGATTACAAAGGACAGCCCATCTCGGTGCGCGGCATTCAAAAGCGCATGGAATATTATGCCAAGAAAACCGGGTTGAAGATCAGCTGCCATCACCTGCGCCATACCATGGCCACCCAACTGCTCAATGCTGATGCTCAGGTGGAAAGCATCCAAGATCTGTTGGGTCACAATTGGATAACTACCACAGAGCGATATTGCAATGTGTCCAATGTGAAAGTGAAAAGGGATTACTTCAACGCCATGGAAAAGATCTTGAAACGCTCAGCTCAACGCTTATCTGACCCAATTTTGGAGTTTGGGCGAGCAACGGAAAGTAAAAGAGACTTGACAGCACCGTAAATCTATGGCAGGTTAAACGCATATAACATATTAATATTAATAGAAAAATTAGAATTTGTTACGTTTTATCTCAATATATCGGTATTTGGGTGATTCTTGGTTTTCTTAGAACATATCACAAATCATCAGTGTTGAAATCGATGACTCCTTGACCCATTCCATCAAATCATGTAACTAACTGTATAAATCGTTCAAATTACAGCCTTTCCAAAATGTGTCATCTTCAACCTTAACCAGAAGGTGATCTCAACATGCCCAGCGACAACCAAAAGATCACACGCAAGCTCAGAGCCATCCTTAGTGCCGATGTCAAAGGGTATTCCTTATTGATGGCAGATGATGAGGTTCATACAATCGAGACCTTGAAGGCGTACCGGAATCTGATGTCGGATCTCATAGGTC
>JBATKU010000304.1:0-31135 GCA_049669725.1 Desulfobacterales bacterium
CATGATCGCCTTCGATGAAGTGGTCATCGCGCTGTTTATCTGCGGCTCCACAGCGGTGACGCTGCCCAAAAAGATGTGGGACGTCATCCGTTATGAAATCGAGCCGATGCTGCCCGCCATATCCACCTTGCTGTTGCTTCTGGCCGCTTTCATCCTCGTGCTGATCGGCGTTTTACAAAAGCGCATGGCCAGCCGGATGACGGCCAAGTGATATTTTTTAGCGTGATCTTATAACCTGAAGTCTGATGATATTCAAATTCGCTAGAATCAAATACCTACACCTTCCCTTTCTAAATATTTTATTAGCACATCCAAACTAAATTTGGTTCATCAATATTTTAACATCAGGAATACAATATAAAAGTGTTTGATAAGCTGATTGTGTAACGTTACTATAAACAAAATTGTAATTTTTATATGAAAGTCTCCAATCAAGAAAAAACTGGAAGAAAGAAAATGGTCAGGGAGATAACACAAGAGGTCGAAAAGATAGAATCGGAATTGAGGGCTCTCAATGAGTTTATTCATGCCGAACCGGAGCTTGGCGGGGAAGAGTACAGAGCCTGCCGGGCCCATATCCAATTTCTCCAACGGCACGGCCTTCAGGTCGAAACCCAATACCTGGGCATACCGACAGCGTTTAAGGCTACCCTGGACAGCCGGAAACCCGGTGCCACCATCGCATACCTATCTGAATACGACGCCTTGCCGGATATTGGACACGGCTGCGGTCATAACCTGTTGGGGACGGTCAGTTCTGGTGCCGGTGCGGTCCTGGGTAAAATACTGTCGGAAATCGGTGGGCGTGTCATGGTTTTCGGCACCCCTGCTGAGGAGACAAACGGCTTCAAGGTCGACATGGCCAATAAAGGGGCCTTTGATGAGATCGATGTTGCTATGGTCGCGCATCCTGGGGCAAGTCATTGCCGCAGCGGCCGATCATTGGCTATGGATGCATTGGAATTTACATTCCTGGGCAAGGCGGCTCACGCTGCCACAAAACCCGAGGCGGGGATCAATGCGCTGGATGCAGCCATCAATACGTTTAACCATATCAATGCGTTAAGAGAGCATATGAGGCCTGATGCAAGAGTACACGGTTATATCAAAGAAGGCGGAATCGTTGCCAATATTGTTCCGGAACGGGCGGTGGTTCGCTTTCATGTCCGCGCCTTGACCAATAGCTATCTGAAACAACTCGTTGAAAAAGTAAAGAACTGCGCTGAGGGTGCTTCCCTGGCCGCCGGTACCCAACTATGTATTAAGAACTATGAGAAATCCTATGATAACATGGTTACCAATTTGACACTGTCCGAGGCGTATTGCCGCAACTTGTTGAAAATGGGTGTGGCGACCATCGAGGATTGCCCCGCCGACGAACTCGGCTCCATAGATGCTGGAAATGTGAGCCAAAAATGCCCAACGATTCACCCTTACTTCGCCATCAGCGAAACCCTTGTCGTGGAGCACACCCGGGAGTTTGCCCGGGCCACGGTGACCCCTTTTGCTTACGGTGAGATGAAAAAGACAATTGGTGCCTTGGTCTTGACCGGCCTGGAGGTTGTCATCGATCCGGAACTCCTTAGAGCCATAAAAACCGAGTTCCATATGAAAGGAGAGTGACCTCTATATAAACCAATTTTCTCCGCAGTTTTAGTTGAAACCATAAATTTTTCTGTTGATACTGTTAGTTTTTAAAATCCTGCTTGCGCAGGCCGAGTCGTTTCATTTTACTGTATAGTCCTCTGGGATGAATGCCGGCAATCCGGGCCGTCTGGTTGACCCTTCCGCTCGTTTTTTTCAAGGCCATCTCAAGATATAATCGTTCAACCTGGCCCATGATTTCTTTTTGCACTTCCGGCAACGTCTTGTTCAACCATTCTGCAGCATCAGATTTCATTCCGGGAAATATTGCCTCTTGACTCGAATTGTCGCCGTTAAATGCATTGGGCAGTACATCTATTCCGATTTCGTCGGTTTTGGACAGCAATATGGCCCGTTCAATGACATTCATCAGTTCCCGTACGTTTCCCGGCCAGGCATATGTGCAGAGTGATTGAAGGGCCTGATCGGAGAAGCCGTTTATTTCTCGACCGATTTTATACCGGAAATGGGCCATAAAACGCCTGACCATTGCGGGAATATCCTCCTGACGGTCTCTTAAGGGCGGTATCGTGAGTTGTAGTACACTCAGGCGGTAGTAGAGATCCTGTCGAAAATTTTCCTGGGCAATTTTTTTTTCGAGGTCGCTGTTTGTCGCTGCGATTACCCGCACATCCAACTCAATGGTGTTTTCTCCTCCTACAGGTTTAATTTCATAGTCCTGGAGAACACGAAGCAGCTTGGCCTGCAGGTGAAGGGGCATCTCGCCGATTTCATCTAAAAATATGGTTCCGAGGTGAGCCATCTCAAAGGCACCTCGCCGATATCGAATGGCACCGGTAAAAGCGCCTTGTTCGTGGCCAAACAGCTCGCTTTCGAGCAGCTGGTCAGGCATGGCCGCCATATTGACCGAGACAAAGGGACCGCCGGAACGTGGACTTTCAGCATGAATGGCTTTGGCCAAATGCTCTTTGCCGACACCTGTCTCTCCAATCAGCAATATGGGTGAATCGCTTGGAATTACTTGAAGAACTTCCTCCATGAAGATTTGCATGGCCTGGCTTTCGGATACGAAGTCGGCGATCTTGGGATCGGTCAAACCCCTGCGATCAAAGCGCTTCCGCAGGATAAACTGACGCCGTGATTCCAGGGTGGTTTCGAGGGCTTCGGCCATGCTTTTTCTTGAAATACCAGCATACAGAACAACATCGGCTCCGGCCGCTGCCAATTGGGCGTGTTCTTCTGCTGAATCGCTGCCGTGAATAATAACGGTCGTGGGGTTTTCGGGCAATTCATTCAGGCTTGCAATGCCGTTGTCAGCAGGACGCAGAATGAGATCTTCACTGATAACAATGACATCGCATCCGCTGCGAACCACTTTCTGCCAGGCAGAGCGCAGATGCCCAAATGATTCCAGCCGCACGTCGGATGATGAAAGTTTTTCTGCCAGATGCTTTTGCAAACTTCTGTCCGTAATTGCTAAAGCCATGCGTATAAGCACTGCGAGTTCCTCTTATCGGTAAATATTTACCGGTTTTTACATCAGTTCAAATTTTATTCTGGTAACCCGCCTCCGGCGGAACAGCCCAACTTACCGCAAGGTCAACAACTCACATAGATTGTTCTATTATAGCACATAAAAAAATATTGGCATGTGAATTTTAGTTAGATGAAATGTCACGCCGGACGGTGTCGAAATGCCCCTTGATTCTGATACTCGGTTTATGGCCATTTTATGGTATTTTATTACAGCTTTCAATAAAATTCGGTATTATTTTGCTGTTAATATGGCGTTCCTGTCTGAAATAGATTTTCAATAAGGTGAAAAAACAAATGATATAAGTCGGTTATGATATTTATTAAAACATGGCACCAAAACTGCAGTTGATCTGCCGCTGGTGATTTTTCAGGCTAACTTATCTAGGTCTATTAAGACCGCAAATTAAAAATCGGAGCAAAATATGCACATTTATCAACAGGCAGCGACAACAACGTCATCAACTGACGCACCAATTTTTTGTACGGCCATTGAGCAGAATATTTGGGGAATCGCCTCATCGATTGATATTTACGACTGTGACCCTGGTAAGATTCGCAGCGCAGACACTATCCGACATTTTGTGGTTGAGCTGTGTGAACTCATCGAGATGAAACGATTCGGTGAAACCCAGGTGGTGCATTTCGGTGAAGATGAACGCGTGGCCGGCTACTCCATGGTACAGCTCATCGAAACATCCCTGATATCAGCCCATTTTGCCAATCTAACCAATACCACATATTTGGATGTCTTTAGCTGTAAGACCTATGACCCCGAGATTGTCAGAGGATTTTCACAAAACTATTTTGGTGGAAGCCACAGCAAACTAAGTGTTACGATACGCCAATAAGGAGGATAGCATGCTAAAAGTTGAAGTCCACACGGACTTAGAAGAGGTCAAGCGACTCTGGATGAAACACTGGCCGCAAAGATGTTTGTTTGATTTTTGGCCTGTGAGGGCCTGCTTTCAAGCGCAATTCAACCATAGCCCCTATTTTCTGGTAGCCAGACAGGATGGTAATTTTCGCGGCATGCTGGCTCTAAGCTGGATCGATGAGGAGCAGTGTTACGGTCATTTTCCGGGAGAAATCTGGCACGGTAATACATGGCTGGAGCAAAACAAAATTATTGCCGACGACCCGGCGATTTGCAATATTCTGTTAAACCACATTCCGGCAAATGCCAGGATTCGGTATCTAACATTGCCGTCGGATCTAACCGATGGTCCCCTGGCTGTTGTCGATGAGATCGGCTATCTCTTTTTTCCGCAACAGTATGATGGTTCCTTTCAAACTTACCTGCAGGGCTTTTCCGGGAAATCACGCAAAAAAATTCGCTGCGAACTGAACCGCCTCACGGCCGGCGGCGTATCTTACCGTTACGATAGCTTTGCAGATGTGGAGCAGTTATTTCGCATGAACCTGGAAAATTTCGCAGAGCAGTCCTATTTCAGCGATCCTCGTTTTTTAAAGTCGTTTGAAAAGCTTGCCGCCTGGCTGCATGCCAACAGTCTGCTGCGGGTGACCACCGTGCTCATCGGGGGCAGGGTCGCAGCCGTGGACATTGGCGCTGTCTGGGGATCGACCTATACGGTTCTGGCCGGAGCCACCCATGCCGATTTTCCCGGAGTTGCCAAATTGATCAATTTACATCATATTGAATGGGCCTGTCAGCAGCGCTTAATGGAAGTCGACTTTTTGTGTGGTGATTTTAACTGGAAAAATAGATTTCACTTAACACCCCGGCCGCTTTACGAAATTATGAAACTGCAAGCTCCTGAGAGTTGGCAGGATGCTGTTGTCAGCAGAAATGAGGCCCGTGCCTATTAGTACCAAAGTTCTGGTGGTTGGCACAACCCCGGACTATATCGATTGGATTCGTCGCAGCGGACCCGGCCGGGCCCTGTTTCTGACCGATCCTGCGATGCGTCGGCAGGCCCTTGAGCCGAGCCCCCCGCCAGAGGAAGAGGTGCTCTGCAATCTGTCCGATTATCGTGAGGTACGGCAGGTCCTGCGGCGCCACCTGCACCAGGAAAATTTTCGACTGGACGGTGTTGCATGCTACGATTGCGAATCTATGGAACTGGCGGCTATACTTGCCCAGGAATACGCATTGCCCTCTCCATCCGTGTCGGCCGTCAATAACTGTCGCGATAAGTACCTGACAAAGACGCTCTGGGCTCAACACAACCTTGTTACACCGAGGGTTCGCCAAATCCGGTCGGCCACCGAAGCCGCGCATTTCTTCCAGGACCTGGGCGGCCCCTGTGTCCTAAAGCCGCTCGGCGGCAGCGGCAGTGAATTGATCTTTCGCTGCGACAGCGTGCAAGCCTGCCGAAATAACTTTATTAAGATCTTAGCTGGTTTACAACAGCGCCGCAATAATCGCCTTTACAAGTCTTTTCGGACTGCTGATCCTGTGATTCTGGCCGAAGAATTTGTGATGGGAGAAGAATACAGTTGCGATTTTGTAATTGAAAACGGCCGGGTGGAAGTTATCCGGCTTACCCGCAAGATAGTGTCTTCCGGGGGACCTTTCGGAACGGCTTTGGGTTACCTTCTGCCGGGCCTTTTACCCGAAGAAATTAAGGAGTCTGACTTCAGACAGACGCTTTATCAAAGTGCGCTGGCACTGGGAATAAACCGGGCCATCTGTATGCTGGACTTTATGGTATGCAAAAACCGGATCGTTTTGCTGGAGTTGTCGCCCCGGCCAGGTGGAGACTGTCTGCCGTATCTGATGAGACGATGCTGGAATCTGGATATGATCAGGCTTTATCTTGATTTTTGTCAGCAGCGACCCTGGCAGCTTCAAAAACCAGCTAATTCGAACCCGTGCCTGGGCTTGCGCTTGCATGCAGGGAGCAGCGGAAGCTTGAAAAAAATCGATACCCGTCAACTGCAGCATGATAGCCGTGTGCGCGAGATTCACCTGACCCGCCAACCGGGCCATCAGATTAAAATGCCCCCGGATGATTATGATTCATGGTTGCTGGGACACATCATCTTTGATCTCGATGTTGATATTGCGCCGGAGGCTCAATGCCGGGCACTACTTGAAAAGCTTGTCGTGGAGGTTGAATAATATTTGATGACATCGAACCCGCCTGATTTACAACAAAAACTAAAAGCAATGCTATCGCAACCCACCCCGTTGTTACCGGACGAAGAGTTGCGCGCGTTTGTGGAATATTATTTTAACCGGCGGGACCGCTATCTGAAGATCCTGGCCGAGAACCCGGCTCCGCTGTACCTTCAGGAGTCAGCGATTTTGACGGCCAGAGCACATCAGCTGAGGAAGGCATTCATGAGTTTTTTGCCCTCAGTTGCCTTTTATTATGCGGTCAAAAGCAATAATCATCCGGATCTGGCCAGGATTTTACTCGAAGCAGATTTTGGACTGGATGTTTCCAGCGGGCTTGAGCTGGAGATGGCGTTAAACATTGGCGCCCGGGATATTGTTTTTAGCGGTCCCGGGAAAACAGGAGCAGAACTGCAACTGGCGGTGGCCCATTCCGATCGGGTCGTGATTCTGATGGATAGCTTCGGTGAGCTGCACCGGCTGGAGGGCATTGCCGCGCAGTTGAATCGACGGGTGCGCTGCGGCGTGCGTTTAACCGTCAACCCACATGGCCTGTGGCGTAAATTCGGCATTGTCCCCCGGGACCTGGCTGCCTTCTGGAAGGAGGCCCGCCGATGTCCCCATATACAACTTCAAGGACTGCAATTTCACTCGAGCTGGAACCTTTCTCCGGATCCGCAGATCGAGTTCATCCGACTCCTGGGCAAGGTGCTCGCTGATATGCCAGCCTCGTTTCACAGGCAATTAGAGTTTATCGATATTGGGGGCGGCTATTGGCCGTCCCAGGGTGAGTGGCTGCAGCCGGCCGGGACACCGGAGGGCAGGCTGAGGGAGGCTTTGGGACAGCAGCCTGGTTCGGCTAAAACCCATCACCGTTTGCCGGCTGCCGGTCTTGATGAGTTTGCCGGGCGACTCAGCGCCGCGATTCATGAGCATCTTTTCAGCGTCGTCGCCTGCCGGATCTGTTTGGAGCCGGGCCGCTGGATATGCAACGATGCAGTGCATCTGCTGATATCAGTGGTCGATAAAAAGGCAGCAGACCTGGTCATCACCGACGCCGGTACCAACACGGTCGGTTGGGAACGCTTTGAGACCGATTATTTTCCAATTTTGAACCTGACGCGTCCAGCCCTTTATGAAAAACCCTGCCATATCCTCGGTTCATTGTGCACCCCCCATGACGTCTGGGGCTATATGTATTTTGGTGATGACATTCAACCCGGCGACATTCTGATGATTCCCACCCAGGGTGCTTATACTTACAGCTTAAGGCAAAATTTTATTAAACCATTGCCCGCTGTGCATACAATTTAGCCCCCACCGAGATTTGCTTTAAATTCTTAACCATGACATCTTTATCTGATAGTAATCTAAACTTTCAATCATAGCGGGTAGCCCGATTTCTGCCTTTAGATATTGTGAAACCTGATCATGGATACTTTACTCGATTTTGATATAAATAAGCAACCGGACAACACGACCTGCGGCCCAACATGTCTGCATGCCGTCTATCGCTATTACAACGACTCGATTTCTTTGCAGGAGGTTATCGCCGAAGTCTCCCTTATGGAAGAAGGCGGTACACTTGCGGTCTATTTGGCCTGTCATGCCTTGCGGCGCGGTTATAAAACTACAATTTTCCCCTATAACCTGCAAATTTTCGATCCAACCTGGTCTGCAATCCCACGCAAGGAAATTGCTGCCAGGCTCAGGCGTCAACTATCCTATAAAAAAGATATACCGGGCTTCGAGCTTGTTACCAAAGCCTACCTCGAATATCTCGAACTCGGCGGCCAACTGAAATTCAAAGTGATGACGGCTTCACTGATTCGGCAGTATCTTAAAAAATCGATTCCGATTCTAACGGGTTTGAGTGCAACCTATCTTTATGATGAGGCTCGGGAATATGATACCGGCAGTGACCCTGTCTATGATGACGTACGCGGCGAATCGACCGGTCATTTCGTTGTCCTCACCGGCTATAATAAAGAGGATCGAAGCGTGTCGGTTGCCGATCCGCTCAAAAAAAACCCGATTGCATCAAGCCGATACTACTCCGTCAACATCTACCGTTTGGTCTGTGCCATCATGCTGGGTATATTAAGCTATGATGGCAATTTGCTCATCATTCAAACAAAAAAGAGAAAGGTTGACCTATCCGGAGGGTAAAGTTTTTAGGACCCTGAATCTTATAGTCCCGATTTGGCATCAAAAACCTTACACAATATGTAGTATGGAAATATTTTAATAAATTATAGGCCTTGGTGTGTATTAGGTAATACGAAATCCACATGTTGTGCCGAGTAGATATTACGGCTATCAGGCAAACATTATAAAAATCTAATTTTTTTTTATTAGCAGAAGAAACCAACCAAAAAAAGGTGAGGATTTCTCCCACCCCTTCTCTCGACAACTGTTACCCAGCCAATAACCGTGATTATTTAAGTACCTCAAAACTTTCGATCATAATTATTTTGTTGCCGTCGTCGTCTTCCACCACTATGCCTTTGACCTCAACTTTGACATCGGTATTTTCGGTAACTGCCTCGAAATTGTCATTTTCTCCAATTTCATAGATCACACCCTTTTTATCTACGATTAGACCATCCTCTGTGACAAGGCCGACAACTGTCATTTTCTCACCGGCTAAAACACTTCCGGCAAAAGCAGCCAGCAGGAACGTGAGCAAAATGCAAATAGTAGTGTTTTTACCTTTTGTCATTTTTTTCCTCCATATAGGATGTGAAATCAACCAAATTTGGGTTTAGGTTTAAACCACCGCTTCTCTAAACGGGTCCTCGAGGGGCATATAGCTGTGGACGCTGATGTACAAACGCCCGTCTATCCGTTCACGTATTTTACCAGATGCTTCGACCTTATGATGGATGTGCGTCAGCAACTCCTTGCCTACGCCGCCATATTCAACGCGATATTCCTTCTCATCGGAGGTGTGAAGGGATACTTCTTTGATATTGCCGTCTTCATCCCAATGGCTGGGAATGATGATGCCTTTAATCGTTGGCATGCGCTTTTTCGAGGTCATATATCTATCTCCTTTGGGTACAGTTTCTGCGCCATGTTCTTGGGCGTATGGGCGACTTGGAAAAATAAATTTTTAAATTTATAGGAGCAACAGGTGTGCCAATTTTATAACTTGTTGTAATTTTTAGCAAATTGGTTTTGAACAGGCAGAAAATATGAACCGAAAATTCTCAAGAGCGCGGGTGGTGGGGAATTGAAGCGCCCGGGACTGGCAAAAAAACCCTTTAACTATTTTATAATATTAAAAAATATTAATCAGAATTTCGAATTCCGGTTTGGGGGGAATCGGAACTCAAAGTTCCAGTCTTTTAACCGTCGGTTCCAAAAAAATTTATCAGCAATGTATTCGCCATCTGCAAAGGACACAGTATGAAAAATGTCGCTATTTTACAGCTTCCTTTAAAGCCTTGCCGGGGGTGAACTTCGGTGCTTTGGTCGCCTTATTCTCTTTTTATCATCCATTGGACCCGCCCTTACAGGACGGGCAGTATTTTCTGGGAGTACCCCTCCCGATCCAATGAAAGGCCATTACATGTCTCTGGCTGCATTTGGGGCAAAGGCATTCCACCTTCATTTTGGAATTGTAGCTTTTATCATCGAATTCGAAATCATCTAATTCTTCAGAGAAAGTAAGCGGGGTCATCTTAACGGGATTCACCGAGTCACTCGATAGAGGTTTTTCAAATTTATCCATTGCTCTTTTCCGTATTTGAATATTTGGACAATACGGTTTTACCCCACACCGGTTAAGCGCTCCCTTTCCTCTTGCTTGGTTTTGCACCGGATACAATGCCCTGCCACCGGCCTGGCTTTTAAACGTTCAATGGAGATGTCCCTACCGCAGTCATCACAGATGCCGTAGACACCATCTTCGATGTCGTCCAGTGAGGCACGAATCTTTTTGATAAGCACACTTTCCCTGTCGCGGATACGAAGGGTGTAGCTGCGTTCATTATCGAAAACCGCCCGATCCAGAGGATCCGATAGATGATCTCCGGAATCGAGCAGGCCCACCACTGTGTTGCCCGCTTTACCCAGTAGTTCATCGAGCCATCGGGTAAGTAATTTTTTAAAATAGTCGAGGTCTTTTTGTTCCACCACTGCACTTTAGACTCAAACATGACACCCTAACGCTGTCTTCTGTTTGAGTTCCCTCTAAGTTAATTTTCATCCCAGAAATAATCATCCATCTCATCATTGTCGGCCCTGCTCTTGAGTAGAGTTAACTCTCTATCAAGTTCAAAATCCTGGATATCATCCTCTTCAAAAAATGAATCGTAATCCTCGTGCTGCGAAAATTTGAAAAGATCTAAGTTATCTGGATTATGCATAGTTTATTCTCCTTGCCAATCGTACTTGATTTTATGCTGGATCTTTTTGAGGTTTCTTTTGACTTTTGGTTTCATCCCTTCCTCTTGTCGCGATCTGTCTTTTCTGCGGATAGGAGACCGCCGGGGTTGATCAGCATCTCTTTTGGCAAATCGTCGGTATCCTTTGTCAATGATCTGATCGTCTTCCTCAATTTCAGCTTCTTCAATATCGAACCGGCCCATGTCCACCTCCGACCATTTTACCCGCTATTCCTCGACAACCTCAAATGATTCAACTTTAATAATCTTGGATTCACGGGTTTCTTTTATTTGCCCGACAACTTTCACCTTTTGGGCGATGTAATTGAGTACCAGATCATCTCCTACAGCGTTGTTGTCAACTTCGTATATCTCGTTATCTGCCACGAATTGTTGGTTATCGTTCACTTCACCGACAAGGGTTACCGTGTAGGCTGCTACCGGTGAGGCCAACATACAAACGGCTGATAAAATAATGACAACAACCACAAATAATTTACCCATGGGTCATGCGCCTCCATTAAAAAATCCCTATTGCCATGGTGGGGAAGCTGGAAAACCTGTCCATTACCGATTGCTCAATTTAAATCAGGTTGTCTCATAAAACGCCTGAAGTGCCGATTAGGTAAAATTACGCAACACCTGTGCCAGTTTTATAATATTTTGATATTACAAGGAAAATATACAAAGTTTAATCAAAGACAGGAACTACGAATTCTGATGCGAAGTCAAAATCATTTAATCAAAGGATTTAAGGTCAGCGTAATTTAGATAACAATTTGAAATAATTAGAGTTTTAAAATCGGAAATTTTAGCTCCGATTTTATGCTTATCGGAATTCGAAGTTCCTGTCTTTCAATTGGTGCAACACTTAAATAGGATGATCGGAGCATATTGGAAAGGTAACAAAATCTGCCAGGCAACTTTTTTGATAAGTAAATAATATAATTTCAATGTGCTATAGGGTTCACACAATTATCTGTTCTAAATTTTATTTTTTAATTGCTTGCTTTTAATTCTGGCACACAGATTGCTGTTATCCCCCCGAGAATAACTTTCTGGCCCAATTACTGAACAGGTATATCAGGTCACCATCCGTGAATGATTGCAGTGGAGAAATTTTGATGGAAATCGCAAATGACAGTATCATAACTTCAAAACCCATTAGTGGGATAAAGCATCTTCGGGAACTACGCCATGCAAAACTTGAAAAGGCACGGTTGGTTTTGTGGAATCTGTTCCTCATTTCTTCCGGAAGCCTGATTTGCGCCCTGGCTATCAATGGGATATTGATTCCCCATAAATTTTTAAGCGGGGGCTTTGTAGGGACGACCCTGATCATCCACTACCTGTTTCCATTTCTCCCGGTTGCCGGACTCTATTTTGTCCTCAATATTCCGGTATATTTTCTCGGCTGGAAGTACATCGGCCAACGCTTCTTTTGGTACAGCGTTGCCGGAATGGTCATTTTTTCCCTGGCCGTTCTCTGGAAACCATTTATCATTCCCGTCCATGATAAAATGCTGGCCGCTATTTTTGCCGGAATCCTTTCAGGTGCCGGCGGTGGCATTATCTTGAAGTCTTTCGGATCGGCCGGCGGTATGGACATCCTTTCTATCATTCTATTTAAACGCTTTTCCATCCGTCTGGGGACCAGCATTCTGGTTCTCAACGTCCTGATCTTATCCTTTACAGCCTATGTATTTTCCATGGAAGAAGCTTTGTACACTCTGATATTTTTATTCGTTTCGACCCAGGTACTCAACGTGGTTATGTATGGCCTGAGCCAGCGCAAAGCAGTGTACATCATTTCTCCTCACTGGGGTGAAATTCACAAGGCTATCATGGAGAGAATTCAGCGAGGAGTGACCCTCATCGGTGGCCGGGGAGGCTACACCGGGCAGGATATCCAGATGCTGTTCACGGTTATCTCACACCAGGAGCTGCCCCGGCTAAAAAAGTTAATTGATGACATCGATTCTCAGGCATTTGTTGTGGTCAGCGATACGCTGGAGGTGATGGGACGTAACATCGGCAATCAGCCACATTGGTAAGTCCGACATTCGCAAATTTTAGGCGGCTTTAAATTCTTCTTTGCGGATCCCGTAAGATATTATTGGCGTATCAAAAGTTCGGCGCAATTTGGGATATTTTAGGATCACAGCTTTTTTAGGCGGAATTTTTTCCAGTCATTCTCAATTTATCTGCACGCGTGCGATATTTGATCAGCTCTGGTAACTTAGGTCAATTTTCTATTACCCCAAAAACGGAATTTTTGGCGACCATGAAACTAATTTTCAAACTAAAGCAATATTTAAATTTTGAAAAAGTCCTCTATTATACAATCATTTTTATTTTATCTTTGATGTGCCTTCATATTAATATTATCCAGCAGGCTATAGGGTCTGAATCACAGAACGAACCTCATATATCTTTGAGAGTTAAAAACCAACTATTAGGCGAAGTGTTAAAAAAAATTACTCAGGAAACAGGTTTTAAATTCAAGCTCAATGATCAGTGGAATACCTATCCGGTCAATGCCTCGATTGAGAATATGCCACTTAATCGGGGATTGAAACTTATTCTCCAAGGACTAAATCACGCCATCATTTACGAATCAGATAAAATCATAAAGATTATGGTTTATGGGAAGGCGGATTCTCGAAAAACTGATTCATACCCCATTCAACCATTTTCATCGCAGATTCAAGATAATCAACAGGAGCCTGCCCCTTCACCTGAATCATCCTCCGAAGTGGCAGATGACTTAAAGCGTTCAGATGATAGTTCTGAAGAAACTGGTTCTTCAGAGAAAACGGAAGATAAAAGTACTGTAAACGAAGATTCCTCAGATAGTGGAAAGGCGGAAAGTTCTGAAGAAACCGGCACAGCAGTAGGTACGGAGTTGGATCAGGATTCAAGCGGTCAGAACGAAAATTCAAATGAACAAGATGAACAGGAAAATGCTGCTGAAAACGCTCCACCTGAAAGCCCTCAAGAACAAAATTAGCTGCTCTTGGGCCAATTAAAGAATATCACTAACCCCAAAACTTTTGCTTTTTTTATTAGTCCTGATTTTATGCAGATTACATATCATATCTGCACTCACATAACGTCTTCATTTCATCAAAAATTGTTGAATTGGAAAGTGTATATTCAGTATACGTAATCCACAATTTGGCTTAATTTTAGATTACGGCTATAGATCAAACATGACTGATTTTTGCATATTTCTTTTGCAAATCTGCAACAAATTGCCATCCCAAAAAGTGTGGATATCACATATCGGGATGACGCCCTTTGAAAATAATTTTTTTGGAGGGCAGTAAAAAAATATGACGGTATTTTTGACGGTACTTTTTGAAGCATGAACTGATAACCTCCTTATTTAGAAGGCATTTAATGCCCAAATTAAATGGACGCCTCCTCCACCACGCTTCGCCGTAAAGGCTACGCGTGGCAGGCCATTGATAGAGTGGAAAAGAGAAACGGACTTAAATAGAGTTCATAATCAAGAAGCATGGTGTGCTTCATATTTCGATCCAGGAGTTACCAACTGCAACGTTTTCCGGATTCCGTGCATTGAGGATGTCCTGAAATATCTTTTGGTGTGTCCTTTCAGAATTTTTGCTTGACATTATGCATTTAGAATGCATAATTTCCATCAAGGAGATTGTGCATGAGCCAAATTTATATCAGAAGATCCTTGGAGCCAGTCCTCAAAAAAGCTGCCACTGAATTTCCTGCAGTGGTTCTGACCGGGCCGCGTCAGTCCGGCAAGACAACGCTTTTCCAATACCTTTTCGGCAAAAGGTGCCAGTACGTTTCTTTAGAGCCTCCTGACGTGCGTGCATCTGCTATCGAAGATCCGCGCAGTTTCCTTGAGATATATTCGCCACCAGTGATATTTGATGAGGTACAATACGCTCCCGGCTTGCTTCCTTATATTAAGGAAAAGATCGACGCTGACCGGCACAGGAGTGGTCAGTACCTGCTGACAGGATCACAGAACCTTTTGCTCATGGATCGGGTAGCCGAGTCTCTCGCTGGTCGTGCTGCGATGCTGCGACTTCTGCCCCTTTCGCAACGAGAGGCAGAGGGACGACCAGCGGCATCCCTGCCGTGGGAATCCAAACGGTTGTCTGTTAGGGCATCAAAACTCTCGTATCGTGAACTCTGGGAAAGTTTTCTTAGAGGCAGCTACCCGGAGCTCAAGGCACAACCCAAACGTGATGCCAATCTCTGGCACGCCAGTTACGTCCAAACATATCTCGAGCGGGATGTGCGCACGCTCCGCCAGGTGGGCGACCTGACTCAATTCCAGAGCTTTCTTAGAGCGTTGGCTGCCCGGAGTGCGCAACTCTTGAATATAACTGATCTCGCCCGAGATCTTGGAGTTGCCGTCAACACGGCCAAGGCGTGGCTCTCGGTTCTCGAGGCCACATATCAAGTGACCGTGCTTCGCCCCTATTTCGCCAATGTAGGCAAGAGGCTTGTCAAGACACCGAAAGTTTACTTCACGGACGTGGGTACGCTCTGCTATTTCGCAGGCCTAAAGGACCCCGCGCACGCAGCTTCGGGACCCATGGGCGGTGCGATCATGGAAACCGCGGTACTCTCCGAAATCATAAAGGCTTTAACACATCGTGGGCTCGATCCACAGGTCTACTTCTGGCGGACGGTTGCCGGTACAGAAGTGGATATCGTGGTGGAGGCCGGCGCAAAGCTCGTGCCCATCGAGGTAAAGCTCTCGGCCACCCCGCGCCCTGCCATGGCTTCCGCGGTGAAGAGGTTCCAGAAGGATTTTGGAGATAAAGTGATGGCGGGATATGTTGTGCATCCCGGAGATATAACCCTTCCTCTTGGTCCAGGCGTAACGGCACTGCCATTTTCTAAACTGTAAATTGGAGTTGGTAGAGAGGCAATGCAGGGAGCACTCATTACTATAAGTTTACTATTGGGAATCCCTGTTTTGCGATCTAAAGATCCTTTTGAATCCGCTAATCTAATATTGTATTCTTCAAGGCAAATCAAATTAATTGGCAGGAAAGTTTTTCAAAGACACGGCTATAAACCGAAGGGTAAACGTAAACAACAGCTTTTCATTCTGCTGGGGCTTCCGGGTATAGGCAGCGAAAGAGCCGTTAGGTTGCTTGACGCATTTGGAAGTGTAGAGGCCGTCGTAACAGCAACCAGTGAGGAATTGCAATCTGTTGCCGGTATTGGCGAAAGTATTGCTGAGAGAATTAAGTACGCGGTAAAGGAGCATATCCAGACTTACGGAGTCATTGATGAGTTTCCGATTTGAAACGTTTTTCATCGTCGGCCACAGAAAATGCTGTTAAAATGATCACACGAAAAGAGCCAAATAAGGTACAATTAGGAAACTGGATCCATAAGGATGGAAGCAATGGGTATTCTTGAAAAAGTTCGGGCATCATTTGGACTATGGATGGAGCGTATTGGACTGCTGGGGCTGCCAATGGGTGTTGGCGCTCTGATTGGCTTTTATGTGGCGGATCAGGAAATGCGCCTGGTACCGGAATTCCTATCTATCATTCTCGTTGCTTTGTGTTTTTGTCTGCTTGCCATTGTACTGGGGCGTCTTTTTGCAAAGAAGTTATACAAGGAAACGCAACAACAAAGAAAAGTCCGCAAAAGAGTTGTCGCCTGTATACTTGCTATACTTTTATTGTCCTGCTTTAAGCTTGTTCTGTATTGGATAGAACAACCGAGTCGCCTCACCGATCTGACACCTGTGGAGTTTAATAATACATTTGCTTACAACTCGGCGCTTTTCAAAGAGTTGGATAAAGGCCTTGAAAATGCCGTCCAGCATCTATATTCAAAATCGGAGATATTTAATGAACAACATGTTCTGACTGCTTCTGAAGAGCAGCTTCTTGAGCAATCGTGGCGCAGCATTTGGGATATGGCATTTGCCCTGGACCAGATTCGGTTTTTTTATGAAGACTGGTACCGGTATGATATTTCTCGCATCGAACGCAGCTACCATTTGAAAAGTTTTCTGCTTACCTACGCGGCCGAGCTCGTGCTTTATGAGAAAGGCACCAAAATAATCATGCTTGTGAAGAATAACAGCAATGCCGTTAAATTTCTAAACAGTGAAAAAAAGGATTGGGACTTACCAGAAAATTCTTTTGCCCTATTCCGGGCATCTTTACAGGGGGAGCGTGACCAGGCTCGCGTAATTGCCGGAAAGCAATACCTGGAGTTATTGCGAATAAGTGTGAAAGGACATGAAGAAGCTAAAAAACTTGGATGTGATTGGTTATGGAAATGGGCTGAACGAAACTACAGCAACATTGCAGCCATGTCTCATTTTGAATTGGCCATGCTGGGCGTATCAAGTGATTTTTCGGTGATCAAGACCACTGTTAAACGAAATTGGTATCCCGCGCAGAGTCGTGTTGCTGAGTGGATGGGGGATACCCGCGTTCGTAGAATTGGCAAACCGTTGATCACAAACGCTCAACTTCAGGTTTTGGAAAAATTGCTTGAGCCGGGAGATATTTTACTCTCACGCCATAATTGGTATTTAAGCAATATCGGTCTTCCCGGATTTTGGCCGCATTCTGCCATCTACATAGGTGATAAGCATACGCTTAAGGCATATTTTGATGATATCGAAATCAAAGCTTTTATAAAAGAGCATACCGGCAAGGAGCAGGATCTTTGGGAGTATCTTTCCGGGCATGTATCCAAGGCGTGGTGGGTCTATGCCATGCAAGAAACTGAGGAGCCCGTTGTTGTTTTAGAAGCCGTCAGTGAAGGCGTCAGCTTAAGCACCATGAATGATTTACAAGCCGATTATCTCGGTGCCCTGCGGCCCCAATTAAGTAAGCTCGATAAGCTAAAAGCGATTTTGGAAGCTTTTTCGCATTTTGAAAAACCCTATGATTATAATTTTGATTTTGCGACTGATCATGCACTGGTCTGCACTGAACTTGTGTGGCGGAGTTACAGGCCCGGTCCGGACAAAAACGGTCTTGCCATACCCCTGGTATCGGTCATGGGAAGAAAAACGCTTCCGGCAAATCACATAGCCGAACTTTTTGCAAAGGAACATAGCCTGGACAAGCCACAGCTTAAATTTATTTATTTTCTTGATGGAAGCGAAAAGGAAAAGAAAGCCCTTGTTAGCAGTGAAGAGGCCTTTATCAAAAGCCATCTGCGCACGAAATGGGATTTTTTTTTAGAATAAGAAAAAAATAAATGCCCGCGGCCAAACGAAAAAATGTTCTAAATTTACACAAATTAGTATTGACATTCCTAATTTGTTTAACTATTAAAGCTCCATGAAAGAAGGAATGATCCCGCGGGCCCTCGGCGAGAAAATCGTTTCTTTGGCTGGAATGTTCCCGATAGTCTCTCTCACAGGTCCCCGCCAGTCTGGAAAAACAACCCTTGCCCTGGCAAAGTTTCCGCATTATGCTTATGTCAACCTGGAGAACCTGGATGATCGCCAGGCTGCAGAAGAGGACCCATTACGCTTTTTAAGGCCTCATTCGAATACCGGCATAATTATCGATGAGGTCCAAAAGGTGCCGTCCCTATTTTCCTATTTACAAGGTATCGTGGATGAATCAGGCAAAATGGGGAAATATATTCTTACCGGTTCTCAAAACTTTTTGCTTCTCGAAAAAATAACGCAATCTCTGGCCGGCCGTGTGGCGGTATGTAATCTTTTGCCACTTAGTCTGACCGAACTCATGGGCCCCGATCTACTGGATGAGGATCTTAACCGTGTGATGTTCACTGGTGGTTATCCGGTGCTTTATGACAGACACATACCGCCCTCTGATTATTTTCCTTCCTACATTCAAACGTATATTGAACGGGATGTTCGCGGGATATCTAATGTTGGAAACCTTAGCACTTTTCAAAGATTTGTGAAACTTTGTGCTGGTCGTGTAGGCCAACTGCTGAACCTCTCGAACCTGGGAACGGAATTGGGCATTAATTATAAAACTGTTCGCTCCTGGATATCCATTCTTGAAGCCAGCTATCTAGTTTTTCTGCTCCAGCCATATCATAAAAATTTTAACAAACGGATCGTTAAACAGCCCAAACTGTATTTTTTTGACACCGGTCTGCTATGTGCTTTGCTTGACATTCAAAGCCCGGAACAATTAGACAGTCATTACCTTCGCGGAAATATTTTTGAATCCTTTATTGTAGCAGAACACATCAAATCCAGGTTGCATGCGGGCCGCCGCCCCAACGCCTTTTTCTGGCGAAATAGCACCGGCCATGAAATTGATTTAATTCTCGAGGCAGGTGCCCAGCTGTGGGCAGTGGAAATTAAATCAGGCGAAACACTGAACACAGATTTTTTTAAAGGCCTTAAATATTTCAAGGGCTTGTCTTCAGTCCCCGACGAGAACTTGTATCTGGTATATGGCGGCGATCGTAATCTCATAAGAAAGCATGGCCAGGTCGTTGGGTGGAAAAGCATTTCAAAATTACCCCGAGGTTAGAAATGCCAGGATCTACAAGAAAAAAGAAAAAGAAGGGGGTTCGTTCCGGCAAGCTGCGAATTGCCGATCACTGGAACGCCATCAGTATCATCGCCAATTCTCAAGCCAATCCCTTAAAGGCCGTTGCCGAGTTTGTGGAAAACAGCATTGATGCACGGGCAAAACAAATCGTCATTGTCAGGGGTAAAAAAAGGGGCGCGTTCTATCTCAAAATTAGCGATGACGGCGAGGGTATTCCAAGAGATGAACAAGGTTTGCCGGATTTTCGGCGCGTGGCGACCCATATCTGTGATTCTATCAAGAGACAGTTCAAGTCAGAGAGAGCCAAAGGCATCCAGGGAGAATTCGGTATTGGTCTTCTTAGTTTCTGGACGGTAGGCCGGAATCTCAGCATGACCTGCTGCGGTGCTGATGGGAACCCCTACCAGATGACCATGGCCAAGGATTCGCCGGATTTTGCGGTTGCAAAGAAGCGGATATTGCTTCCCTTTAAGGGGACCGACCTGATGATCTATCCTCTGCTGCCGGGTTTACGGTCTTTAACGGGCGAAAAAATTCAACGCTATCTTGCGTCTGAACTCAGGGACCGGATCAAAGAGACAGAGGTAACGGTCAAAGTTGTTGATCGAACCGGCCGCAAAGAGTTTGTTGTGGTTCCACGGCAATTCACAGGACGGCTGCTCCATGATCTCAAACCGGCTGAAACCGCTGAGGGTGATATTTATCTTGAAATTTATCTCAACGATCCGGGTTCCGTAAACCGCGTTGGTTTATATCGACGTGGCACGCGAGTCTTGCCTTCGATCACTGAACTAGACCACTTTGAAAAAGAGCCCTGGACAGCCGGGAACCTCCAGGGCATTGTGGATGCGCCGTTTTTATCTCTCACCCCGGGGACGCGCCATGGCGTTATTCGTGATGATCATTTTGACGCTTTGTGCCGGGCAATGGTTCCGGTTGAAAAGCAGCTTCAAGAAATCATCGAAGAACAGCGCAAGGCTGAAGAGGAGCGGTCCAGCCGCCAGGTTCTGCGCAGGGTCCAGCGCGCTCTCAAAGAAGCATTTTTACGGCTTCCGCAAGAGGAATATGACTGGTTTGATATTTATGGCGAAAAACCTCAAACTAAATCGGGGAGTCTTTTCTCCAGTGGACCCATGCGCGGAGATTCCCGTGAAAAAAACGCCCGTGAAAGTCAAAATCCTGAAGATGTGGCGGAACTGCTTGACAATGACAGCAGCCAAAAGCAGTTTTTTGAATATGCCGGCCCTTTGTTCAGCGCTCTGATTTCTCCTAAATCGAGTGTCGTTGCGGTTGACAAGCGCAAAAAATATCATGTTATCTGCAGGGACCGCTCCCGAAGGGTCGTTTTGGAAAACCTGGAATACCAATGGAATATTATAGATGGAGAAGGCCATCTCGATGAGAATCACCGTGAATCGATCACTTTCATTGCACCTTTGGAACCGTGCCTGACAACATTGGAGGTGATTGTTCGGCAGGGCGATAAGACCTGCCGGGATGAGGCCTTGATAACCGTCACCGATTCTCTGATGGATCACTCATCCACTACCGGGAAAGCGAATAAAGGGCTTCCCGGGTATACCTATCGTCGGGCGCCGGGTGAAATATGGCGTTCACGATACGACGAGGAAAAAAACGTGATTGTCATTAACAACGGGCACAGGGACTTTGTATATGCCGGCAAGCAGAAAGGGCGCAAGCTGCGCTATATTTGCCGCCTGTTTTGCAAGGAACTCGTTCGCCACAATTTCCCAGGACTGCCGACGGACGAACTTCTTGAACGGATGATCGAGCTGTCCTTGTATACGGAAGAGCATTTGAAATAAAAAACAATTTTTAATGTTGATCTGTATGGCGGGACCAAGCACTCAACTGCGACGGCATTGAGTAAGGTCAAACACTTGTCGCACGAAGAAATACAAAAGGGAAGGATGCTTGAAACTAATGAGGCATTTTCCCGATATCCGCTCATGATTGGCACAAGGATACTATCTTCACAAAACCCAGAGCCTGATTGACTTAATTTTAATACCCGCTTACTCCGGATCCGGCCGCTTCCATCTGTAAGGCAGCTCTTGAATTGTTCCCGGTTCGGTCATGGTCTGCAAGGCCTCCAGCGCATCCATAATAATGCGTTTCTGGCGTTTGACATTGCCCGGTTCACCGAACATACTACCGCGCGCAAACTTGACCAGCATGGCCCGGGGCGGCTTGATGTGAGCCATTCGATCGGCGGCATTTCCCATAGAGATGGTGGGAATGCCCGCTTCCTCTACCAGACGCTGAATCAGACCCACGGTCTGATGGCATTTCGGTCAAACCGGTACCAGGAAAAGGACATCGACCCCTGCGGCTTTGATCCGGGATATGAATTCTGGAACGGTCTCTGTTGCCAAAGACACAGCGTCGTTGACATAGCTGAAGCTGTAATGGGTATCGGTCAACTTGCCGACGATGCCTTCCTTTTCCAGTTCGACAAAGCGCTGGATGGGAAAGACGATGTTCATGTCTTGCTCTGTCAGGCTGTGATCGTAATGCAAATGGGCAATGCCGATGTCTTGCTGGCGGACGGTTTTGGGGATTTCGCGAAAGGATACATCGCCGTGGATTGACTCGGTATCAAACGGCGGCTGACTGTCCTTGAGATAAAGGCCGCCGGTGGTGGCCAGTGCGAAGGTTTGGTCGGATGGTTGACCATTGTAAGTCGTCCATGGAATATCATCCGGAGCAATAAAAGGATACTTCTTGATGATCTCCTTCATATTGCCGGCCTGGTAATCGGGCAGGCTTTCCCTCACCCATTTTTCGTAAGCGGGTTTAAACCCCTCAAAATCAAACGGCATAGGTTCTCCTCTCTTTATTTAAATTAAGTGCAAATTAAGCCGCGCTTTGGCATTACGAAATTGAAAGGTAAATCAAAACGTATTGTCCATCATTGATATCAATTGTCAGGTCACCACCTCGGGATTCTGCATATATAATCCATGCCGGCTATCACCGGGGCCGCATTCTATATTTGGATACGACTCGCCGGTTTTGCCCTGGTACCAGGACAGCAGCAGCGCATAAATACAGAAAAACCCCACCTCTGTATTAGAAGCGGGGTCTTTAAATTCTTTCCATAGGTACCTCGAAGTTTGGGTGTTAGTACATCTCGATTAATCTTCAAAATTTTTAGCATAAAAACTTTTCCGAAGTCAATATAAGAAGATTAAAGTATAAAGGACCCGGGGTCGGACCAGACCACGGTAAATATCTTATAATTTAGGATACATGCTAAAAAAAGACCCCCCACTTCATGCAGGTCGAATATTACTTCATCGTTATCTGGAACCCCTTAATATTTAAGTATCAAAAATGGCTGAAATTCTGAGCGTATCACCTACTTCAAGCATAATCGTCAGTCCCAGAATTAATCCAATCCCAGCGATGGTTGTCAGCACCACAAACTCTTTGCGAAGCTGAACCTGGGGTTTTACTTACTTTTCTATACCTTTTGATGATCTTTGCCAAATGCTCAATGATGGAGTTGAATGCGCGGCCTTTATATGATTATCAGGGCTTGATCGGTGATTTATTTATCACTATCAGGACCCGACCCCAACTTTTGATTATTTTGTTGGGTGCTGCATTGATTTTAAAATTTTATGATTTATATTTCTGTACTGATTTTTAATTACAAAGCCAAAATATTCGGTTTAATTTTTTTATAACCGGTTGATTATGCATTCTTAAACTGTTAATTTCAAATATTATAAGTGTTTACAATAAATTAGGGTCGATTTTGAATAGGGGATCTTATATGAGTAAAGTCTTTGGTCTAGATTTTGGTACATCCAATTCCGCGCTTTCGGTTAATATTGATGGAAAAGTTCAGCTCCTTGACATAGATAAGGATAATCCCGTCAGCATGACGTTAAAATCCGTATTATATTTCCATAACGAAGATCAAGAGCGAAATGTGTATGCAGGACATGAGGCTGTCCAAAATTATATCGACACCGGTGGCGAAGGGAGATTTTTGCAATCAATAAAATCATTCCTTCCCGATTCAACTTTCGAAAAAACTGAAATATATAAAAAAAATTACACGATCGAGCAATTGATCTCCTTTATCCTAAAAAAAATAAAAGTGCGCGGGGAAGAAATCATAGGCGCGCCCGTTGATGATTTAATTTTAGGCCGGCCGGTTGTTTTTTCAGAAGACAAGGAAAATGATGAACTTGCTGAACGGCGACTGATAGAAGCCGCTAAGATGGCTGGATTTAAAAACATAAAGCTGCAGTTAGAACCCATAGCTGCGGCACTTAAT
The DNA here is from genome assembly GCA_049669725.1 of Desulfobacterales bacterium. Taxonomy (GTDB): domain Bacteria; phylum Desulfobacterota; class Desulfobacteria; order Desulfobacterales; family JAFDCJ01; genus JAFDCJ01. Next base: position 23,446 of record JBATKU010000304.1, read on the forward strand.
TTTGAAAATGGTTTAAAATCCAATGAAGAAAAAAAGATTCTTGTTGGAGATTTTGGCGGCGGCACGTCTGATTTTACCATTTTAAAGGTTAACGGCCATAAGTATAACCGTTCAAAGGATGTGCTCGCAACGGGTGGGGTACCAGTCGGTGGCGATACCTTTGATTCTGAAATTATGTGGGGAAAAGTTGCAAAATATTTCGGAAAGGATGTTAAAGTTAAATCTCCAATGAGCGGGAACTGGTCCGGACTGTCTTCTTTTACGATGGGCAAATTAAGGGGCTGGCACTTGATACCATTGCTGCGAGCCCCAAAAACCATGAGATATATTAGAGAGACAAAATATTTGGCATCAGACAATGATAAAGTGCTGCTCCAGAATCTTGAAGATCTCATAGACTATAATTTCGGATATCTACTTTTTCAATCCATCGAAAAATCAAAATGTGAATTGTCGGCTTCACCCGAATCAACTATTGCATTCAATGATTACGAAATTGATATTAATGATAAAATCACAAAATTTGAATTCGAAGAATATATAGAAGCGAAAATTGAAGAACTAAAAGATTGTGTTAATGCCGTTTTATCTCAAGCGGGCCTCACCAACAATGAGATAGATATCGTTTCATTAACCGGGGGGTCCTCATTTATTCCTATCATTAATAAAATATTCGCCGAGAATTTTGGAATTGAAAAAGTTAATCAATCAGATGCCTTCACAAGTGTTGCGCACGGACTCGGCGTTTACAGCACAATGATATAAATTAGAATTTGATTTATCGGCAAAGATAGTCGTTCATTCGGTAGGTTTCTTTAAGGCTGTAAACGCGCTTTTCCCAGATCCGGTGGAAGTGGTCCGATATAGGGAAAAAACCATGCATCGATTCTACGTCTGCCCCCACAGCGGGAATATTTTCTGTTCGGAATGATTTTGCTCTTCTTCTGAAAGGGGAATGAATGATTTAAGATGATAAATTGTGACATCCGAACCGAAAGGGATAGGAGATGAAAAGCTAATTAATTTATCATTTTAAATCATTTGTTATCATCCATAACCACTCGTTATCATAGCAATTTAAAAGGTTCGACTCCTGCCGCCTTTATATTCTGTTGTTAAAGCCAGCCTGACCAATCCCAGCCAAATTTATGGCCTGATTCACCAAGTTTGTCATAATATTTCATATGACATTGGCATTATGACATAATATTATCCAGCATCATAACAGTCTATCACCAGCGAGATATTACCGATGCAGCCCAGCAGAACCTTCGAAAACATGCCCGTGGTGGTTGTCAGCGGGAGGAACAGACAGGCACGACAACCTTCCTATGCTCACGACCCGACCTTGGCAATCGGGATCTATAGCTGAGTTACCGGAAAAAAATAGCCGCTCGTTTTTGAGCGGCTTTCTTTTTTAAAGGAAATAGCATATAGGGAGAGGATAAGGTCGTCGTCAGGCCCGGATTCCGGGTGCAACATCAAAATCGGAAAGGATGGTGTCATGGAGCAGGTAAAATATAAAGTCTATGGTTATCGCTGGATCGTGCTTCTGGTTTATGCCTTTATCCAGGCGGTCATGCAGATGCTCTGGATTACGTTTGCGCCCATCACAGGGGATGCGGCGGCGTTTTATCAAGTTTCAGCGCTGCAGATCGGCTTTCTGGCCATGAGCTTCATGATTGTCTACCTGTTTGTCTCGTTTCCCGCCTCATGGGCCATCGATACCTTCGGTATCCGCAAAGGGGTGGGTTTCGGGGTCATCCTGACGGGCATCTTCGGGTTAAGCCGTGGCCTGTGGGGGAACACCTATCCGCTGGTGATGATATCAACCATCGGGCTGGCCGTCGCCCAGCCGTTTATCCTCAATTCCATAACGGCCCTTTGTGCCAAATGGTTCCCGCTGGAGGAGCGGGCCACCGCCACGGGCCTGGCGGTCATGGCGCAATTTGTGGGCATTTTAATCGGCATGGCGGCCACCCCGTTTCTCAAGATCCAGTTCGGGATACCGGGTATGCTGAAGATTTACGGGGTGCTGGCCGCGGCCGGGGCGGTCTTCTTTTTTGTTTTCGTCAAGTCGGCTCCGCCCACACCGCCGGCGGAAAGCGACACCGAGCGAACCCTGGTCCTGGACGGCTTGAAGCACATATTCAAACTCAAGGACATGCTTTTATTGATCAGCATATTTTTTGTCGGACTGGGTATTTTCAACGCCATCACCACCTGGATCGAACAGATGATTGCCCCCCGGGGGTTTAGCATTATTCAGGCCGGAACCCTGGGGGCGGTTTTGATGATCGGCGGCATCATCGGCTGCTTTGTGATCCCACCGCTTTCCGATAAGCTGCGCAAACGCAGACTGCTTATTATCATCTGCATCGCAGCCAGCGCACCGGGTCTTGTCGGGTTGACGTTCGCCACCGCTTACTGGCTGCTGCTGGCATCCGGCTTTTTTATGGGATTTTTCTTCATGAGCGTCGGACCCGTTATTTTCCAGTACGGCGCGGAGGTCAGTTATCCCGCGCCGGAGGCAACCTCCCAGGGTCTGCTGATGCTGGCCGGCCAGATTTCAGGGATTATTTTTATTTTCGGCATGGATTTTTTCAGAACCGCCTCCGGTTCGATGACCCCTTTTCTGGGGGTGCTCATCGCCCTGGCTGTTTTGAACATCGTGTTTGCCCTGATGCTCAAAGAGTCGCCGATGATTGCGGCGGTGGACGAAAAGCCAACGGCGGATCATTCGGACGGTTGAACACGAAAGGCTTATAGCGGCAGTCAAAAAACCGTTCCGTTTGACTAACGTTTTTTTCTACTGTATAAAATTGTGGAACAATTCCGTTAAACCAATGCCCATTACCTAATATCGAATACCACGCCAATTGAGCCTGGCTCAATTGGCGTTACAGTTTGTATAAAAGGTCCATATAGCGTTTCAAAAAGGCATCCATAACCCCTTTAATGGGTATTTTGGCAGACATACCGTACAGGCGGCCCACCCCGTCTGTTTCTTTATCCGGATTGGCTTTGACATGCTCAACTGCTGATTTAAGGTCTTGAAGAAATTTTTCCGCCAGGCCGGGCTGGGTATGCCTGTGCGTCAGGCAGATGTGCACTGCCGGCGGCATCTGGAGACCGTTCAGACTCCATTTTTGCGTGCCCATATAATCCATTACTTTATAAATATCCACGGTATCCGAGCCAAACGCGATATCCCACAGCGGATCTCCCAGGACATAGAGTTCCGGAATCTCCCCGATTCCCTTTTTTATTTTCTCCCCGGTTTCCAATATTTTTTTAGCGATCTCCATATAGCCCTTTTCGCCAATCGCCACCATTGCGCCCCAGGCCGTGGCACTCAATGCGCCGGCACGGCTTCCGGCAAATGTGGGTGACAGGTAAAGCCCACCGGGCCAATCCGTGGTGGTATAGAACTGATACCGCCGCAGTTCCAAACTACGATACAAAATAACCGAGGACCCCTTGGCGGCATATCCGTATTTATGGGTATCCACTGAAATGGAGGTCACACCCGGCAGACTGAAATCAAATGGCGGAACCGGATATCCCAGTTTGCTGGCCCAGGGCAAAATGAACCCGCCCAGACAGGCATCGGTGTGAAAACCGATATCATTATCCCGGGCAATTTCCGAGAGTTCTTCAATGGGGTCAATCACACCATGGGGAAATGACGGTGTGGAGCCCACAATGACAATGGTATTGTCTGTAATCGCTTCTTCGGTTTTGGCGACATCGGCCTTAAACCCCGCATCCACCGGGATGCGTTTGATTTTAATGTTAAAATATTGAGATGCCTTATCAAAAGCGGCATGGGCGGTTGTGGGGACGATCATTTCCGGTTTAGAGATGCCTTTCATATCCCGGGCCCAGTCCCGGTAAGTTTTCATGGCAAGCAGGATGCTTTCAGTGCCGCCGGAAGAAACCACCCCGCAGACTTCATCATCGGAATCCGGGTCGTCGTCAGCCTTTTGGGCGTTGAGCATACTGGCGGTCATGGCGACCACTTCGGCTTCGAATTTGGTGGTGCTGGGCCACACATCCGTATGCAGGGGATTGCTCTGTGAATTGAGTGTGTAAACCTGGTTTAAAAAATCGATGTGGTCTTCATCCCCGTGATACACGGCGCCGGAAACAAAGCCGTCTTTCCACTTCGATTCTTCTTTGGCACATAGGGCTTGCATTTCACTGATGATTGCCTCTTTATCGCGACCCGTCTCCGGCAGACGGCTGAAGGTGGGAAAATCGTCGCGGTAGGGTTTAATAGAACGCTCTATCTCTGCCATCATTTCTTCATTGGTTTTTTCTGACATCTTGTCTCCCTCAATTTAAAAATCAAACACGCTGTCCATTTCATCATCGCTGACCACAAATACCGTGTTGTGCGGCGGCAGGGGCTCTTCGTAAAAAAATTTCGGTAAACGATCGTCCTGGCGGGTGAATCCGGCCTTGCGGTTAAATTCACGCTCGGCCTTCAATACCCGGATTCCCATATTCACCAGGTCTTCAAAGCTCAATTCAGTTTCCATCCTGGCATTTATCATCTTCAACAGGGCTTCAGCGGCCTTTTCATTGGATTTTGCCGCGGATAAGGCAAACAGACACAAACCGGTGCAATCAAAGGCCGCCATTTCGATCTGGTAGGCGCGCGATACCGCCACCTGACCGTCGGCTTTCAATGGATCCAACGAACCGCCCAGTGAATTCAGGTTTTTATCAATCACATTTCCGGCCGTATGATCCGCCCCCATGGGCGAGGTGCCGTAGGTCACCCCCATGCCCTGGACCGCCCGGGGGTCGTAAGCCGCGATCGACTGGTTCTTTACTGCCGGTACGCGCTGATGATTGAAATGCTTGCCGACGGCAACCGGACCGTTTCCGAGAATTTTACCGATCTGGGTAGCGCTGCCGATTTCTTCCAGCATCTCAATGGCCGCCTGGCTGTCGCCAAAAGGTTTGTATCCGGCATCCATCGCCACGGCGATGGCCACCCCGGTGTTCATGGTATCCACCCCGATGTCATCGCACAAGAAATCCAGGGTGGCGATAGCATCCAAATCATCGATTCCGCACATGCCGCCCATGGACCAGATGGTTTCATATTCCAAAGAGGCGGTCATATAATTGCCCCGGGTGTCAACATATTCATTGGAGCAATGGATGATGCACTGGGCGCAGCCCATGTGGGTGGTTCTGCCGCCGCGCTCCTTAATCGTCTCGGCCAGAGTTTCACCGCTAATTTTTTCCCAGCCGTCAAACACCCCGTTGGTCGCATTGTAGCTGGGAAAGGCACCGGCGGCATTCAGGGGGGCCACCAGCACCGCAGTACCCAGCGGCGGCAAAACGTAACCGCTGAACATGTCTTCCTTTACGGCTTTGGCAAAAATTTTGGCTTGCTTTTTAAATGTCTGCAGATCTGCCATGGTGTCCTGAAGTTTAGCGGTGCGGTTGACAATCAATGCCTTGAGGCCTTTGGCACCCATCACGGCCCCCAGCCCTCCGCGCCCGGCCGCGCGGCAGGGGCGCCCGTCGGCATCCGAGGCCTGTATCGAAGCGCTGGCCAGCTGATACTCACCGGCCGGGCCGATACATAAAACGGCATTGTCGTCGCCCCGGGTGTCGAGCAGTTTTTCAACCAGGGCGTAAGTGCGGGCACCTTTATCCTCTGCGGCCGGCGACAGGGTCGCCTTGCCGTCGGCATCAATTTCAAGAAAATAGAGTTCTCCCTCCGGTGCCCGGCCCTCGACAATCACCGCGGTGATGCCCAGGCGGCCCAGGGCGGCGGCGGCCGTGCCGCCCACATTGCTTTCTTTAATGCCGCCGGTCAGCGGGCTTTTGGCGCCAATGGACAACCGGCTGGTGTTCACCAGGACCGTGCCGCTGAGCGTGCCGGCAGCAAAAATAAGCTTATTATCCGGTCCCAGCGGATCGCAATCCGGCGGGACTTCAGCATTGATCATAATCGATGTTAAACCTCTGCCGCCCAGCCCGATGTATTCCGGGGGAATGTCTTCAACGCTGATTTGTTGGTGGGTCATATCGACGCGCAAAAACTTCATTACAACTCCTTTCCATTTACCGGCCGCATCAACTGGGTGGATTCAACCGTTTAAATATGGCTTTGTTGTGTTTATAAATATTGAGAAATTCCGCAAAAAGCTGATCATATAGTTTACGGTTTTCCGGGTTCGGTTCAAATGTGTGATTGATCTGAACATACTTGGGAATATCTTCAAAGGCCATATACCCCAATCCCACCGCCGCGATAAAGGCCGCACCGCGGGCGTTGGTCTGGATAGGGTCTTTGACCTGCTTGATGGTGCGATTGAGAACATCGGCGTGGATTTGACACCACACGTCGGATATGGCCCCGCCGCCCACCATGTGGATCGGGTTCAGCGGGCGTCCGATAAATTTTTCAACGTATTTTAAGGCCCATCGCTGGTTATAGGCCACGCCTTCCAGAAATGCCCGCACGATGTCTGCACGCGAACTTTTCAGGGATAAATTATAAATGCACGCCCGCGCCGAGTTATCCTCGACGGGGGTGCGCTCACCGTTTAGCCAGGGGGTGAAAATGACCTTGTTGCTGCCGGCCGGCACGTTTTCGGCAATTCTATCGAAGATTTTGTAGACATCCGGCAGCGCTTCTTCCTGCAACAGCGCATCTTGATGATACAAAATATTATCTTTTAAAAAGGTCAGCACCCCACCGGCGGTTTCCTGTTCGTTGACGACCATATATTTATCGGGAATGGAACTTGGAATGGAGGCGATGCCGTGCATGACATCCGTCTTTTTAAAGGGGACATGGGCTGAAATCCAGGAAGACGTACCCACATAAATGTGTCCTTGATAGTCTCTGACGGCACCCGAACCGAGCGCGGCAGCCGGAATATCCGGGGAACCCATGACGACCTGGACATCGTCTTTCAGCCCCAATTCCCGGGCGACGTCTTTTTTTACCGGGCCCAGAATGTCGATGGACCGTTTGAGCTCAGACAGCTTCTCTTTTTCGAGGCGGTACATTTTCAGCAGTTTATCGCTGTAAGAAATATGAGTGATGTCACGGTTGTCAGTGACCCAGTGAAGCGTGATAGAGTCATAGGAGGCCGCAAATTTACCCGTAAAACAAAAATTAATATAGTCTTTGGGCTCGAGAAATTTATAGGTTTTTTGGTAGACATCGGGAAACTCATTGCGGATCAGCAGAATATGACCGACGGGGTCTTTGCCGGTCAGAGCGGGTGCTCCGCCTGTCATGCGAATCCAGCGCAGCAGTTTGAACGGGTCATAGCCTTCTATCTTAATGGGACCGCCCGCCATTTGCGCGACGTATTTTGCCCCGCGCATATCCAGCCAGGTGATGGCGTTCATCAGCGGTTTGCCGTCCTGACCAACGGCCACGGTCCCGGCCCACTGGGTGGAAGCGACGATAGCGACGATATCAGCCGGATTGATCGTGCCTTTGCTCAGCAGCCGTTTGGATGTCGTCATGATGGCGTGCCACCAGTCATCCGGGTTTTGCTCAGCGCCGCCATCGGGCAGCAGAATCAACGGCACACTCTCGAAATCGAAATCAACCACTTCGCCGTAAACGGAGATAAGTGCCGTTTTGCTGCCGGATGTTCCCAGGTCAATCGACAGGACGTATTTATCGCTGTTTTCAGTCATC
>JBATKU010000305.1:0-19390 GCA_049669725.1 Desulfobacterales bacterium
TTGAATTAAGAGAAAAAGGAATTGGGCCGGATCGCCTGCTGATGATGGTGTCCACCGAGGAAGAACACCATTTCGCCAACTCCGGCACCACCCTGCCTGATTACTGGGCGGAGGCTGAACGCGCCATTAAAAAATGCAATGATGCCGGCATGAAAATGTGCGGCACTGTCAGCACCATCTGGGGGAGTCCCATCGGTGGGGCCACCGAGCTGAAAGATGCGGTGGAATTCTCCAAACGCTGGCTGGAAATAGGTGCCCATGACATCGAACATGCCGACCATGACGGCAGTGCATCAGCCGCGCAGGTCTATCGGTACTATTCCATGATTCTGGATGAGCTCCCCAATCCGGATTTACACATTGCGCATTTCCACGAGACCAAGCGTGTCGCATCGGCTTCAGTTCTGGCAGCTCTGCAGGCCGGCATTACCCATTTCGAAGCCACTCTGGGGGGGTTGGGCGGACAACCGGCCAATTTTCTGGATGATTGTCCCGTCAAAGGCACCGGAGAATACTATTACGAAGATCCGCGTTATGTGGGTTTGGTTACCCTTGAAGATACCCTGGTACAAATTGACGAGATGGGGATCGAACATGGCTGGGATGTGGACCGTGTATTGTGGTTGGGGCGTCAGCTGGAAAAAACCATCGGACACCGGTTGCGCTCCGAAGCCGTCATTAACGGCCGGACGCTAAAAGAAGGCCATCCAAAATTTGCCCGTCCCGGTTTGAAAAAAGTAAAAGAAAAATTTGGCGAGGATGCCGATCAGAAATGGCCGTCGGAATGGGCTGCTGAACCGGTGCTGCCGGAAAAATATCGGTCTTAATTGGTAATGCATCTGGAGGGTTAGGATCAAATATGATTTGACATATACCTTAAATTGGAGGCATAATTACAGGTAACATCTTTTTTGAATTCGTTTAGTATTTCGTATTTTGTGCTTCGGATTTCCGGTTTATCCGGGTTAGGAAGGTTTGCATGAGATCATTGAGAGCTTTTATTGCTATCTGGCTTGTGGCGCTTGCCATCAGCTGTGCGCCCTCAAAAACCGTTTACCATGATGTCAATTTTGATTACGATGTGAAGACCGATTTCAGTAAGCTGAAGACCTATCAATGGGTATCGATGCCGGCGACATTGCGCATAGAAGAATTCAACCGGGCTCGCATACGCCAGTATGCCGACAGTGAACTGGGCGCCAGAGGTTTGAGGGTGACCGAGGACAGCCCGGATATGTTTATTGTCATGTTCGGGGGTGGTTATAGAGCTGTGGATATGACGACCCTGATGGATTATGAAGTCTATACGGTGGGCAGACTGAAGCTCGCTATGTATGATGCCACATCCAACCATGAAATATGGTGGGGCGAAACCAAGGCCGATTTATTCCACGATATGACCCCCCAAGAATCGGACACCGTCACCAAGACTGCTGTGACCAGGATTCTTGAGTATTATCCTCCCAAACCTTAACGCGATCCCAACACCGATCTTTTCAATTAAGCGGCAGGACCGGATGGCGGTCCTGCCGCTTAATTGCTGCCTGTATCAATTCAAATAGTCCACCCATTGCCATCGAATTTTTCCGTTTCTATCCGTGCATGCCAGGTTTCCTTGTTTCAGGGCATGGTCGAGAGTTCTATAGAGCATTTCGGAAGTTGCATCAAAGGAGGGGGTGATTCTATCGACAAGTTTTCTGAGGTTGTCTTCAGTGCTTGCCGGACGGTCGTCATGGGGCCAGATGCCCCGGCGTTCGATCTCATTTTTCATCATCAGATCATAAATCAGGACAATGCGTTCAAGGTTGATCACTTGCAGCGCTTCTTCCTCAGAGGCCTCGTTTTTCTGCATGCGCGCTTTAATATCCGCCAGCAATTGATTGTATTCATCTTCCCACTCGATCACAATTTCGTCCAGCATCCGGTGGTCGACCTCTGGCGTTTCCACAATGGCACGGTTGGCATGATACCGGGACCAATCATCGGATAAAATCCGGATACCATATCGATCGCTGTGTTCACGGACCTCCGTTCCGGGAAAGGGTGCCAGCAGGTGAAATCCGTATGCCAGGCCCAGATCCTTGAGCCTGTTTCCGAATTCCATTGTTTCTTTTATGGTTTCAGGGGTTTCACCCGGCAGCCCCAGAATAAAAGATGCACAGGGTGTTATCCCGGCCCGATGACACATGCCGACGGCCGCTTCTACCTGATCAAGGGTAATCCCTTTTTTGATGGTTTTTAGAATTTGGGGATTGGCCGACTCAATTCCGAAACTGACCGCGTTGCAGCCGGCAGCCTTCATTTTGCCAAGCACGTCATCGGAAACCGTGTCCACTCTCGCAAAGGATGTCCAGGTCAATTTCAAATCCCGTTTAATGATTTCATTGCACACCCCCAGGCAGTGGTTTTTATTAGCGGTAAACAGGTCATCGGCAATGTTGATCTGGTTAAAATTCAAGATGTTCAGATATTGCAGTTCATCAACAACTTTTTCAGGGCTGCGGTAGCGAACCCGGGCCCCCACCATTTTACGGCCGACACAGAAAATGCATTTGAACGGACACCCCCGGCTGGTGGTCATGCTGATCGGCATATTAAGGGCCCTGTATCGACCCAGCGGTATAAGTTTGCGGTCCGGCAGCGGCAGTTCATCCAGGTTTTCAATCGGTTCTCGCTGGGCGGTTAAATTAATATCGGTTCCCCGGCGATAAACGATCCCGCTGACATTTTCCAGAGCACCACCATTGTCGACTGCCCGGCACAGCTCTACTACGGTCCGTTCACCTTCCCCGATGACAGCGACATCCAGGTCGGGATAGTCACCAAGGGTTTCCCGTGCGCAAAAAGATATATGCGGCCCCCCCATGACGGTCAGGATCTCCGGATTGATATCCTTGATGTCTTTGATGACATCCATGGCACTGTCGAAGGTCATGGTGACAGCAGTGAGGCCGACCATTTGAGGTTTAAATGTTTCGATCAGGGTTTGGAGCCTGGAGCGGCTGTACGGGAACACAACCAGATCAAGGAGTTTAACCTCAACGCCGGCCGCGGACAATGCGCCAGCCAGATACGCCAGCCCCAAGGGAGGGGAGGGAGTTTCTGATATTGGATAAAAGGGGTTGATTAGAAGGACACGCATTGGTTTAACTTATATAGAGCTCACAGTAAAATTTGGGTTTATTAAGATCATCGAAATCCGAAATCCGAATATCAAAATCCGAAACAAATTCTAAATCCGAAAAATAAAATGACCGAAACGCCAGCAAACAAAGTCGATCATAACTAGTGGCTTGCTATGATAAGTGCAATAAAAAAAGAGGTCCAGAAAAGTTTTCTGAACCTCTTTTTATGATTAATTTAAATGCTTAAAAAAGTCCACTTACCTTACCGGTTTCCACATCCACATCCACCCGCCTGAAGGCCGGGTTGGAGCTGGTACCGGGCATCAGACTGATGGTGCCGGCGCATGGGCACAGAAACTTGGCACCGGAATAGATCAGCACGTCGCGAATCGGCAATGTCCAGCCCTTGGGCACACCTTTGAGGACCGGATCATGGGTCAGGCTCAAATGGGTCTTGACCATCATGGTGGCAAAATCGGCATACTTGGGATCATTTTCCAGCATTTTGGCTTTGGCCTCCGCATCCGGAGTCCATGATACGCCGTCAGCCCCGTAAACTTCCTTCGCGATCTTATCCACGCGATCCCGCAACTTCATCTCCAGAGGATACAGGAATTGGAAGTCATTTTCTTCATTGCAGGCATCGATCACCGCATCCGCAAATTCCAGGGCACCCTCACCGCCCAGTTCCCAGTGCTTGGATTCGGCACAGCGGGCGCCGGCAGCTTCAGCGGCTTTGCGAACGACAGCACATTCAGCATCGGTATCGGAGTAGAAGCGGTTGATGCAGACCACCGGATTGATACCGGCTTTACGGATAACGTTGATCATATGAACCATGTTTTCACAGCCCTTTTCGACCAGCTCCAGATTTTCCTTGGTGTACTCATCTGCAAGGGCAATACCGGCCACGACCTTGGGCCCGCCGCCGTGCATTTTCAGCGCCCGGATGGTGGAGGTCAGAACCGAAACATGGGGCTTCAGACCACTGAAACGGCTTTTGACGTTCCAGAATTTTTCAAAACCGATGTCGGCGGCAAAACCGGATTCGGTTATGTGGTAGTCGAACAGTTTCAGGCCGACGCGGTCCGCGATGATGGAAGACTGACCCACGGCGATGTTGGCAAACGGACCGGCATGCACCATGCAGGGATTGTATTCCGCCGTGCACATCATGGTGGGGTTGATGGTGTTGCGCATAAAAGCCGTCATGGCGTTGCCGACTTCCAGATCACCTGTCGTGACGGGCTTGCCGCTTTTGTCGAAGGCCACGGTGATATTGTTGAGTCTTTCTTTCAGATCGGCCAGGTCCCGGATAACGGCCAGAATCGCCATACACTCGGAACCCACGGCGATCCCGAACTTGGACTGCATGGTAAAGCCGTCCATGCGGCCGCCGATGCCTATAATTATGTTTCGCATGGCCTGAGCACAAAAATCCATGATCCAGCCCAGCTCCACCCGGGTGGGATCGATATCCAGACGCCGCATGCCGGTCAGGCGTGCCAGCTGCTCATCGTTGTAGTTGCGCTCGTGCTGCATGCGGGAGGTCAGCGCCACCATGGCCAGGTTGTGGGCATTCATGATGTCGTTGATGTCACCGGTCAAGCCCAGGGAAAACTCGGTCATGGGGATCAGCAGTGAGTTGCCGCCGCCGGCAGCGGTTCCCTTGACGTTCATGGTGGGGCCGCCGGAAGGCTGCCTCAGAGCGCCACCTACATTGACACCGCGTTTGCCCAGCCCCTCCATTAATCCGCAGGAGGTCGTGCTTTTACCTTCCCCCAGCGGGGTAGGGGTGATGGCGGTCACCTCGATGTACTTGCCATCGGGCTTATCTTGGAGCCGATTGATGATTTTAAGAAAGTCAAGCTTGGCCAGTCGGCCCATGGGGAGTATTTCATCTTTTTCCAGTCCCAGTTTGTCGCGCCACTCCTCGGGAGTCGGCATGTTTTTTTCCGCTGCTTCAGAAATCTGCCAGTCTGCCATTTTTACTGCATCGTAAGGCATAATCAAATCCTCCTTTTCTGATGTGATCTTAGATCAAATTGCATAGGCCCCCAATGGATACTAACAACTTCAAAACGGATCCCGATCAAACGTCTCCCTGCATCACACAGGTTGATAGATCCGACAACATTCTGATAACACATGAGAAATTTCCTATAACATTTGACTTCCTTTTTGGCAAGAGATTTTATCGTTCCCGATGTAATTATTGAATGTCAATTGACGAATGACGAATTGTGGATGGCGCTTCGCTTAAGCCATTACAGAAAATAGATAATATTCCTTCTTTCGACACTTGTCCGCCGGAGGAGGATTCTTCATTTGTCAATTGCCATTCTTTTTTCGTTCTGAAGTTGATGCAACCGGTAGTAGAATCCTTTCTGTTGCATGAGATTGGTATGATGGCCGCTTTCGATAATCCGGCCCCGGTTGAGCACGATGATGCGATCGGCATGGCGGACGGTGGACAGCCGGTGGGCGACAATCAATGATGTTCTGTTTTTCATCAGTTTTTCCAGTGCCTGCTGTATGCGCAGTTCGGTGGGGGAGTCGATATAAGAGGTGGCTTCATCAAACAGTATCAGCTGCGGGTTTCTGGCAAAGGCCCGGGCAATAGAAATTAGCTGGCGTTCACCACTGGATATGGACCCGGCGCCTTCGGTCAGGGTGGTATCCAGGCCCTGCGCCAGCCGGTCGACCAGGGACTTGCAATTGGCAGCTTCGAGAATAGATTCTTCCTGGGCCCGGGTTAGATTATGATTTTGCTGAAATATGTTTTCACGGATGGTTCCCGAAAATAAAAAAGGGTCCTGCATGACAAGTGCAATTTTCGATCGAAAGGCGGAAGGATCCAAATCACGGATGTCACGATTATTGATCAACACACGTCCTGCGGTGGGATCATAGAAGCGGGGTATCAGGTTAATCAGAGTCGTTTTGCCCGCACCGGTCGGGCCGACCACTGCAACGGTTTCGCCGGCATTGATGCTGAAGTTTATATTTTTGAGGATATATAGATCACCGGCATAGCTGAACCCGACGTTTTCAAATTCAAGGGTCTTGATTCGCTGCAGCCCGGATAAGTCTTTACGCTTTTGAGCTGCGGGCCATTCCAACCGGTCCTGGCTGTCAAGAATCAGAAAAATCCGTTCCGCGGATGCCATAGCGTTTTGAAGGATATTATATTTTTCCGCCAGATCCCGGATGGGTCTGAAAAACATTCTAATGTAGGCTATAAAAGCCACCAGGGCTCCCAGGCTCAGAGTTCCGGTAAGCACCCGCCCTCCGCCGTGCCAAATCACGAGGGCGACCGCCACGGCCCCCAGTATTTCAATCAGCGGCATAAATACGGCCAGGACATGGATCTGCTTCATCCCGGCCAGGTAGTTCTCATGATTGAGCTGCTTGAACAGGCGATAGTTATTGGTTTCCTGACGAAACAATTGAACCACACGGATGCCGCCGATGGTTTCTGAAAACCGGGTATTGATTTCTGCTATTTTGATGCGCAGTTCACGAAATATACCCCGGGCCCGCCTTGCGAAAATTATCGACGCACACACAACCAGAGGCAGTACCGTAAAAGAGACCAGGGCCAGTTTCCAGTTTATAACCAGCATAACCACGGCAATACCGCCAAGCAGGAAAAGATCTTTGAAAATCATGGAAATGACCGAGGTGAACAATTCATGCATATTTTGCACATCGTTGGTGGTTCTGGTGACCAATCGGCCCACCGGGTTGCGGGTGAAAAAAGCGGTGGCCAGATTCTGGATGTGGCCAAACAGCCGGATGCGCAGGTCATGCATAATCATGTGGCCTGTATACTCCATGATCATTTTCTGGACGAAATTTAGCAGGAAGTTGATGATCACCAGAATTAAAAAAATGGCTGTAATAGAGGTGACCCCCACCAGATCATCCTTGCGCAGCAGCGCCAGATCCGATTTTTTCAATTTGGCCAGCGCCTTGAAGGGAATCGACGCCGTGGTTCCCTGAACCGTGAATAACTCACGATATTTATTAACCAGGGCTTGCTGTTGCGGATCGTTTAGATCCGTCCGGATAACTCTTTCTTCGATTTTTTTCCCCGCTTCGGTTGCCGAGGTTTTCGATGCCGTCAGCGGCACAATATAGCGATCGATCGCTGTTTTTGTGATATAGGGCAGGGCAAGATCCAGGACGGTGATCAACAGCACCAGCCCGATGGACCCGAATAGTAAGAGCCTGTAGGGTTTGGTAAACGGATAGATCCGCTTCAGCAGTTTGAGATCATAGGGTTTGCCCAGTTTGGTCTCTTCAAAATATCCGTAATCAGACTGCATTCAGGTCCTTTTCAATTTCCTGCAAATGAAACGTCATGGCGTAATAATTGTCAGATGCCATCAATTGCTCGTGGGTGCCCGATTCCACAATGCGCCCCTGATCCAGGGAGATGATTTGATCGGCATAGCTGACGGCGGACAGTCGATGGGAGGCAATGATGATGGTCTTCTGCCCTGCCATCCCACGGATGGTGTTAATAATATCCGTTCCGGTTTCCAGATCAACCTGGCTGATGGGATCGTCCAGGATCAGGATTTCCGCTGGGTACAGCAGGCAACGAGCGATGGCAATGCGCTGCTTCTGCCCACCTGACAAAATAACGCCCTTTTCGCCAACAACTGTATCGAATCCCTCTGAGAAATCATTGATGGTGCTGTACAGAGCCGCTTTCCTGGCAGCCGTTTCGAGTTGTCCTTCGGTGATTGCCGGGTTGTCAAAGGCCATGTTTTCCCGGATCGTTCCGGCAAACAGGAAGGGCTCCTGGGGGATAAAGGCGATATGCGATCTTAAATTCTGTAATTTCAAAGTTTGAATATCGTGCCCGTCAAGCAGAATTCTTCCTTTCTGGATGTCATAGAGTCTTGGTATAAGGCTCAAGAGAGTTGATTTGCCGCATCCCGGCGGGCCGACGATACCCAGCACTTTGCCCGGTGCTATTGAAAATTTAATCTGAGAAAGGGTTGCTGCACCGTTGCCGTCCTTGCCGGAGCCATAGCGAAAGGTAACGTTTTCGAACACAATCCGGCCCTGAACTTTTTCAAGGCAGACTGCATTTTTCCGTTCCCGGATTTCAGGGGTAGTTTGCAGGATTATATTAATGCGATCCAATGAGGCCCGGCCGCGCTGGATGAGATTGGTGACCCATCCCAGTGCCATCATCGGCCAGGTCAGCAATCCCAGGTAGCTGATAAAGGCCACGAAATCACCGGGTGTGATGGTTTGCATAATGGTTTGACGGCCGCCGAGATACAGGACAATGGCCAGACTCAAATTGGTAATGAGAAGCATCATGGGGAAAAAAGACCCGATGATTTTGACCAGCTTTATGTTTTTGTCAACGTAGTTTTTAGAGGCACTTTCCACCACTGCAGCTGCTTCTTTTTTGAGATGATGAGCTTTGATGATGCGAATTCCCGCAAAGCGTTCCCGGATGACCTCGGTGAGATCCGAAAAGGCGGCCTGAACAGCCTGATACCGACGGTGCATTTTTTTGCTGAAAAAGCGTGTGCTGATAACGATCAGAGGCATGGGGATGAGGACAAAAGCGGTCAATTTGACATTGATGTAGGCCATAAATCCGATGGCGGCCAGCCCCAGAACAATGGCATCGTTTAAAGCTACCATGCCCATGCCGGCGGCCATCCGGATTTGTTGGATGTCATTGGTGGCATGGGCCATCAGGTCGCCCGTCTTGACTTCATCGAAATAG
Source organism: Desulfobacterales bacterium (assembly GCA_049669725.1). Lineage (GTDB taxonomy): Bacteria > Desulfobacterota > Desulfobacteria > Desulfobacterales > JAFDCJ01 > JAFDCJ01. The sequence goes on from JBATKU010000305.1 coordinate 8,887, forward strand.
GAGGCGGACAGGCTCTGAAGATGGGTGAAAAGCCTGTTTCGCAATCCCTCCTCGACTCTCCTGGAAGTCCCCAAAAGACATCGACGCCAGACATAGCGAAACACACCAATACACATTGCGATTGAAATCATCAAAAGAGCATATGTCAGTAACTGCCGGCCTTCAATCTGGAAAGCCGTCAGGTCGTCGACGACCCGCTTGATGATGCGCGGGATGAATAGTTGAAGGACATCAACCGTGATCAGGCAGAGCAGTCCGATCAGAATTCTGAAGCGATTTTCGATGAAATAGGGTTTGATTAAGTCAGCAGCACTCATTGGTATAGTTTCTGGTTACTTGTCATTGGATACCGGTCAGTTGATACCGGATTCTCGATGCTGGATACTCGATGCTCGATGCTCGATACGCGTTGCCGGACATCGGTTAGGGGTAAATATAAGGGCCGTCGCCCATAACTGCAAGCGAATAAAAATTCTGGAGTAAAAGGCTTCTGGTGTTCATCTTTCGCCCATTGGGTTTCCGATATCCGATATCACCCTGCGGTCGTCTGTCCTCTGTCTTCTGCCTTCTCCATATCGAGTATCCAGTATCGAACATCGAGTATCGCGGATTAATAGCAACCAGTGACCCCTGACCATAATCAGGAACAAGAAGCCGGAAACTGACCGATAGCGAGCCAGATAGCGTCATTGACTTTATAAAGGCCGGTTGTTATTGTAATTTTTATGGAATCCGGAAGCATTGTAGAATTTATCGACCGCCAAAAAATCATGTGTGCGGTTATTCTGGAAGTTAAAAATTCCCGTTTGAGGCTGTTGACCGAAAACAACCGCGAGATCAATCTTTCAGCCGGCAGATTGCTGCACAAGGATAAAGTGCGCCTCGACCTATCCCTGGGCCGGGATAAAATGGTCGATGCCCTGAAGGGGGTCGCCGGCAAGCGCAAAGAATTGCTCAACCAGGTGGATATCAAAGATTTGTGGGAGGTATTAAATGCCGAACAGGTCTGGATTGATCTGGCAACCATGACCGAGTTTTGTTTTCCGGATAGTCCTTGCGGAGATCATGAATCCGCTGTTTTACGGGCATTTTTTGATGACAGACTTTATTTTAAATTTAACCTGGATCAATTTTTTCCCAATTCCGAAGAGCAGGTTGAACGCCTGCTATCCCAGCGGCGGGAAGAGGCCCGCAGAAAACGGATTTCAGATATCGGTGGGGACTGGCTGATGAGTCTGATGAATTCCACCCCGCCTCCGGAGGAGATGAACCCGGAGGACGCCGCTGAAATTATACGTGTCCTAAGATCCTATTATCTAATTGGAAATGACAGCAAAGATCATGCTCTGGCAAAGGCCATGATTAACAGAGCTAATTTGGACACGTCCACCGGGTTCTTTCCGCTTCTGGTCAAACTGAAGGTCTTTGATGAGAATGAAAATATCGACCTGTTGCGTTTTAACATCCCCGCTGAATTTTCAAGCGAAATACAACAAGCGGCCCATCGGCTTGTCTCGTCCTATCAGGGGTATTCAGGCGACGGGATGCGTAAAGATCTGACCTCCCTTGCGATTTTGACCATCGACGGACAGGCCACTCTCGATTTCGACGATGCCTTAAGCATCGAGAAAATAGGAGATCAATTTCGTCTCGGTATTCATATTGTCGATGTCGGACATTTTGTTCACAAAGCCGATATTATAGATCAGGAAGCGCTATCCAGAGGAAGTTCTATTTACATGCCCGACCAAAAAATCTCCATGCTGCCTGCCGGCCTCGCCGAGGGACTTTGCAGCCTGAAGGCCGGTGAAATACGCCCTGCCATCAGTACGATGGTAAATTTAAGCCCTTTACTGGAGATTATTGATTATGAGATCCTGCCCAGTCTGATAAAGGTAAAGCACCAACTCACCTATTTCGATGTTAACCAGGCAGCGGATCAAAACCCGGATATATCGATTCTGCGCGAAATTGCCAAAAAGTTTCACCACCAAAGGCTCGATGCCGGGGCTGTTCAGATCACCGTACCGGAAATCAATGTTTGGCTGGCCGACGATCGAACCATTACTGTTAACCGGATCAATCGGGAAAGCCCCGGCCGGATGCTGGTTGCAGAAATAATGATTATGGCCAACTGGCTGATGGCCAGGTATCTGGCCGAAAACCAGATGCCGGCGGTTTTCAGGTCCCAGCCGGCGCCCAGGGAACGCCTGTACAAGGGTGACGGTGGGACAATGTATCAGAACTGGATGCAGCGAAGATTTTTAAGCCGTTTCGTTTTGGGTTCCCAACCCGAAAAGCACTCCGGCCTCGGGCTAAACGCTTATGTGACGGCAACGTCGCCTATTCGTAAATATTTTGATCTTGTCACCCAAAGACAGATTAGGGCTGTTCGCGGCATGGAACGACCCTACACTTCTGATCAAATTGACCAGATAATTCAACAGCTTGAATTCCCCATGGGGAATGTTTCGCGGATTCAATTTGGTCGACAGCGATACTGGCTTTTGAAATACCTTGAACAACACATCGGTCGCAAAGAAGAAGCTATCGTGCTGACTAAACGTCGCAACAATTATCAGATTCTGCTTTCCGCCTACATGACTGAATGCGATCTCCCTATATCCAGCGGTTTCGCATTGAAACCGGAAGATCTTATCCAGGTCACGATTCAAAATATTAGCGCCAGAAAGGATTTGTTACAGGTGGCGTTAGGGTAACAGACGACAGAAAACAGAGAACAGATTTAATTGATTTCGGATTTGGGATTTCTGATTTAAAGGCCCCTGATATTTCACCGCTTCTACGAAGATAAGTCCCAATTAAATCCAAAATCCCCAATCGAGAAGCCTTCCACCTTCCACTCTATTTGACCCGCTGTACATCCAACGGCCCGGGCGGCATCTTCTGCGGTTCGGGTCGTTTGCGGCATTTCGACGACCCGGCAGGTCAAACCAAAGGCTTGCAGAGCATCCTGCACCCTTTGGGCACTTGAACTTAATTTTTCAGTCATATTTCCCTCCTGTCCAGTCAGAGTTCCCGATTGGTGAAGACCGCCCTATCTTTTCGGGTAATGTCAGGCAAGCCTTGACACCAAATTTTTCGAAAATATATTATGCTCCGGCCGAGTCTCATAATTTAATTATAGCCTAAATCAGAAACTGAATATTTCTCTTGAAAAAATAAAGAAAATAAAATATAAGGTAATACGAAAACTAAATCTTATTCAGGGAGTATTGGCATATGGGAATCCAAGAGCGCAAGGAAAGAGAGAAAGAACGGCGTCGTCAACAGATTATGGTTGCCGCCAAGAGGGTATTTTCAGACAAGGGCTTTAGCAAGGCGACGATGGAGGATATCGCCCAGGAGGCGGAACTCAGTCCCGGCACCCTCTACCTGTATTTTAAAAACAAAGAGGAACTTTACGCCTCACTTTCTCTGCGTATACTGCAGTACCTGCTCATCCGGGTTGAACACGTCAATGACGATAAAGAGGCTGATCCCGAAGAAAAATTAAAAGCGCTCATGGACGCTATGTACGATGTCTATGAGTTCGATCCCCTGATCATCATCAACATGTTTCACCTGCAATCGAGCGAAACCTTAAAAAATCTGTCACCGCAGTTAATGGAAGAGATCAAGGACTTATCCCGTAAATCTTTGGGCTCAATCGCAAAAATATTTGAAAATGGAGTAGAACAGGGCCTGTTTTATGACCGCCACCCGATTGCCCTGGCAGACACCTTCTGGGCTATGTTTTCCGGTGTCGTCCTCTGGCTGACCAGCAAAAAGCTAATCAATGAGGAAAAGGATTATCTCAAGCAGACCCTTGAGCTCGCCTTTGAGATTTTCGGCCGGGGGATCAAGAAATCATAAAAAGTTTATTGAGTTGATTAAGTTTATTGGGTTGATTGAGTTAAAATATCGACCTAACCAACCATTGACCATCCATTCCAAATCCCCAATCCGAAATTTAAAACACGCAATCGACGCCCTCTGCCTGCCCTCCGAAGCCCCAAGGGCGAAGGAGGGACACCTGCTGAAACCTCAAATCGGAGTTCATGGACCCATTGCTCCTAATTGTCTTGCCAGTATGTTGCCAGAAAACCCCTATCGAGCTTAAAATAATCTTGTAATTTCATCGGTTTCAAATTGAGGCCAGGGGGCCGGATGCCTGTCTTTTTCGGCTATGATGCCCCGGCCGGGTTGCAGCACCTCACCGATGCAGGTTATATCGATACCGGCCTTGCCGATAGCCGCCATAAGGTCTTCACAACCTGCCTCCCGGCAGCAGATTAACAGACTGCCCGAGCCGATGAGCCCCAGCGGATCGATATCCAGCAATTGGCAGATCCTGCGGGTTTGAGCATAGACGGGAATTGTATCCAAATTAATTTTGATCCGATGATCGCCCGCTATGCTAAGTTCTTCCAAAGCGGTGGCCAGCCCGCCCTCGGTGACATCGTGCATGGCGCAGGTTGCCTCGGATTCAGCCGCAATTTGGGCTTCGGTTAAAATGCTGATGTTGGCGAGAAACCGGCGGCCTTTATCGATTTCTGAATCATTCATCCCCAGGCTTTTCAGGCGATCCCCAAATTCCCTGGTAATAATGGCGGTACCTTCCACCGCAACGCCTTTGGTCAACAGCACCCGGTCGCCGGGGGCCATATTACGCTTGTCGATCAAACGGCTCCGGGTGACGGTCCCCGCCATCATTCCGGTTACCACCGGTCGCGTGACGGCATCCGTAATTTCGGTGTGTCCGCCGCACAGGGTGATATCCCATTTCTTGCAAGAGGTCTTCAGTTCGTCGATGACCTGACTTATCTCTGAGGGGGTGACTCCGGATGGGAACAGCAGGGTTGTCAGGAGCCATCTGGGTTTGGCCCCTGATGTGGCGATATCATTGGCATTGATCAAGACGGCGTATTGGCCGATGGAATCCGTGGCAAAGGTAATGGGATCTGATTTGAGCACCAAAACTTCTTCGGGCCCAACATCCACTGCGGCCGTGTCCTCGCCTACACCCGGGTTGATGATAATTGAGGGGTCATTGAAAATAAACTGATTTAAAAACTCCCGCAAAAGATCGTTGGGCAGCTTTCCGGCGGGCAATGCTATACCCAGCCGCGCGATCGGAATCAATTTTTCTAAATGTGAAATATGAAGATGCCCCTTACCAGTATTGCTTTCAGCCGGTGCCGACGGGTCAATTACCACGGTAGTTGCCCCGTTTTTCTGAGCGTCTCGAAGAAAGGCCTGGTCACCGGCCACGGATAGAACCCGGTCAAGCGGTAATTCCATTTTTTTGGCAGCCAGTTGGACAGGGTCTTTGACCGAACTGGAAACCAGAAGGTCCTCCCGACCTAATATGACACTGAAATCCGATTGTCTGATAAAAGACAACTTGTCCAGCAGTTTGTCTACAAAGGTCCGACAGCCGTAGCTGACGATTGCCAGGTGAAGGTCTTTTTTCACAAGGTAGCGAGCGACGGCCTCGGCACCGGGGGCCGGTTTGGCATTTTCGGCGGCTTTTAGCTCGTAACCTTCCAGAGCGGTCAAAGCGCGGTTTCTATCCTCGGACCTGGACAACCCCCTGACAAAATCCAGAGCCGGCATCTCGGCCGGGCATCCAATCGCGGCCTTTATGGCCTTGTCCTCATGGACACTGGTTTGAATCAGGGTGCTTTCTAAATGTAAAATAACTGCTTTAATACGCATAATATGGGTGAGCCTTCTGACTTGCGAGTGGGTCCGTTCTATATTTTGACATCAGAAGCCTTGACGGATCAAGGGGGTCTCATAACCATCCGATATAGTTTAAGTTGTTGATTTTATTGTATCCGGTTTGTATAAACGATATAAAGGATTTATTCAAGAAAAACTATTTTTGCCGATTAGTTGGAGCTGTATCAGGTTGGAGACGGTAAGTAGATATTTCTTTTTCAACACATATCAAAATCTCGCTATATTTGTGACTTTTTAAAATACCTAACAAAGTTCTACTTTTAGCATTCCTGATTTTGCATTTTGAAAAAAGAGGTTTTCTACCAACTGGAATTGGATTTTAATATGTCAATGAAGCAGCCACCACCGCCGCCACCACCGCTTGTGACCTTGATGGGAGCGGAGGAGTCCACGGCAGCGGCGCCGGTGTCGACGGCTTGAATGCCTGTGAAGTGATAAACCTGGACCTCAATCGCTGAGGGTGCTCCATTGTTGTGATTCACTCTGGTGATCGGCTTGATAAAATCGTTGCCTCCCGTCAGTATATTGCCGTTTTCGTCCATGGCCGGTACCCAGGCGGTGCCATCATACAAATACAGCTTAATCCGGCTGACATCCATGAAACCGGGACAGGGAATAATCAGCTTGACCGGGCTGTTGAATACATTCGGGGGCTGCAGGTTCATGGGTATCCCTACAATCTCCTCACCTGACACACTGAGCTCCGGCAGCTCGCCTACAGGACCGAACCGCGGCGTTACTGGCTCATTACTGTCGAAGAATATTTTAGCCCCCTCCAGGTTGCCGCTGTTCACCTGGATACCGTCATCATACGGCCCTGTGAGCTCTGGATCACCCGGGTCAACCGGCCCGCTGTCAGGCTGATAAAACTGGGCTTGATCATGCTCGTTTTCAGATTCAATCTGATAGTCGAAGCCGGCCTGCGGCATATCGGTGCCGTTTTTGTCTTTAACGTCAATCTTGATGTGCACGTCGGCCTCATAGGCATAGCTTCCATAAACGGCTTCTTTGGACCTGTCATAAACCGCCCACAGATTCTTGACCCCGGAATCCGGTTCCGAACTCAGTTTAACTATCCTGACAACAGCACTGTCACCCAGATCTCTGGCATAGGGATTGTAACCCGCCGGAGATCCATCGTTTATCGTTAATCTAATGCTTGCATCGTCAGTTATATCAATCCCGGCAGATGAGTATATATGAATGGAGAAGGAAGTGTCGTTGGCGACCCGCGTTTGATCGGGATCAACTCCAGCATTGTGGTGGGGAATAATTTCCATCGCCTCAATCGGCAAAGACGTATCATCCGTGGGATTCGTGCTGGAGGAATACTCTTCATAATTCGTATACCCGTCTGCATCCAAGTCTCCACCTCCGTCATTGGCCAAGGGATTAAGTTCGATATAACTTTCCTCCCACACATCCGGCATACCATCCCCATCATCATCGGTGTCGATGTCGCCGCAAATCGTATCGTTGTCTAAATCGTTATGGGGATCATGGGGACATGCGTCACAAATATCGCCCAATCCATCTTCATCGGCATCCTCCTGGTTGGAATTAGCAGCCGATGGGCAATTGTCGCTCCCGTCAGCCACGCAGTCATCATCCTGGTCTGAAGCTGAGCAGGTGCCCTGAAAGTTCAAGCGCGGCCTGGTGATTGAATTGCGGGGATCGGTAACCGGAACACCTGTGTCCTGCAATTTAGACAGCGTATCATCGAGGCTATCGGCAGGAAAAGCAGAACGCAGGATCGCCACCGCCCCGGAGACGTGAGGCGCCGCTTGGGATGTACCATACAGGGTGAGCCCGGCAGCCTTAATTTGGGCGCCCGGCGCCAGCATGGTGAGTTCTGGACTGCTGTTCGAAAAACAGGTGATCTGATCCGGTGCGGAGGATATATCCGTGCAGGACGAATAGATTATACCACCGATATCGCCGTCATATACGGCCCCGACAGATATCACTTCCGGTATACAGGCCGGAAAGTGGATCTCGTTTGTCCAACCGTCGTTGCCTGAAGAAGCGATGGTCATAATGCCTTCTGAGCGCGCATTCTGGACCGCTATACGCAAGTTTGAAGAGGTACAGAGGCCGGGCGAATATGTCGGCCCGCCCAGGCTTAGATTGATAGCAACCATGTTAACGGCATAGTCTGTTTTCTGGGCAATTACCCAGTTCATGCCGGCCAGAATATCAGTTGACCAAGCAACGTCACCGGTAAAGACATCGACCGCGGCTATGCGGCTGTCAGGTGCGACACCCAGAACGATCCCCGCCACATTTGTTCCGTGAAGCACCGGGGAGTCATCGAGCTCGAAATCCTGCGGTGCGACCTCATGGGCTAAAATTACTTTGCAGTCGGGGTCTCCGGGATTGGAACATGATCCAAAGGCCTGGCGCGTGTATTCCACCCCGGTGTCCAAAACTGCGACAACCGTGCTCCCGCCGCCGTATTCGCAGGCACACATATCCGCAAGGTTTATAAAGGGAAGGCTTTCGGTGAGATGAGGGTAGAATTTGGTGTTTAAGCTTAGTGATTTTACCTCTGGGCGATTGATTAGACGTTCCAGAGCTATTTTATTTTTAATTCTTACAAACGCCAGGGGCAGATGTTTATAGTCTTGAATAAGGTTAAGATCGGCTTTCTGAAAAGCATCAAGGATTCGCTTTTTGCGAATACGATAGCGTTCCGTTTTGAAAGCTGTAATACTGCGGTCATTAAATCGCAAACGCCTCGCCTGACGTCTGGCTGCGACTTCCTCCCGAATGTCCTGATGCTCAATTTCAACAATCAGATCCTGAAACCGGCCCTCCTCCAGCTCTTTTAACGCAATGGCTGGCACCTTTTGTTTAATTAATAATCCATTAAGGACGCCGGTTTGTTCTGAACCGAGACTGGCTTGTGGGCATAGCAATACATTAACCCACAAGCAATTCACTAAAAATACATAGAAAATTTTAGTTCTAGTATGATAGCGATATTTCTCCATTCCGACTGTTTTGGATATCATGCGTAGATAAAAATATTGTCCCTTAAAAGACTTGTAGAAAATACAGGAATATAGTTGGAATTACAACAGTGACCTGAATATCACAAATTAAAAGTGCGGCCTATCCCTGCAAGGTACCCCGCACTTATCTGGGCTCAGTAGGGTAAAGGAGGTTACCCTAATTTTTTTCTATCAGAAATTCTCAGAGTTTCAAGGACTATTATCACAGGCTATTCAATCTAAATAGAAATGGGCGATCACAATGACCGCCCCAGTATCAGACCTTGTTAAGGATTCAATTGGCCTTCCGTTATATGCTATTTCTTTGCAATCGCTTTTGGTCATTAGTTAATCCCTTATCTGACATTTATAGATACTTTTAGGACTCGTGATATACCCTACTTGAGTTCATCTTAATGGGCTGTGAAAATATTCTAAAACCAAGAAGCTGGGGAATTTGTTGTGGATTGAGACCGATTTAGTAGGACTGATTGCGATTTATAATGCAATCTTCCTCCTTTTTTACAACTGATAAGAGAAGGCTTGCTTGTCTTTACTTGTTTTTTTTTCATTTCATGTTGCACTAAGTCATTTGTAAGCATCGTCTGCTTAATCCTTTCAATACTAGTCAAGAGCTATGATTTATAGCTATATTGCCATTACATGAAATTTGGCCGGAGTGCATGTACTTTTCGTATATCTCAAGATTTTCTAAAGTGTCAATACCTGAAAAGGTATGGAAGATATTTGAATTGGCGATGCTAAGGCAGGGGCTGGGTTGTAGTCATTCTAAATTAGGTGGCTATTGCCGGATAATTCAGACTTGATAGGCACCCTGCCAGCATCACAGGGGTAAAACTTAATTAACCTTTTCCATTATCACCAGTTCTTTTGCATATTTCTCGCTTATTGCATTTAATTTCTGCGAGTAACTTTTAAATGTTTCATTTGCCACATCTTCTCTTGCAAAATACTCTGAACCTTCTGGAAACATGTCGAAAACGTATATACTAATCGCAAAGGTCACCACAATTGGTAATAATACAAAAATAATGTACTCCCAAACATTCGTGGCTCTGTTCTCAGATTTCCCATTTATTGCGGTTATTAATTCAGTCATATGCAAAGATAACGATTGCAGAAATAAACATACAAACTTCCCATGTTCAGAAAATATGTCTATCCGACTCTCTTGATATGCAAAAATCATACAAAATCAGATGTTTAAACGAGGATGAGTAATATCAGGAGGTTATCGATTAATAGGAATGGTTATCAGAGGAAATTGTGAAGTAAATGAAATATAAACTGAGGAAACTATTCCATTTACTTCACGATTTGACAGTTGAAACGAAAAAAGGCAGAGCTTATAAAAACTCTGCCTTTTAAATATACCACCGAACAGAAAGAGAGTAACGATCCGCCTATTCTTTCCCTGCTCCTGCTTTGTCTATGACCATGATATCCTGCGTTCCTATAAATGCCTCTCCACCCGTAGTGAACCCATTTAATGTCAGTGTATTATAGTCGCCTATGATCAGGCCGTCCAATGTTTTTATTTCATCTGACTCGAACTTGGCAACAAAGTTACCCCGATCATCAGATTTCCACCAATCGATTGCAACACCGTTGAGAAATACAGACGCTCCAACCACTAGACTGTAGGCGATGTCGGTATGAACAGTGACAATAGTGCTTTGACTCTGAATGTTGAGGACATTCGGAGACACATCAATCTCGATATCAAAAGCATAACATTTAGC
>JBATKU010000306.1:0-1680 GCA_049669725.1 Desulfobacterales bacterium
CATTTTGACAAATCGATCGCAAAAAGGTCAAGATGCTTATCAAATCGCTTCTGTTTGTCGAGTTTGCAGGAAACGAGGATGCCAAAATCGAGATCGCTTAATGGTTTAAGATCACCGGCTGACAAGCTGCCGAAAGTATAGAGAGCCACAATATCCGTATCTTTCTCGATTCGCTCGATTAATACCGGGATTCGGTCAATAACGTCCTCGGGTAATTTGTGACCTTCTCTAATCATTTCTACGCTAAATGATCGTAAACCAAATGGGATGGGTTTTTATTTTGCTACGCGACCAATACTATCGGCTATTTTCAGCTGTTCAGCTTCTGTTAAGTACGGATGCATGGGAAGGCTGAAAATCCGGCGGGCGCAGTCTTCACTGACCGGAAAATCCCCTTTTTTGTACCCCAAGGAATTAAAGGCACTCTGCAAATGCAAAGGCTGCGGATAATAGATAGCAGTGGGGATTCCGGCCTCTTTTAATATATTTTGTAATTCAGTGCGCTGCTGTTCACCGGTGGCAAGGATGGAGTATTGGGCCCAGGCACTTGATGCACCCTGTGGAATAGACGGAACCTGTATATGTGAGTTAGAACCCAGCAAAGTGCTATATCGTTTTGCAACCCGTTGGCGTAATTCTATTTCTTCCGGGAAAATATCAAATTTGGCTAGCACTACAGCGGCCTGCAGTGTATCCAGGCGGCCATTAATCCCGAGGCGAACATTATCGTATTTGTGGTCACCCTTGCCGTGGACCCTCAAAGATTCCATTATATTGACCAGTTCGTCGTCATCGGTGAAACACATGCCCCCGTCCCCGTAACAACCCAGGGGTTTGGCCGGGAAAAAAGAGGTGCAGGCGATGTTGCCGAATGAGCAGGCTTTTTTACCGTTAAGCTCAGCCCCAAATGACTGGGCCGCGTCTTCAATGAGAAACAGATCGTGTTTTTCTGCAATAGCGTTTAAGCTTAAATAATCAGCCGGCAGCCCGAAAATATCAACTCCTATTACTCCCTTGGGCTTAATCGGCACTTCTCGGTTGGAAGCCGGCAATGGATGAAGACCTACATCAGCCGTTTTAAGCGCTGAAATAGCCTGCCCAAGTTTGTCTGGATCGATGTTAAACGTTTTCGGATCAATATCTACAAATACCGGCGTGGCTCCCAGCAAACTGATGACTTCGGCAGTTGCAATAAAGGTGAAGGGAGATGTAAAAACAGCGTCTCCGGGTCCGACTTTACAGGCCAACAAAGCCATCAGTAGGGCATCAGTGCCGGATGCACATCCGATGGCGTGTTTCACACCAACATAGTCGGCCAATCTTTTTTCAAGCTTTTTTATCTCCGGCCCCATGATGTATTTGCCATGGTCCAGGACGGCCAGAATATTTGACTCAATCTTCTCCCGAATACGCTTCTGCTGGGTAACCAAATCAATAAATTGCATGGGATTAGTTCCTAAGTTGGTGAGTTCGTAAGTTCATAAGATAGTTAGTCAGTAGGTTGATAAATTAGTGAACGGGAAAATTTTAAAATTTTGGTATTTTCCATTAAGAACTTGCACAAAATATATTTTATTTTACAAACTATTCCGTGCTCGAACCTCATCCTTAATTCGCTTGACATGTCCGCGACCCAGTCCTTTGACTTCACAGTCAAGCTCAAAATAACGACGAATGGCG
>JBATKU010000307.1:0-9025 GCA_049669725.1 Desulfobacterales bacterium
CGCCGGGTGTGATATTTACTGGTCGTAATAATTACGGTGGTCCATTTTCGCTTGATCAGTTCCCGGCCGACTGCGTCAGCCTCGCTCACCGTATCGTAAGCATCTTCGTTGCTGATCCGGATGATGTTTGCTTCAGGAACGCCCAACATGGTCAGGATGCTGACCGAATCTGTATACCACGGGCAGCATTTTTTAAAACCTTTGCGTTCCAGCGCCCGCAGTGTGTCAGTTTTGCGGTCGCCGTTGATCACGACATTTTCAGCTAGTCCCTGGCGATATAGGTCAGCGGCCTGGATCAGGCGCGGATAGTATTCAAGCCCTGAGCTGAGGGTCACAACGGCGTCGGAGACAGCCGGGCTGTCTTCTACAACGATCATATCTCCCATTATTCGAAAAAGGGCTCCGGAGATAACAATCACAAATGCGACCAGAGCCAGGGGGATCAGAGCCCAGAGCTTGCGGTAAAATGGTACCTTTTTTTGCGACATCGCTAGTAACTTTCAGGACACGGATGAACTTTGAACCGACTAATTCTTATCTGTGTTTACCTGTGCAAATCCGTGTCCCAATTTTTATAATGCTTGCTTTCATTTGGTTTTTATAATTTCACGTACAACCCGAAAAAGGGAAGGGCCGTGCATTAATATGTTGGAATAGGTCTGGTTGGCCATGGGGCAATTACAGCGTCCTTCACGGATATAAGTTCGCACTTTTTTGGCTTGGTCACTGTTCCAGAGCAACTTAAAATCATAATTATAATCGCGCAGATTTCCCATGGGTTTATCATAACCCAGGGTGCAGCAAGCCCAAATATCGCCATAGGGCGTCATGTGAATATTGGAGATACCGGCATAGCAGGGAATCACCTGCCGGTTTTCTTTTAAAATTCGAATCGCCAGGCTATAGTACACCAGGCGAAATGCATTCGTAATCCTCTGGAAAAGGCTGCGGTTTCTCATGTTTTGCCGTATTTGGTGCACAAACAACCCAATGGCTTTCTCATATTGCGCGGGATCCGGGGTGATATCATTTTGCAGATTAAACATCTCGGATCGCTGTTCGGCAATTTCGTTGCGGTAGCTGTCAACACCGAGATGGGTCACATATTGCGCGATTTCATCCACCGCTTCAACGTTCCAGCGGGAAATGACCGTACCCAGTTCCACATGGAAGTTGGGATAATCGGATTGAATTTCCTTGAGGCGCTGAAATAATGCAATTACTTTCTTAAAATTGCCCGGCACACCCCGGATTTTATCATGTTTGGATTCAATGTGATCCAGGCTGGGCTTGATGGTGAGCTGGGTTTGTGGGCAGTTGTTCTTGAGAATATCAAGTATGGCCAGTGTCTTGCGTTCAATGCGCTCTTTGGCGATGGCGTTGGTGGGAATATGAACCACACCGGGCGATAAATATTGACAGGCAGCATCAATGATTTCCGTGATGTCTGATCTTAAAAAGGGTTCGCCGCCGCTGATATTAAATACGTAGATATGCCCCATGGAGCGAAATATCTTTTCGATTTCTTCCAGGGCTAATTCTTCCTTTCGTTTTTCCGGATTCTCTTTGTAAAGCTCCCAGATACTGCAGGTTTTACATCGCGACTGGCAGACATTGGTTACCGAAAATGTCAGATTAATCGGCATGCCGGGCCCCACCAGCCCCCGTCTTGCCAGGCGGTAACGCATCATCTTCGGCAGCAATTCTTTGATGTAGGTTAACATATTTCCTGTATCGTTTAGTTTGTTTAGATTGTTACGATAAATCTATGTAATCCGCTTTTATCCGTGTCCAATAATTTGCGATTATTTCCCGGTAGCCAGCAAATTATCGTATATCGCACAGGTCTTTTGGGCAATCGATGACCGGCTGATTTCAGCCGCAACGGTTTCGGCATCTGAGGCCATGGCAGCCAGTCGGGATTGATCCTGCAAGCACGCTATTATACATCGGGCCAATGCCTCCGTATCTTTAGGTGGAATCACATATTCGCGATTTTTGACTAGATCGGGCAATCCTCCCACATCACTGACGATCATGGGTTTGCGAAATGACACCGCCGTGCCGCCGATACCGCTTTGACTGTCAAAATGATGATAGGGCAGGATGACGAGATCCGCGGCTTTAAAATATTTATGGACTTCACCGGATGGAATGTATTCCAGAAAGGTCCTTACCGAATCGGCAATTGTCAGGGTGTTCATTATCTCCTGATACGGTTCCCACTTTTGCCACAATTTTCCGGCAACCAATAACAGGGCATCCGGCACCTCCGGTAAAACCTTCGAAAAGGCTTTCAAAGCGGTGTCAACGCCTTTATAGGGCCGCACAGCGCCAAACAGGAGAATGACCTTGTGCCCGGAATCAATGCCGAATTCCTGTCGAATCGTATCACGATCCATATGATGTTTAACATGAAAATCCAGACTGCCATGAGGTACCACGCTGATGCGATCCCCCGATATTCCGTAACTGCTCTCCATTTGGCGGCGGTTCTTTGCGGTATGGACAATGAAATGATCTCCCAGCTTAAATAACCAGCGTGAGACAATTTGATACGGCCGCGATCGTTCATGACTCAGCACATTATGAACCGTGAAGATAACCGGTTTGCCGCGAAGTTTGAAGATTGCTCCCATACAAGCATAAACTGCCGCCAGGGGCAAACTCCACCACTGGGCGTGGAGCAGATCTGCCTTGGAAAAAGCCGCCTCGGTCATCCAGGTGATGGGATTATACCAGGTTAAACGGCGCCTGACCTTCAAATCCGGATGAGTTGTTTCCGGAAAAGAATGGTCCTCTTCTAAACCGCCCCCCGGATATAAAAACCCCGGGTAAAGTTTCTTAAAGGAGATAAATTCAACCCGAACCCGATCGGCAAGGGCCAGGGATAATGCTAAGCAATAACTGCTGAGTCCCCGCTGGGGCGGGAACGTCCCCAACATGGCGATGCTCATTTTCGTTTGAGGCTGAACGTTTTTATTTAAATCCATTCGGTTCCGGATTGCACTCAGAGGCTTTTGCCCAATGCTCAGGGATGGCGCTTTAAGGCACCCCCAAAAGTATGGTCCAGGGTAAAGGGGTTCGCTTTTTAGCAATTTGAAGATGTGTTTGAACCAAATTTATCAAACCTTGTCGACTAAAATGCTGAATGTGTCCGGGGGTATTGCCAAGTGCTTTAATATACTTGCCGCGGACAATATTCAGCAGCCGCCAAACCGGTTCCCAGGGTGCACTTAAAAGAACGCCTTTTTCGGCTACCCGCGCTATTTCAACCAGACCACGCTGAGGATATTCTAAATGCTCCAGGACTTCACTACAGACGACCAAATCAAAGCTGTTTGCGGAATAGGGCAATTCATAAATGGATGATTTTCTGAATTTTATCAAAGGGTCATTTTCTGCGCTGAGAACGTCGAGGCTGAGATCGCTGGCCTCAAAACATTGCGGACGCTTTGAGGAATGCTGAACCAGATAATTGGCAAGGGCGCCCTCGCCGCAACCGACCTCCAGCACACTGGCGGGTTCTATAAAATTGTAGAGTTCTGTAATGCTGTTTAGAAAACCCCGCATCAAAAACCGCGTAAGGGGATTATGACTATTATATTTATCGTAAACGTTACCAACTATATTATCCATTAAGCTTCACCGGGTGAACGCCATGAACTTGCCAACGTCTTGTAAACATCATCGCATCGGTATGGTTTATCCTTTTCTAACGGCAAATTTTGGCGGACCGCGGTTGCCTCTAGCTTCTTAACCCGGCTTAGAATTTCTTCAGTGAGACGGCGGTTTGAAGCCAACAAATCACCCAGCAATGCAATTAAACCGACAATAAACGCCAATATGATGGCACCAACCCCAACTTGCAGGGATTGTATGTGACCACTATAATTCGGATTCTGGACAAAATAGTAAAGAAAACGCACCACAAAGAGCAACCCGAATATAAACAGTGCCAAACCAATATAGCCGAAAGTTTGAACCGGCCAATACATGGTATAGGAACGAAAAATAACCGGGCCATTGCGGCGCAGATAATCCATTATTGAGCTTGCTAACCGCGATTTGCGCTTTGCTGGATTGGTCCTGATTTTTACATTCTTAATATTTAATCCAATACTGCCGGCCTGGATAATGGTTTCAAGGGTATATGTAAACTTGTTATGAACAAATAAGTACGACATCGCTTTAGAATTTATGGCCCGAAAACCACTGGCGGCATCCACAACCTCAGTTCCTGACGCCCGTCGCACGATGCGCGATCCCCATCTCTGAAGTAAGCGCTTTAGCAGCGAAAAATGCTCAATGGTATCTGTCTGGCGATCTCCGATCACAATATCGGCTTGTTGGGCTAAAATCGGTTCAACCAGCTTGGCAATGTCTTGGCCGTGATACTGATTATCAGCATCCGTATTTACGACAATATCGGCTCCAAGCCGCATACAGGCATCCAAACCCGCCTGGTAGGCAGCCGCTAAACCGCGATTTAGCGGAAAGCGCACAATATAATGAACGCCCAATCTGACCGCTTCTTCGAAAGTGGCATCAGAGCTGCCGTCATCAATAATTAAGACTTCAATTTCATCGATGCCGTTTATGGTCCGGGGAAGATCAGCAAATGTTTCCCCGAGGTTTTCCTGCTCATTAAAACAGGGGATTTGGATAATTAATTTCATGATCACAATAAATTACTTATCAGTTCTTTGGATGTATTTCGAGCCTTCGGTTACCATCAAGCAGACCCCCAACACGGACAATCCATAAATAAAGGGCCGCAATGGAACCGAATACCGGGGCAACGGTGTACCGACGATATGAACCAGAATAAAATATATCACCACCAGTGAAACAAATCTGGCAACAATTAAACCTTTTTCTGAGAGTGTGGTTTTAGACAAGGGTAACCATACGAATACCGAAGTCACCAAAGCAAGCATGGTCAGCAAACCGTGTATCGATTTCATCGCACGGTGGGATAAACCGAAAAAACCTTTATTTTGATGGTAAGGCGAAGTCGATACGGGATAGATAAAAACATCTCCCATGCCCACAATCATATCCCATGAAAAAAACATCGACGGTTTGCCAAGAATGTACCAGCGCATATATTTCAGAGGCTCATTTCTAAAGCGATGGCCTATTTCCTTAAGCACAGATGAGATATCCCGGCGTTGCGCCCATTGCGGATCAAAACGGTTCGGGAAACCATAGGTTCTGGAATCGTTATTATAGATTAGGTTGGGATACATTCCCTTATGGATTGTCGCAATGGCCAAGGTACTTTTCTTTGGATTGCCCAGCTTGTTACGCAGCACCCACGGACCATAGGTCAGGGCAAAGCCGATGATCAAAAACACGGCCAACACCCATGCTTTTTTCTTTTGAAAAAAAACGAAGAAGGCCGGAATAAGAAAGGCTATAAAATACAGCATGGTCGGACGAATCAATAATGAAACCCCTAAGACAAGACCTGCAATCAGGGCATGCCGCCGACTTTTGTTTTGCGCAACGGCGGACATGGACCAGCCAAGCAGTACCAAAAAAAAGGTGAATAACGATTCGGTAAGCATATAAATATTGAAAGCGATCAGGTGCGGGCTGATGGCAACCAGAACTGCGCCGCCCAGGGCCCATGGGCCCTTTAGAAAGGACTTGAAGAAAACGAAGGCCGTCAATATGGTCAAGGCACTGATGATGGCCTGGGTGACAACCACCACAGCGACCATTTTAAGCGGAGGGGAAATCTTGATAAAAGGTAATAAAAACAGGGAATAGCCCGGGGTCCTGTGAGCATCCGGAACGGGTGTGTAATCTTCAATTTGACGCGGGTATTGCCGTGAATAAACACCATATTTTGCTAAATTATAAGCGTATAGATAATATTCTTTTGCATCCGCCCGGATGGGCTGATAAACCACGGTTTTATTCGCCATCTCGAACCGCAGGTAAAGCCCTGCTGTAAAAATACCGATGATGATGAGGGCCGTTAAAATTTGTCGCATGGATGCGCCTGAAATAATTTTTTTCTCATTCGGCATTATTTTTTTTCATCGCTGCATGTGACGGCCGACTGTCAAAAATGATACGATAAATTGGAAATTTGGCAAAAAAAATAAAAAAATTATTCAGCGTCTGTGCCAAAAGATAGGGTAAAGCAAACCAATGAATTTGAATCACATAGAGCATCCAGTCCGCCATCCGAAAGATGGCCAGCGCAGCAAGATATCCTGAAAACGTTTGGAAAAAATTACGCTCGCTATTCTCAAAAATAACATAGCGGTTGAGAAAAAAACAAATTAAAATTTGGGAAAAAATCACGAATAGATAGGCAATTTTTTTATCAGCATGCAACACTTCGACCGTGAAAAAATTCAAGAGTAGGCCCCATGAAAAAACAACGCCACCGAAAAGTGTAAATTTGATAAATTTTATCTGGGTTTCGCTAAACCGCCTAAATCTCATAATATACTCATTCGGACGCCTGGGTCTCACCTCCAAAAAATAGTTATCTATCAAATCTGCCATTTAAGCCATGCGAAGAATAAAAGGATCAAATAGGATTGAATCTTTGATAGGATGATTTGAATTGATTATATCAGGCGCCCTGTTTTTTGTCTACTTTTCCGCGGCCAAATAGCGTATTTAAAAATAATAGATAAACCAGAGATAGGCATTATCCGGCGCCTTGTTGCGCAAGTCGGTACCGGGCAATTTAAAGCCACCGAATTCTGTGCCGCTGTCACCATAGAATATATTTAGCCCGCCGGTCATTTGAAGGTTTTGGGTGATATCCCAGACAGCATAGGGTTGCAATATTCCCGAGGGATCTTCGATGTTGTTAATGGAGGTTAGGGAAACTTTAACCAGGGGGTGCAGTTCAATCTGAAGGTGGCCGCTTACATAATTTTGACCAAGCACAAACAATTCGCCCCGGGCCAGGCGTTCATTAATATTTGGATCCAGCAAAGCATCGGCGTAATCGTCTTTACCCAGGCCGTTATAGTAGTATTCAATAAATCCGTAAAAATTTTTTTTGAACCAAACCCAGGAATAGTCCATATTGGCGATCAGAGAAAGGTAGTCATCACCATCATTCAGAAACGTCCAGGTAGCATCCAGGCGCCATGCAGTATCCCCCAAATATCCCCGACTGCCGGCGCCGATCACATGGTCCTCGAAATGTTTGGAAACCATAGCGTCAAATTCATTGGTTCCAAGGGCAAAATGCAGTTTGCCGGCCAGTGAGGCCTGATCGAATTCGACCTCGTTGTTATCCGGATTCCGGCGGGCAACATAAAGAAGCTGTAAATCTCCGAATTGATTAAGCAAATATTGGGCGTTGATCATATCATCCCCGACCTTATAATCCCGATCGATGGCGGTCGGAGGGAAGGGATTAAACAGGTCCATGGGGTTAAAAACAAAACCGTCTCCCCAGGTAATGGCCTGCCGGCCAATCCGAAGCGATGCCCGATTTCCCAGCAGTGCGAGGTAGAGACGGTCCAACCGTTGCACAAGAAACCAGCTGTCCTTTTCCTTGATAGTGTCGGAAAGATCCATCAGGCGCCGGTCATCATTCAGAGGATCCCCGGGGAAATACACGTCGGAAAGATTGGGATAAATATCTTTCAATTCATTTTGTTTGCGGATGGTATCTCCGCCGAGCCATACCAAATCATACTGAATTTCGGTGTATACTGAATCAGAAAAAAATGTCTCATTGGTCAATCGCAAACTGGTGCCGGCATCGTAATAGGTGCCGGTCCCCACCGGTTCATATATGGTGTCATCGGTTACCCGTGATGCCAGCCCGGTGGTTCTCAACCGTCCGCCCCAGTGGGTGGTAATTTTTTTGTACCACGGTTTTGAAGAGGGCTCTGCACCGCTGGAAGAAATCGGGGCAGGGGAGGCCCCAACCCCCGAAGTGTTTTGGCCCAATAGGGTCCTTCTGTGTAAACCGATAAAGGCGAGAATAAAAAAGAATGCAACAAATAAGTTTTTATATTGGCCTTTCACGTTTTTCGCCCTGGCCCTGCGCGGTTTGCATCGAGCATCCAGTATCCAGTCACCCGCCTCATTTCACCCGATCTTCTTTCAACCGTCCATCATGTAAAAGGATGAGTCGTCGGGCATAATCCATAACCATGTTGTCGTGGGTTGAAAAAATGAAGGTCACGTTTTTTTCGGTGTTCATTTTTTTCATCATATCCATCAGCCCGGTGCCGGTTTTAGAATCCAGATTGGCGGTGGGCTCATCGGCCAGCACGATGGAGGGGTTGGATACGATGGCCCGGGCCACCGCAACACGCTGCTGCTGGCCGCCGGACAACTCGGACGGTCGTCTGTCGTATTTGCCTTCCAGGCCGACATCGTCCAGAATAGCTTTGGCCCGCTCACGCCGTTCCATGGCCGCAACTCCCTGAAGCAACATCACAAATTCGACATTTTCGGCTGCTGACAGCACCGGAATCAGGTTATAGGCCTGAAAAACAAATCCTAGCTTGTGAAGTCTTAATTTCGCCAGTTGCGACTGAGACATTTGATCAAAGGCATTTCCGTCTACGATGATACTGCCGGCATCGAAACCATCCAATCCTCCGACAAGGTTCAAAAGGGTGGTTTTGCCGGAGCCGGATGGCCCCGCCACGGCCAGAAATTCACCTTCAGCGATGGTTAAGTTGATATCTTTAAGCGCATGTACTTCAATCTGACCCTGCTGATATGTCTTCTGCACATCGATACATTCAACTATTTTCATATCTTGCTCCTAACCCGGCGCTGGAACCAATAATTTGCTTTTAATTAGTCCCTGGGATTCTCCAACAAATGTCTAAAATGCCTAAATTGCCTAAAATGACTAAAATTGAGGCGTCGCTTCACTCCATCATTATTATTAATACCTGGTATTTTCAGCATTAAAAACCAGAAATCAGTAAATGAATATAAAAGCATAGCTTGCTTTTTTCTTTTAATCCGCCTGCGGCGGACGAGGGTTTGATTCCCCGCCCCTTGGGGCGTTTAA
>JBATKU010000308.1:0-45982 GCA_049669725.1 Desulfobacterales bacterium
AGATACCAACCCGTTTTTTTCATTTCTTCGGCCAAATGGTAGACATTTATTTTGTCCGTGGTTGAGGCCAGGGCGAACATGCACATATCCGGTTTGCCCAGCACCCTCAGACCCTTTATGCGGCTGACGCCGTCAATCATTAACTGTGTAGCTTCCATGACTTCCCGCACTATTTCCATATAGCCGTCGTCACCCATGTAATTCAATACCGCCCAGGCCGCCGCCATGGGTCCCCCGCTTTTGGCACTGGTTATCGCTGCGTTTATCACCGGATAGCCGGTCCAGCGCGAGCAGCCCCAGATCTGATATTTTCTGAGTTCTTTGTTTTTGTGTAAAATAATGGACGCGCCTTTGGGGGCGTAGCCGTATTTATGCAGATCGACGGATAAAGACGTGACACCGGGAACGTTCAGATTAAAGTCCGGGACATCGCAGCCGAGTTTGCGCATATAAGAAAGGTGGATGCCGCCCACACAGGCATCTACATGACACAATAGATCATTTTCCCGGGCCAGGGCAGCGATTTCTCCAATCGGGTCGACGACCCCGTGGGCATAACCCGGGGCCGAGCCGACCAGCAAAATGGTGTGGTCTGTAATGGCCGCGCGCATGGCATCCACATTTGCTTTAAAGGTATCATGATGGACCCGGGTTACCACCGGCTTAATCCCCAGGTAGTGGCAGGCCTTATAAAGCGAGGAGTGGGCGGTGATCGGCATTACCAGTTCCGGCTCTTTGATATGGGGTTTGAGCGCCCGTGAATAGTCGCGTGCAGTTTTGACGGCCAGAATCAGGCTTTCCGTACCTCCGGAAGTAAAATTGCCGACGACGTCGCTGCTGCAGTCGAGCAGGTTGGCAGTCATCCGCACCACTTCATTTTCCAGCCGCAGCAAACTTGGAAAAGACAGGGGATCAAGCGCATTTTCAGTCAGGTACATGGTGTAGGCCTTATGGGTCACCTCATGGACTTTTTTTCCGGCATCATAGATGAATCCGAGCACTTTGCCCGATTGCCAGTCCAGATCATGGCCTTTATAGTCTTGCAAAATTTTGAAAATTTCTTCTTTCGGCAAACCACGTTTCGGAATTTTCATCAGTAATTTCCCTTTTATTTGATTTTGGTTGAAATATATGCGTGTGCGTATTGAATAGTGTTTTTGTCTATTGCATAATTTCACCGCCCGCTGCGCTCGATCCAGAGGACGCAGATTTTCAACTAAACCTGGATACCTAGCTTCTTCAGTGTATCAACCGTCGGGATGCCGTTATCATCGTAACCTCTTAAGCGGTAATACTTACCGAGCATTTTTTCCAGGGGCACGGTTCTTTTTTGAAGGTCTTCTTCACGGCCTTCATTGAGAAGGCGGTCGGGCAGGGTATCATCCTTGCGGGAAATCCCTTCCCGGCAGTTCATGTGCCGCTCTAACACATGGATGCGATCGCCGGCCTTGAGAAATTCAGCGGTTGACATCGGAATTCCGGACACCGCCTCAAAAAGATCGGAATATATGCTGAAATCAACCAGTTTGGTTGCCACCTGGGGCAAATATTGCATCATAAAAGCCAGAACAGGGTCCAGGGTGTACTTGGTAAGCGCTGATTCCATGGTATAGGCATAGGCGGTAAATTCGCAGGTCTGAAGTGAGTTTACACCGCAAAAGGCACTTTCAAAAAGTTTGGTAAATTCTGCTTTGGCATAGGTCTTGAATGGATTCAGATATTTAAAAAATATTTCCAGAGCAATCAAATAGGCCGAAAGGTGACAGGCGCCGCGATTGGCCACTGCGTAGGCCAGTCCCTGTCCCCAGGACCCGCGCGGATCATAGGCTGCCATTTCAAGGCCTTTCACATGAATGGCAAAGTCTTGACCGCCATATTTTTGCGACAGCCAGCGGGTGCCGTTGGCAAATTCATCGCCCTGACCCTGGCGTTGGGCAATACTTAACAGTGTGTCGGCAATACCCTCGGGCGAGCCGAATTTAAGATCGGTTTTGATCAGCCCTTTGCCGCCTGCTTCCATGATGTAAGAAAGGGTCGCACCGGCGGAGATGGTGTCCATCCCCATTCGGCCGCAGATATCGTTGAACTCAGAGATCCGGTCCGGGTCGAAAATTCCAAGGTTCGGCCCCAAAAGATTAACCGATTCGTACTCCGGCAAGTGGCGCTCACTACCGTCCGGATAAGTTCCTTTGTGCCCGCAAAGGATGGTACAGGGTTTGCAGGTGTCAAAACTGGTATTGTATCTTTTTTGCATCGCCTGACCGGAGATGTTCTCGGCTCTTTTGTCGCTGCCGCGGCGAAAATTGTTTACCGGTATCAGCCCGGCTTCGTTGCAGGACCTTGTGTTGGAATTGGTGCCGTAGTTGCGGTAAAGATCACCGGTATATTTATTGGCTTTGATGTATTGGGTCGCTTTTTTGCAGACAGCCTTGAATTTATTCGGATCATTCGGCAGGATCCTGTATGTCCCTCCATGGGCGACAATGGCTTTCAGATTCTTGGCGCCCATAACGGCCCCCATTCCTCCGCGACCGAGAAATCGATGACCGCTGGCGATATTGGCGTAGCGCACCCGGTTTTCACCCGCCGGACCGATTGCCAGCACACCGGCTTTTCTGTCGCGGCTCAAGGCCTGCTGGGTTTGAGCTGTATTCTTACCCCACAGGTGGGCGGCATCCTGGAATTTTACGCCTTTGTTGTCAATTTCAAGATAAATCGGTTTTTCGGATCTACCGACAATCAGCAATCCGTCATAGCCTGCCGTTTTATAAGCCATTCCGAAAGGTCCGCCGCAAGATGAGGTCAGCATGATTCCGGTTAACGGCGATTTGGTTAATGCTGCGAAGCGACCGGAGCAGGGCGCTCCGGTTCCCATTAAAACGCCCATCAAAAAGGCCAGGTAATTGTCTTCGCCCAGAGGATCAATTCCAGGCTGCAGTCGTTCGAAAAGAAGTTTCAGCCCCAGGCCCTTGGCGCCGAGATACAGCTTACGGTCGTCGTCTGTCACTTGAAGTTCTTTGACCTGCTCTGATTTGAGATTAATTTCCAGGATGCGATTGCTGGCCCCAACTATTTTGTTTATTTCAATTTCCATTCATCACTCCAGTTGTAATATGTTAGCCAACCTTTCTGGCAATGAAACGAACAATTCCCAGTAAGATAAAAACCCCCATCAACAATGCAGCAAATGTCAGCCAGGTTATATAATTTCCGCGCTTGAGCAGTTGGTAGGGGTTCCAGCTGGCTTCGACAACATTGCGGCCCAGTTTGTCGCGGTATTTATCCGGAACATTCGGCAGGCCGTTCGCGTTGGTATCGGTAAAACTTTGAATATACGCAATGACCGCTTGCCACTCTTTGAGTTCCTGGATCCCCGGTTTTTGTATGTCGGCGTCGATACGCATGCGCTTCAGGTCATCAATGGGGTTGCCGTTGCGATCTTTGGGTACAATCTTTAATATCTGCCGGGTATAGTCGCCGATGACCTTTAAAAATGTTGCATTGTAGATGTCGGCGGCAATCCTTATCAATGTTCGATTTGATTTCGAGTAGTCCAGTTGTTGATAGCCGTTTTCTTCATCACCGAGCCAGATGTCCGTAACCCGGTCGAAAATCATACGGTGAGGATTGTAGGTGAATTTAGCGCCTGACACCTGGATGAAATAGTCACTGCCTTTCATCGGATAAATGCTGGTCAGGACCTCAACAGTTTTTTTTAACTCGGACGGATAGACATAAATTGAAATCAGCGGATATCCCATGGTTTGCGCTTCATCAAAGCCGATACCAAGCGGTATGGCCCTGAAAGCATCGCACACCGCTATTTGACCGCTTGTGCCCCGAACGACCGGGTCCCTGATGACCCCATTGGAAATGACGGAAACCAAAGGTGGGGCCGAAGGATTTGACGGGTCGCTATCAAATTTATTTATATACCACCGCATGGAATCGGCTATCAGATTTCCCAGGTTGGATTCATCTGTTTGCAAGACAAGATCAAAATCCGTTTCGGCGATAATCTCTCTGAAGGCAAGCCCCTCTTTAGCCAGCACTCGGCGGGTGATTTCCGCTTCAAAGGCTTGAATCTGCTCTGAAATAGCGGCATCGCCGCGAATGGTATCATTGATTTCCACCGAACGGTAATTTTTGAGGGACACATGTCCATCATCATAGATGATATCGAGGACGCCCAGCTGTTTGCCGTACTCCCAGGACTGGACGATGATGGTATTGTTGATTAACAGGGCATCATTGACTTTGGTGTGGGTATGGCCGCTGATGATGATGTCGATGCCGTCAACTTCCCGGGCCAGGATTTCATCTTCCGAATTTTTTTTGTTGTCAGACAAACCGCTGTGGGACAGGCATATGACGAGATCGACGCCTTGGGTTTCCCGCAGGACCTCGACCATCTTTTGGGCGGCGGCTATCGGATCAGCGAAGGATACCGGCGAGGCAAATGGTGCCACCTCGGCGGCATCTTTGCCCATCAAACCGAATATGCCGATCCGAAGACCTCCTTTTTCGAGCACTCTAAACGGCTTGACAACTCCCTGGTTAAAGATCGTTTCCAGGGTATCATCTTTACTGCTCTCAGCGCTGAAAATTACGTTGGAGGCAACCAGGGGTGGAATTTTCCCCGAGCTCCGGGCACTTGCCAATATTCTTGCCAGTCCCTCGGGTTTAAGATCAAACTCGTGGTTGCCGAGGCAAACCGCGTCATAGCCCATCATACTTAACAGGCGAAGCTCCAAGGCCTGTTCCCGGCTGAGCATGTGAAAAAGAGAGCCCATTAAGAAATCACCGGCGTCCACTACCAGCACAGGATTGGAGCGGTCCTGCTTCACATTTTTAATGACCGCTGCAATGCGGGCCCAGCCGCCAATGGTCCGGTCATCACCGGTAACAGAAGGGGTATAGTCAATATTGGGCGGGGCACCTAAAAAATGAGAATGCATGTCATTGGAGTGGATGATGGTTATGGCTTTTTCGGCGGCCAGGCCCTGAGGTGCAAAGGTGAACGCGAACCAAAAAATAATAATGATTTGCAACCGCTTCATATGGGAACCTCCAGTTTAGTTTGCTCTGTGCGCGGCGTTGTGCTATTTCGGGTACCCGGTTATCTCTCTTATGCGCTCATATAAAGGTTTCAGGCGCTTGTACATCTTTTTGTAAACGTCGTGGTAAAGCGCATCATACATCCTATGATTCCTGCGGTCCGGTTCGTAGACTTCACCGATATGGGTCATCTCCCTGACCGCCGTTTTAAAATCCGGATGCAGCCCCAGGCCGACAGCCGCATCGATCGCGGCTCCCAAGCCCGAGGTTTCGTACAGATGGGGTTTGGCCGTCGGCAGTCCGAAAATGTCGGCCGTCAACTGCATGGCATTTCGGCTCTGGCTGCCTCCGCCGGAAACCCGCAGGCTGTTAATCGATGTGCCGCTGCGTTTTTCAATGCGCTCTTTGCCCTCCCGCAAGGCATAGGCCAATCCTTCCAAAATGGAGCGATACAGGTGCGCCCGGGTATGGACATCCCCGAAACCGATAACCGCCCCTTTGGCTTCCGGTCCGGGCATTTTCAACCCCGGCGTCCAGTAAGGCTGCAGCATCAGACCCATGGATCCCGGTTCAATATCGTCAACCAGCTTGTCAAAAAGCTGCTCGGGATTAAGGTCTGAATTCGCGGCTTGCTCGCGCTCCGGATAGCCGAACTCCTGCTTGAACCAGTTGACCATCCAATAGCCGCGGTACACAATGACCTCAACCGTGTAAGATCCGGGTACCGCCGAAGGATAGGGGGGTATGAGCGCAATGGGCTCGATATATTTTTTGTGGGTGACATTGATGGTGGCTGTGGTACCGTAGCTGAGACAGCCGATGTTGGATTCCAGGCTGCCGGAACCGATGACCTCACAGGCCTTGTCGGCCGCAGCAGCCACCAGGGGCAGTCCTTCAGGGATACCGGTTGCCTGCGCCGCCTGGGTCGTAATGGTCCCCAGAATTTCTCCTGGGGGAAGCAATTCCGGCAGCATGGAAACCTTGATGGATGGCAGCAACCGCCATTTCCAGTCCCAGGCGGATGACCAGCGTTGTCGTTTGTAGTCGAAGGGAATGTAGCCTACCTGACAGCCGACGGAATCGACGAATTGACCGACCAGTCGGTAGGTCAGGTAGCCGGAAAGCAGGAGGTATTTGTGGGTGTTTTGCGAGATTTCCGGCTGATAGGTGGCAATCCAATTGGCCTCGGCTTCCGACTGCAGATAGGCCACCGTTTTTTTTAGGCCGCCCAGGCCGAAGATAACCCCCCACCACCCTGCCAGCGGCGCCAAACCATGGGTTTTGCGTTGATCCAGCCACACCATGGCCGGTCGCAGGGGCTTGCCGCTTTTATCGACATTTACCACGGTTCCGCGCTGGGTGGTGAGTGCTACCCCGGCGATACGTTCCTTATATTCGGCATTTTGCTGCCAGAGCCCCTGGCAGGCCCGGCACAGGGCATCCCAGAAAACATCCGGATCCTGTTCGGCCCAGGCAGGTTGTTCGGAGAAATAAGGCGCAAAGGGCACAAGCTCTTTTGCCAAAAGCCGGCCCTGAAGATCAAAGATCAACCCTTTCAGGCTCTGGGTTCCGTTGTCAATAGCCAACAACAGGTCTTTTCCGCTCATTGATCACCTTTACAAAATTTGATCGCGCTGCCTTTTGGATGCAATTTTATAGTAAAGCGCGCTCAGTGCCGATCCCAGGAAGCGCAGCGAAAAAATCCTTCCTTTTTCAAGAGCTTCAGCGCGTCTGACCGGAAGGGCATGGGCGTAAAGCCAATGATCCCGGTATCTGTTGATTTCTTTTTTCCAGCGCCTCCGATCCCAGGGCAGGACATTTTGGCACAGTTTCCGGATGCGTTTTAAATATGCTTTTCCGCCATCTGGTGTCAACAACCCAATACGAACGCGCCGTAATAATAAATCGCCCAGATGTCTGATCTGTTCATTTTGAGCCACATAGGGCAGCTCGGCCCAGATGGTATGTGTTCCTGGAATGCTTTTAAGATCCTCGGGTTTGGCCTTCCGGACGAGGGCCTCGGCTGCCATACCATAACGGCCGTAAAGACGTCGCCAGATTTGCGGGGTCAACCCATAGCCCAGAAGCGGTTTTTCCGGCACTTCCTCGAAAGCCGGTGCCTTGCGGTTTATGCTCGTATTCTGCGGCAAATAGGGTTTGGACGCCTTGAGCGCATCCAGGGCCAGGCGCCGAAAGGTTGTCAGTTTACCGCCGGTAACGGTTATCAGGCCGTCGTTAATCCATACGACGTGTTCGCGAGATTCTTCGGAAGGCTTTAGCTTCCCCTCGCTAAGTACCGGCCGGATGCCGGCGAAAGCACACAGGCAGTCCTTCAGCGAAATGTCGAGGGGCGGAAACATTGCCTGAACTCCCTGCATCAGGTAGAAAACTTCTTCCTCGGTTATCTTTGGCTCCACCGATAAGTTTTCCGCATGGTCCAGATCGGTGGTACCCACCAGCACGGCGCCTTCCCAGGGGACCACAAAAACCGCGCGATTATCCACGGGGTGGATGAAGCTGAAGCCTTTGGTGAGCGGCAGCGCGGCGGCGGGAAATACCAGATGGCTGCCGCGCAGGGGCCTCAGATGGCGCCGGGGCTCCGGCGAAGGGTGCAATTTTTCAGCCCAGGATCCGGTGGCGTTGATCACTGCCGGAGATGTCAGTTTTTTTGTCTCATGGGTTTCCACATCTTCCACTTTGACCCCCACAACCTGACCTTCATCATTGCGGTTGATACGCTTTACGGCCGTATAATTTAGCGCACTGGCTCCGGATGCCACCGCCTCGTTGATGAGGCGCAAAACCAGCCTGGAATCATCGACCTGGGCATCCAGAAATTCAAAACCGCCTTTAAGACCGTTGGAATTGATATGGGGGACCATCTGCTTAAACGTTTCGCAGTCATAATAATGATGTTGACGTTCCCGGGCCATAATATCATACAGCGATAACCCGACCTGCATGGTTCGCTTGCCCGGCCGCTGATCTTCATATATCGGCAACAAAAATCCCAGCGATTCGACCAGCCCGGGTGCTTCCTTGAGAAGTCGTTCCCGCTCCTCAACGGCGATTTTGGTCATTCTAAAATGCCCTTCTTTGAGGTAGCGCAAGCCGCCATGGACCAGTTTTGATGAGCGGCTGGAAGTGCCCCAGGCAAAATCCCGCTGTTCGATGAGAATGACCGTTATACCCATACGGGCCGCTTCCCGGAATATACCGGCACCGGTGATGCCGCCACCGATGATGATTAAATCCCATTTAGCGGGTATGTCCTTTAGGTTCATTGCGTACATCCTTATTCCGCATTCCCAATTCCGAATTCAAATACCTCTGTCCTCTGACTACGGCAGCAGTTTATCCGGATTCATCTGCTGCCCGGGATCCAGATGATCAAAAACCGTTTTCAAGGTACTGATTCCGATAGCACCTTTTTCAGCACTTAGATATTGACGGTGGTCTTTACCGACACCATGCTGATGACTGATGGTGCCGCCGGCGTCGACAATGGTTTGGCTGGCCGATTGTTTTACGGATTTCCAGGCTTCCAACGTTGCCTGGGGCCTTTCGAAGAGACGGAACAGAAAGGTGGTATAAATGCTGGATCCGGTCGGGTAGACGTGTGAAAGATGGGTAAATACATGGGCCCT
Organism: Desulfobacterales bacterium; assembly: GCA_049669725.1. Classification (GTDB taxonomy): domain Bacteria; phylum Desulfobacterota; class Desulfobacteria; order Desulfobacterales; family JAFDCJ01; genus JAFDCJ01. The sequence goes on from JBATKU010000308.1 coordinate 8,706, forward strand.
CTCGTCAGCAACAGCCAGGGCGTTTGTGATGGATTTTTCGACGGCCTGCATGGTAGCCGCCACTTTGTCCCAGGTGATCGCCGTTTCCAGGGTATCCACAGCATATCCCAAATCCCAGAGCGTGTTTCTCAGGTAAGCGGATCTGAAACGGTTCTTTTTCCAGGCATTGCCCATGGCTTTTCCTACCGCAAGGCCTTTATTTTGACGCACGATCGAAAATGCATCACCCTTTGCGGCAGTCGTTATGCGCCGGGAACCGGTAAATCCAATCAGACACATACAGGCTTTTTGATCAGACAGACCACGCAGTCGGAGATAGCGCCGGAGCAGGCGAATTGGCCCTTTAGGGCCGGCCAAAGCCAGATTTGTGATGGTTTCGGTGCGGTTGCTCAACCGGATCATCGAAAATGGAATGTCGGCACCGGCGATGGCCTTTACGGCATCTTTTCCCTGTTCCCAGGTGGGGAAAAAAATTCCATAAACATCGTCTTTTTCCGGAAGGTGAGAAAGTTTGACGGTAACCCTGGTCAGCACGCCCATGCGGCCCTCCGAGCCGAGCAAAATTTGGCGCAGGTCAGGTCCGGCAGCTGACGCCGGAAATGGCGGGAAATTCAGAACCCCCCGGGGGGTGACTATTTCTCCCCCGGCAAACAGCTGTTCGATTCTACCGAAATGTCTCGACTGCTGACCGCTGGATCGGGTGACCACCCATCCGCCCAGAGTTGAATACTCAAAGGATTGCGGGTAATGGCCGAGGGTGAATCCCCGGGCGCTTAATTGCATTTCGAGCTCCGGTCCGCGAATACCGGCTTCAAAAGTGGCCAGCATGTTGTCCGAATCGATACGGATTAAACGGTCGAGGTGCTCAAGGGATAAGCTGAGAACCATTTTTTCACCCGAAGGGACGTCCAAATGACCGACCACACTGGTGCCGCCTCCGAAAGGGATGACCACCATATCATGATCGGCAGCAAACCTTAACAGCTCCTGAACCGCATCAACACTGGCAGGCATGGCGACGCCGTCCGGGAAGCACTGCAAAATACCGCAACGCAGACCAATCCAATCCGGCAGGCTTTGCCCGTGGGCGTGGTCAAGTCGCAATTTCGGGTCAGTCGATATTAGAGGATGCTGAGGCATCCGCGAAGACGGGATCCGGTTTAGTATATTTTCCAGGGGAAAATCGGGTGCCGGCCGTCCTTTGCCGATAAGGTCGCTTAAGATTTTTAGTCCTCCCGGCGCGACAGCCATATTTATTGATTCGTCCCCCCAGCCGTTCCAGCGCTGCATGGTGGCGTTACCTCCTATGGTCTTATCGTGATTGTCAAAGACACGTTCCGGAAAATACTATGCTCCATTGCTATTGTATGGAGTTTAAATTCTTTACAACGAAGGATGTGTGATTAGTTTTTACCCTAACATCTTAACTCAGATTTCGAAATAGAGGCATTTAAATTATGGTATAGGCTGAGGTTAATCCAAAATGGGGTGTTTATGCAAGAGACTTTGACTCTGGTGATTGCCACCGGCAACCCGGGAAAGACAGCCGAGATTAGAGACCTGTTAAAGGGGTTTGCCATCAACATCAAAAATCTTGACGAATTTGGTCCCCTGCCGCCCGTGGTGGAGGACGGGGACACCTTTGATGAAAATGCTTACAAAAAGGCCAGTTTCATTTCAAAGATACTGGGTTATCCGGCCTTGGCGGATGATTCCGGTCTGGTGGTGGACGCCCTTGGGGGTGCCCCCGGCGTTTATTCGGCTCGTTTTGCCGGTGAGAATGCCAGCGATCAGCAACGCTACACCAAACTGCTCGACGAGATGAAGGGGCACACCGATCGCCAGGCAGCCTTTGAGTGCGTCATATCACTGGCGGTTCCCACCGGAGCGGCCCTGACTTACGAAGGGCGCTGTGAAGGTCTGATTGCCGAAAAACCCGCCGGCGATGGCGGATTTGGCTATGACCCGGTATTTTACTACCCGCCCTTAAAAAAAACCTTTGGCCAGTTGTCCCGGGAAGAAAAAAGCCGGATCAGCCACCGGGGAAAAGCTCTGGGAGAACTTAGAGACGAATTTGACAAGGTATTGATCTGGGTCCGGCAGAACATGCCCATCCAGGAAAAATTCAGATGCGAACATGACAACACATAACAATTAACACCTGATTGAGCGGTTTCCGCTCAATCAGGGAATGATTACCTTTTGACCGGGAACTTATTAAATGATAAGGTAATACTACTTTAAGTTCACAACCTTTTCATCCGCGGTAGCCGGCCTTAGAATCAAACATTGATGCCAATATTTTTTGAAATCTTCGTAGAGGGAGAATAATTATGGGACCCAAAAAAGACGTCATTGACATTGTATCGGAATTAGGCGGCATCAAGACTCCGGAAGCAGCTCAGGAAATCTTGAAAGCCAAAATGGATGAGGCCAATCAGGCCAAGTTGAGTCAAATCAAAAATCCGGAAATTTTGAAAAAAATAGCCAATGCCGCTGTCATGTGTGAACCGGATGCCGTCTTTATCGCCACCGGATCAGAGGAAGACAGGCAATTCGTCCGGGACTTGTCGCTGGAAAAGGGTGAAGAGTCCACACTTTCAATGGAAGGACACACCATCCATTATGACCTCAAAGAAGAACAGGGCCGCATCATTGACCGCACTTTTTATATTCACAATGCGGGTGAAGAGGTAAACTCCCTGGCCCAAAAAAAGGATCGGGCCGAAGCCCTCGATGATATCCGGGACAAAATGGCCGGAATCATGAAAGGCAAGGTTATGATGGTCGGGTTTTATATGCGGGGGCCGGTGGGTGCTCCGGCAGCCAATCCGGCGGTTGAAATATCCAGTTCCACATACGTCATGCACAGTGCCGACATTCTCTATCGCAATGTGTTTGCCGCCATTGGTCAGGAAGTTGAAAAGTTAGGGCATTTTTATACCAATATCCACAGTGAAGGTTTGAACCGCTCCGAGGATTTGCCCAACGCCCGGGTATTTATGGATCGCAGTCACCTGACCACTTACAGTTTTAACTGTACCTATGCCGGCAATACGCTGTTGATGAAAAAGGGCAATCATCGCTTTTCCGTCGACCGCTCGGTGTATGAAAAAAGAGAAGAGCAGCTGGCCGAACACATGTTTATCACCGGGATCGAAGGCCCCGGAGGGCGGATTACCTGGATGATCGGTGCCGCGCCCAGCGGATGCGGCAAGACGACTTCGGCCATGGCGGGTGACCATTTTGTGGGCGACGACCTGGCCCAGTTGTGGATAGCCGAAGACGGTTCGGTCCGATCTATCAATCCGGAGGCTGGCATTTTCGGAATCGTGGAGGATGTCAACTGGGAAGGCGATCCCATGCTGATGGAATGCCTGCGTAAACCCGGAACCGAAGTCATCTGGTCCAATGTATTAATCGATGAAAACAATGTGCCCCAGTGGGTCGGCAACAATGAAGACCCGGAGCCGACAAAAGGGGTAAATTTTCAGGGTCCCTGGGAAAAGGGCATGGTTGACGCAAGCGGCAAAGAGATTCCGATGTCGCATCCCAATTCCAGATGTACATTGAAAAACGTCGCCCTGGGCAATTATTCCGATTGGAACGAGAACCCCGCCGGCGTTGAGACGCGCATCGTTACCTACAGTGGCCGCGACAGTGACACCATGCCCCCGGTATGGGTTGCCAAGGATTCGGATCGCGGCGTTGTCATCGGTGCCTGCATCGTCTCGGCGGCTACGGCCACCGAAGTCGGCGCTACCGGTGTTCGGCGACAGCCCTGGGCCAATGCCCCGTTTATCCCCGGTTCATTGGGCGACTATATGGAAGCGCAGTTCCAATTTTTCGGCAGCCGCAAAATCGCTGCGGATAAGCAGCCGATTCTGGCTGGACTGAATTACTTCTTAACCGAAGAGGCCAGGGGAGGGACCTCCAAAAAGCTGCTCGGGGAGAAAAAAGATGTTAAGGTTTGGATGGCCTGGCTGGAAAGACGCGCCCACAGAGAAGTTGAGGCCATAGATACCCCCGTCGGGTATTTACCGAAGTATGAAGATCTGAAGGATTTGTTTAAATCCAAAATCGATAAAGAGTACCCCGAAGACCTTTATGTGAAGCAATTTTCTCTTTGCATCGACAATATTGTGGCCCGGGTGGATCTGCAGATTGAAGCCTACGGAAAAGAAAAGAACATTCCGCCGAAGCTGTTTGATATTTTGAAAGAACAGCGCCAGGAGCTGACGGCGTTGAAAGAAAAATTTGGCCCGATAGTTACACCCAAACAAATGATGAATGACGATTGACGAATGACTATTGGAATGACAATTGATCCGCCTACGGTGGAACGAATGTCTAATGCAGGAATTCTGTCATTTCCATTTCTGTTGTCGGTTTTCTCCCTTTGTATATAAGGTTTTATAAAATTGAAAGAACACCTTAATTCGTCATTCGACAATCTACATTCGTCATTCTCTTAGCAGCCTCGCGAGGACGTTTGCAGTCTGAAATACGCCAATCCATATTAAAAGTCGTTTTCAGCCGCCGTATGCTGGTTGCGCTGATCATGGGCTATGTGGCGGGTTTGCCGCTGGAGCTGACCGGCTTTGTTTTGAAGACATGGATGCGTGAAGACGGTGTCGACCTGACAATAATTGGCCTTTTTGCCCTCGTGGGATTGCCCTACACGCTTAAATTTATAACCGCACCGATACTTGATCGCTTTACCATACCCATGTTTGGTCGTCGCCGTGGCTGGTTGCTCATATTTCAGACCGGGCTCATGATATCAGTGTTCAGCCTGGGCACAACCAACCCCGGCCAGAACCCGACGATAGTTGCCTTTGTCGCTTTGCTGGTCGCCTTTTTCAGCGCTTCCCAAGACACGGTTATTGACGCCTATCGTCGCGAAGACCTGGCGGATGAAGAACTTGGTTTAGGATCTTCCCTTTATGTGAGTGGTTATCGGGTTGGCATGCTCCTGGCGACCGGAGGAGGTCTAATCCTGGCCGATCACCTGCCGTTTTCGACCGTCTACGCCCTCATGGCCGTTTGTCTGGTACCTGGCCTGATTACCACCCTGGTGACACCGGAGCCAGCGACCCCTTTTGGTATTCCCCGAAGCTTGAGTGCGGCCGTAATGGAACCATTTGTTGAATATTTTCAGCGGCATAATGCTCTGTGGATATTAGCTTTTATCCTGCTTTATAAAATCGGGGATACCATGGCCGGTTCAATGACAGCACCTTTTTACGTCGATCTAAATTTCACCAAAACCGAGGTCGGCACGGTGGTGAAACTATTTGGATTTTGGGCTATTTTGGGAGGCAGCCTTCTAGGTGGGATCATTATGCTCAGGATCGGAATTAACCGTAGTTTGTGGATCTTTGGAGTCTTACAAGCCGTATCAACGGCCGGCTTTGCCGTTTTGTCCCTAATCGGTCACCACGTAGCGGCCTTAGCCGCAGTCATTGCGTTTGAAAACCTGAGTGCCGGAATGGGAACTGCCGCCTATGCAGGCTTTATGGCAAGCATCACCAACAAAAAGTTTACGGCCACCCAATATGCCCTTTTAACCAGTCTGATGGGAGTGCCGCGTGTCATCGCATCAGCCGGCACCGGTTATTTAGCCGAAAATTTGGGTTGGACGAGCTTCTTTATCTTTTGCACCTTGATCGCCATACCCGGGATGCTCATGCTGTTTAAATTTGCACCCTGGAATTCAAAGTCAGTGATTGAGACCGAAGCTGTTTAAAAAAGCTAAAATTAGACAAATACAATATTCAAGATATCGATGACCGACGACAGAACAGATAAAAAGGCGTTAGAGCGTATAGAGAAGCTGCATGCGAAACGGCAGCAGATCTTGGCGCTGCCTCCCCAAGAGGCACTCGACCGGATTTTGCAAGACCCCCAGCAGCTGCCTTTGGTACATTCATTCCCCGAGCAGGATTTATATTTTTTAATCCATGACATTGGACCGGAGGATGCCCTGCCGGTGCTGGCCATGGCATCAGAAAAGCAGTGGGACCACATCGTCGATCTGGAAGCCTGGCAAAAAGATCGAATCGACATTAAGTCGGTTTCGCGCTGGCTTGGGTTACTCTTTGACGCGGATCCGCAACGCTTCATTCGCTGGTTTCTCCAGCAGAAGCTTGAATTTATAGAATTTTATCTGTTTAAAAACATCGAAGTCCGGGTGCGTGAGCACGATCAGGATCCTTCAGAGCTCGGTGATGATTTTTTTGCCCTCGATGATATTTATTACATCCGCTTTATTGATCCACCAATTGAGGGCGAAGCTGACCAAATTACCGATGACCAGCGCAAAGCGTTTTTAACAAAATTGATCAAACACCTGGCCGATTACGACCACCGTACCTATCAAAATGTCCTGCTGGAAGCGACCCATGTGCTGCCGGCCGAATCGGAGGAAAATTGCTATCACTGGCGCACCGTGCGCCTGGCTGAAAAGGGATTTCTGCCGTTTGATGACGCGGTGGGTATCTATCAGCCGATCAAGCCGCAGGATATCGGCAAATACAGGATTGATAGGATTTCAGATAGCGACAAACTTTCTCTACTTCCGGTTCCACAATACCCGTTCCGGCTACTGCAGGAAGACAACCACTTTACCCGCGCTTTGGCGACCATTGCAGGTTCGCCGGCGCTGCCGGATATCCAGGCTGAGTTTGCCAACCTGTGTAACCGCATCATTGTTGCCGATCATAAAACTGTGCGCGGCAGAGAAGAGTTGCGGGAAATTGTAAAAAAGGCCTGCGGAATTATCAGCCTTGGGCTGGAACGTCTGGTCAAAGATCATGCAGACGTTGATCCCCGCCAGGCCGCTGAGTTATTTATTAAATATCCGCTGACCCAAATTTTCAGGGTGGGATTCGGCGGAGTGCTGGAGTTGAAGTGGCAGGCTGAAAAATGGATTGACCAGTGCTGGTTTGCCGCTGCCGGGTTACGATTGACTTTTTGGGGAGAGCAATGGCTGGGGGTGCTTGGCGGTCTGCTTCTCAAAAAACCGCTGTTTTATGATTACTACCAGACCGGTGTTCTTTACCGGGAGTTTAACCGCCTTGAAGATATCCAGATGACTGAAGATATTTTCAATCAGATCAAGGCCGTGGACGAACTGCTGTCCATGATGACCATTGAGCTTGCCCATCCGGCCTCATACGGATTTCTGACCTACAAAAATCTGGTGCTTACGCTATGGGCCCGGCATTATCTTAAATTGCCGGCCAATCCACTGCAATCCATTGCCTTGAAAGACTTTAAACCGTTTTATAACGATCTGCTTCCCGGTCAACCGAATTCCGGGACCAAAATACAACGCACCATCCCCCAGGCTATGAAAAATCACTTTTTAAACTGGCTTGCCGCAGAGACCGGTCTAAAAGATTTTGAGCTCACCGAGGGGCTGGGAAGGACTTTTGAGAATCTTTTTGCAGAAATAGAAAGCGAATTGGGTATGGTGGCCGCCAGAGATCTTGATCCCAGATATGTACTGATGTTTTTGTTAACTTGATACAACTTTAATCCCTTCGTGAAGGCGGTCGCGCATATGTTGCATATGCTTCATATTGCTGTCCAGATCACGTTTAGCAATTTCACAGGCTTTTCTCAGTCCCACGATTTCGAGTACATTTTCGGTTCCGGGCCGCCGGCCGGACTCCTGCCCGGCACCGTGCATGAATTTGGCCAGGTTTAGGCCGGCACGGATAAAAAGTGCACCTACCCCTTTAGGGGCGTAGACCTTGTGGCCGGCGATTGAAAGCAAATCCACCCCGAGTGTGTCCACCTCGGTGGAGATTTTGCCGACAGACTGGGCCGCATCGGTATGCAGCAGAATACCGTGCTGTTTGGCGATCTGCGCAATTTCGGCAATCGGCTGGATGGTGCCCACCTCGTTGTTGGCATGCATAATCGTAATCAGGACGGTACGGAGTCTGTGGCTGCCTCCACTGCCGATACGCTTACCATTCCCTGGCCCTCGACGGGCACATAGGTTACTTCCACCCCCTTTTTTTCCAGATAATCACAAACTTCCAGAAACGGCTGCATGGCCTCAATAACTTGCGGATCGTGGGGGGTGGTAGCGTTGTAATACAAATAGATGGGTTTTGGCATAAAATGACCTCCTGGTATATTGGAGCAAAAAGATTCAGGAATGACGTCTATTGGCAATTTTAATAGTCGCCAATCGAATCGTCGAGATCGAGGGCTACTTTTAAGGCAGTATCTAGTTCGGATATTTTTTGTTCAGAAAGCGTGCCGACATAGTTAGTAAGGACCGATTTAGGCAGGCTTATAAGTTCATCGCAATGTATACTGCTGTCATGTTTCAAGCCATCTTCAACATTTACTTGAACCTGAGTAAGCAGGCCGTCATATTTGCTATAAACAGGAGCGCAAATAACGGTGGAAAAACGAGAGTCGATCAGAATCTGACGGCTTACGACAATAAAGATCCGATACTTTTTAGGATCACGGGATGATGGTTTCTGGACGCGATAGAATTCTGCCCGTTTCATAATTCCACTTGGTAAGAGAGAACATCTTCTGCTTCACGATTGAGACGTTTTGAATTTCTATTCAGAATCTCCAGGTCCCTATCATCTCTAATTTTTTTTGCTCTTTTTTTCAGGAAATCACGTATGGCAATCTCAATGAAGGCTGATCGATTTCTCGACTCCCCACTTATTTGATCTATTTTAAGCAGTACTTCTTCTGATAATGTTATAGATGTCTTAATCTTCATGCTACCTTAATACTACTTTTTAAAAGACTTGTCAACCTACTAATAATTTCCTGAATCTTGCATATGAAAGCCTCCGACTCGTGCAAAATCCAGTAATTTATCCCTTTTTCATACTTTTACAGACGGAAACAGGGATGGATCGGTGTGGGGCAGAAACTTGGCCGCGCTGAAGCGGTTCATGAATTCTTGGTTGACGTTGAGTTCCAGGTAGGTGATGCGGTCGCGGATGCGGTCCATTTTTTCCAGGCAATCCACCGCGGTGAGCGCCAGGGTGGCACCGCCCAAAGAGCTGTTGCCCAGGGGAAGATAGCTTTCAAGGGGCAAATCCGGCAGCATACCGATGGTGATAGCCGAGCGAGGATCAATGAAAGACCCGAAGGTCCCGGCGACATAAAACCGTTTTAAATCCATCAGCTTCATGCCCACCGAGGTGGTGATGGTCTCCAGGATAGTGTACATGGCGGCTTTGGATCGAATTAGGCTGTCCATATCGGCCTGGCTGATGGTTAAATCTGCCCCGGTGTCGGACTGGTCGGCCGAAATCACCGTCAGATGTAACAGGCCGTCAATCTTTTTAAGGCGATTGCCGCACGCTGACGGCATAAATTTGCCGCGAATGTCGATCATGCCGGCAAGAAACAGCTGGGCGGCCAGATCAATTACTCCGGAACCGCAAATACCCCGGGGTGGCTTTTTTTCAATGGTGTGAACTCTAAATTCATGGGTCTCCGGGTCTATCGAAATTTTGTCGATGACCCCCGGCCCCGCCGTCATGCCCATGCGGGTGACCCCGCCTTCCAGGGCCGGACCGGCGGCACCGGCACAGGCTATCAGCCAGTTTTTATTGCCGAGCACCACTTCGGCATTGGTTCCCACGTCTACCAGAATGGCGGTCTCCTCATTTTTGTATATTTTCGAATATAGAATTCCGGCAATCAGATCACCGCCGAAGTAGCTGCCGATATTGGGAAAAATAAGGACCCGGGCCAGGGGGTTCACCCGGACACCCAAAGCCCCGGCTTTTACTACCGGCGGTTTGTTGACTGCCGGGATATAGGGCTCGCGGATGATCCAGCGCGGATTAAGCCCCATGAAAAGGTGGGTCATGGTTGTATTACCGGCCACAGCCAGGGCGTAAATACTTTGTGGATTAAGTTTTTTTGTTGCACACAGGCTGGAAATTGCATGGTTTAGCCCCTTGATGATCAGCTCATGGAGCCTGTCAAGGCCACCATCCTGTTCAGCATAATGGATACGGGCCAGAATATCCGGCCCGACAGCGTCCTGGGGATTGTCAAAGGCAGATTCTGCCAGGGTGCTGCCGGAGATGAGATCAAGCAATCGTAAAACAACCCGGGTGGTACCAAGGTCAATCGCAAGACCGGCGATGGGGGTGGCATCCGCTGCATCCGTGATGCCGGTCAGCAGCCACCGGTGGCGGTCTTTAAATACAATACAGCGAACCTGATATTCCCATTTTCGCAAAAGGGCCGGCAGCTTCTTTAACAGAGAAAGATCAACATCGATCGTATCGCTTTGAATAGTGGCTTTTAACGCAGAGATCAGACGGTCGGCATCAGCGGTGTTATTTTGAAGGGTCGGGGGATTTAGTGCGACTGTCTGAACCCAGAGGGAAGCATTCTTTTTCATAATATTATGAAATTTGTTCCAGCTTTGCTATAATCCGATTCATTACATCGCCTGCTCCGCCCATGATCAGATAGTCACTGATTTCATCCGTTAACGGCGTTCTCTCCGGATTGATTTCAACAACTTTGGCACCGCTTTCTTTGGCGACGACCGGCATAAGCGCTGCCGGCTGAACCACGGCGGAAGTGCCGACCACCAGCATCAAATCGCAATCAGACGCAATTTGCCTGGAACGCCACAGGGCATCCTGGGGGATCATTTCGCCGAAAAAAACAGCATCCGGCCTTAAAATTCCGCCACAGCTACAACGGGGCGGAATTTCGGAAATGTCAACGTTGCGGGTTTGGTATTTCTGGCTGCAGTCCATGCATCGCTGCCAGGCAAACGTACCATGGAATTCGATCACATCGGTATTGCCGGCAGCCTGATGAAGACCGTCGATATTTTGAGTAATAACGGTCTTTAATTTGCCCATTTCTTCAAGTTTTGCCAATCCCTTGTGGCCGTCGTTGGGGATGGCCGAGTCGACGATTTCTTTCATTTCTCTAACCAGGATGTTCCAAACCCTGGCCGGGTCCCGCATCAAGGCATCGATGTGGGCGATTTCCATGGGATCAAAGCGTTCCCAGAGTCCTCCCTTTCCCCGGAAAGGGGGGATTCCGCTTTCGATAGAAATTCCGGCACCGGTCAGGGCCGTCACCCTGCTGGCAGAGGCCAGATCTTCAGCAGCCTGTTGGATCAGATCATCCATGTTTACCCGCATCATATCTCAAACTCCATATTGCATGTGACTCCCACACATTCCAGGTTGGATCGCTGATCGGCAATGCGCGTTCTGCAATCTTGGACGATGTCATCCATTTGTCGGTCCGTGCGCTCTTGGTTCAAATGAAACAGGCCTAATTTTTTGGCACCGGCCTTGAGGGCCAGGTCAAGGGCGTCGGTGTACACGGAGTGCCCCCAATCCATAAAGGCCATATATTCCTGGGGCGTATATTCGGCGTCATGGATGAGAAGATCCGCCTCGCTGCAAAATTCAAGATAATCGTTGAACCCAAACCCGCCGGGATGGATATAGCCCAGCTCGTTATCCGTCAGAAAAACAAAACTCTTGCCGTCTTCTATGAATTTATATCCGCTGCCGCCGTTTGGATGACTGAGCGCGATGGGAACGACCGTGACCGAGCCGATATCAAATTCCATAGGGCATGCATCCGGATAGGTCATTCGGGCGGTAACATCTTCATATTTTACGGGAAAATAAGGGGGAGCCATGACTTTGGAGAGAATGGTCTCTACAAATTTGCTGTGATATGGGCAGCGGTGCATTCGAATCTTGAATTTTTTGAAAAACAGCGGCTTAAAAAAAGGAAAGCCCATCAAATGATCCCAGTGGGCATGGGTAAAGATAAAATTAAGGTTGTAGCATTTTTCGTCGTACAGGTAGGTTCCCAGCCTGCGAATTCCGGTTCCGGCATCCACAACAATAACGTCGCCGCTTTTGCTTTGGATTTCAACACAGGTCGTGTCACCGCCGTACTTCAAATACTCTTTGCCAGATACCGGAATGGATCCTCTACTACCCCAGACTTTTACTATCATAGTTTCCCTCTATCTTCCCATAAAACGTATGCCAAATGCCCTCATGGGTCCATTGTTTTATAATCTTGACCGGATGTCTTGCCAGGATGTTGGCAATATCTCGTGCTTCGCTGCGCAATAGACCGGAGAGAATAAACCTTTTCTTGGTAAAAAAACCTCTTTCATTAACCAGCTGGTGCATGACATCATAATGGATGTTGGCAATTACAAGGTCCGCCGGATAGGCAATTATGTCTTCAGCCCGGCCCTGCAAAGTCACGACGCGGTTTTGCAGATGATTGAGCCTTACATTGCGTTCGGCAGTTTTTGCTGCCAGAAGATTCAAATCAACGGCAACAACGCCTTTACTTCCCAATTTTGCGGCGGCCAGGGCCAGCAGGCCGGTTCCGGTTCCAAGGTCCAGCACGGTGTTGAATTTTTTTGAGCCGGCCGCTAATTCCAGGGCATCGAGGCAGTCACGGGTTGTCGGGTGCGTTCCCGTGCCGAAGACCAGGCCGGGATCCAGCAGTATAGAAAGCTTTTGGCCGTTGGTGTTATATCTTTCACGCGACCCTTCCCACGGGGGCATGACACGAAATTTTCCGTGTTCAAAGGTGCTGAAGACTTCTCCCAACCATTGGTCGTAGGGCATGTGATAGCTGTCGATGTAGCTTAAATGGGGCTGGCGGTTCAGAAGATCTTCGACTTGTTCGAAAGCCGGTCGGGAGAAAAACAGAAAAGAGTCTTCTTCTTCTTCCCAGTTTCCGATATAATTGTCGGGAAGCGTTTTGCCGTCCGCCTTCATACGACCCTTGAGGTAGTAAATAAACAGTTCCTGATAGGGGCCGGCAGAGGTATTTTTCTGATTATTTTGTTGATTACGGAGACGCTTCATTTTTGGGTAACTGGTCAAGATACCATTCCATAGGATCAAGCAGGGTATATCCCAGATTTACCAATTTCTTTTTAATGTGGGAGATATTCTGGGTCAAGAGATAGGTAAAAACGGCCCGTTTGTTTTCATCCCAGTACCGGGCGACAAGAACACTGCCAAAAGAGATGTTTTCTTCGGTGATCGCGTCCACGATTTTCTTTAGCTGGCCGACCTCTTCTTTTACCAGAATACACAGCAGAGTACCGGGTTCGCCGATTCCCAGCACATTGATAAACGCCCTTAAGAGGTCTCGCACGGAAAGAATGCCGGAAAGGTTACCATCATCGTCTACCACCGGCAGTGCACCGACTTTAGAATTTTGGATCATCAAAAGTGCATCCTGAATGGTGTAGGTCGGAGAAATCGATATGGGATCCCTGGTCATGATGTCTTTAACGGTAAGCGCGCATATTTGTTCCCTCTGTTCGGCACTGCAGGAGTCCTTGATGAAATTGAAGGGCAACGCACTTCGAATATCACGGTCGGTAACAATGCCGATGAGCTGCCGGTTTGCGTCTATTACCGGAAGGTGGCGGATACTGCTTTCCGCCATCAATTCCTGGGCTTCAAAGACAGTTTTCTCCGGATCCACCGTGATGACCTTGCGGGTCATGGATCTGCTTACAAACATATTACCTCCTGTATTCGTTAACTAAAGCGTCCCATTTAGCAATATTTTAACGTGATTGGCGGCAAGCTCCGGCAGGCGATTAAGCGCATAGCCTCCTTCCAGAACCGATATGATCCTGCCTCTGGAATGCTGTCGGCCCAACTCAACGATTCTTTGCATGATCCACGAGAAACCTTCGGTCGACAATTTAATATCGGACATATCATCATCTATGTGGGCATCAAAGCCGACTGAGACAAGGATGACTTCGGGCTTGAAATCCTCAAAGGCAGGAATCAGGTCTCTTTCTATCAGGCGTTTGTATTCATCATCGCCCTGGCCGGGTAACACCGGTGAGTTTTTGGTATACCCATGCCCGGAGTTTTTACCATATTCGAATTCGCGGCCGGTACCGGGATAAGCAAAGGAAGGGTGCTCATGGATGGAATAGTAATATACGGTCGGATCCTGCTCGAAGATGTGCTGGGTTCCGTTGCCATGGTGCACATCGAAGTCGACAATTCCAACCCGCTGGATGCCCCATTGATTCTGAAGATACCGGGCGGCGATGGCCACGTTGTTGAAGTAGCAAAACCCCATGGCTTTGGCCACTTCGGCATGGTGTCCCGGAGGTCTGACCGCACAGAAGGCATTGTCCAGTTCCCCTTCCATTACACGGCCGGCGGCATCCAGGACCCCGCCGGCCGCTAGCAGGGCGGTCTCATAAGTGTCATAGCACATCTGGTTATCCGGGCTTTCGAACATGCTCTTGCCCGAAAGACAGGCGGCCTCAAAGCGCTGGATATAGCGTCCATCATGAACCAGTTCGACCCATTTTATATCCGCGCGGCTGGCTTCTATGTGAATGAGGCTCGATAACAACCCGGCTTCCTGGATACCTCGGTAAACGCGGGTTAGTCTGTCCGGCACCTCCGGGTGATAGTCGCCGGTGAGATGCAATTGGTACCTGTCATCATACAAAAAACCGGTTTTGTTCATATCATGATACTTTCGGCACTATGTCCTGGGAGCTTTGCTCATATTTAGGCCACAATCTTATCAAAGATTCCGAAGGCGGCTTTGACAGACACACTGTCTTCAGGCATTTCGATGGTTGGACGTCCATCAAAATCGAAATCATATATCGTGCGATCTTCCGGCACGGTGCCGGCCAATTCAAGACCGCCCTCTTTGATCATTTCCAGCGCTTTTGCGGAAGGTGATTCTTTTACCTGGTTGATCACCACGTAACTCTTACCGACGCCGATGTTCAATTTTCTGGCAAGATCGTCAATTCTTATCGCAGCCTGAAGGCCGCGACGGGAAGGATCGGTGACGATTAACAGAATATCTACATTTTTAGTGGTCAACCGGCTGATGTGTTCCATGCCGGCCTCATTGTCCATTACAACAAACGGATAATTGTCGGCCAGGCGGTCCATAAATCCTGCCAGCAGGGTATTGGCGGCACAATAACAACCAGCGCCTTCAGGTTGCCCCATGACAATCAGGTCGAAACCAGGCGCCTCTACCAATGATTCTTCCAGTTTCATCTCCATAAAAATGTCTTTGGTCATGCCGCCGGGGACAACACCCTTCTTCATTTCTTCCCGGGCGTTGCCAAGGGTGTCTTTGATCTCCAGGCCGAGAACCTCATTGAAATTAGCGTTGCAGTCAGCGTCAACTGCCAGAATCGGCGTTTTGTTTTTTTTAACCAGGTATTTGATAAGCAGACCGGCCATGGTGGTTTTACCCGTACCGCCTTTGCCGGCCAGCGCGATGGTGTATTGCATTATAGAAAAATTCCTTTCTATCAATTAAGGTTCAAATGTATTAATCCCGGACCGGTATGTCCAGTCCGGATTAATCTTAATCAATTAGGTTAGTTTCAGCTAACAGTCAAGTATCTTTTGCCATGCCGCCGACCGGGGCGGAGACTTTAAATTAACATCTTGACATAAATTCTCAAAATAAATACCTGGTTTTCGGAGCCAGGTGTCGATGCTCTTTCCGGTATGGCGATTTGCCGCCAACCCATGCAAGCGTTCTGAAGCTTGCGGAACGCTTAAACCCCTTGCAAAGGGCGATGGCATGTGTTAATCCACTGTTCCATTATTCCATCAATGGGGCCAAAACCCAGGTCGCAATTAATAGACTATATTATAATAAGTTATAGAAATTCCCAAATGTTTAATTATTCATCTCAAACTCTTTTTTGGAGGAATTAGCATGGATTTTGAGCTCACTAAGTCGCAAAAAGAGATTCAGAAAGCTGCCAGGGAATTTGCCAAAGGTGAATTTGACAAAGAACTTGCCCTTGAGCTTGACCGCAAGCACGAATTTCCAACCAAAATCTGGCAAAAAGCAGGTGATTTAGGTTTTATCGGCATTCACTATCCGGAAGAGTATTCCGGCCAGGGGCTTGGTGTGTTGGAAAATATCATCATTGCCGATGCGTTTTGCGCCCAGGATTCCACCATCGGAAGCGCGGTCATTCTTTCCAGTTTCGCCAGCGAATGTGTCCTGCGCTTTGGCAGCGAGGAATTAAAGCAAAAATATCTGCCGGCGGTGGCCGAGGGTAAAATGCTGTCGGCCGGCTCATTTACCGAACCGGGACATGGGTCGGATATCACCTCGCTGGACACGACGGCTGTGCGTGAGGGGGATGAATGGGTAATTAACGGCACCAAGACATTTATCTCCAACGGCGGCATGGCCGGCTTCTATTGCACCATGTGCCAGACAGATGGTGATGTCCAACCCTCTTACCGCGGTATCAGTTTGATTCTGGTAGAAGCAGATCGCGAAGGCCTCACCTCTGCCGATGTCGGTGACAAGATGGGCATTCATGCGATGTCCACCGCCGAGGTGAACTACAAGGATGTACGGGTTCCGGCTACCAATATGATCGGGGAAGAAGGCAAGGGCTTCTACCATGTCCTTGAATTTTTTGATGAAAGCCGGATTTTGGTTGCCGCCCAGGCGTTGGGAATCGCCCAGGGTGCCTTTAACCGTGCCCTGGCCTATGTTAAAGAACGGGAACAGTTCGGCCGCAAGATCGCCCAGTTCCAGGTTACCCAGCACAAACTGGCTGATATGGCCACCAAGATTGAGCTTGCCAGGCTGATAACCTACAAGGCGGCCTGGAATTATGACCAGGGCCGCATTGACCCGAAGTTAACATCCATGGCCAAAATGTATGCGGCGCGAACAGCCGTAGAAGTGGCCGACGAAGCCATACAGCTGCTGGGCGGTTACGGTTACATGACGGAATATGAAGTCGAGCGCTTTTACCGTGATGCCAAGATCACCGAGTTGTACGAGGGCACCAAGGAGATTCAAAAGAATACGATTGCGAGTGCCGTCATCGGCAAAGTCAAATAGTTTAGTGCCGTCTCGGCATACCAGAAGAGCACTAAATAGTTGATAAAGTTTGCTTTTTTTTGATTTCGTGCGCATAATTGGAATTATCTGCTTCAGGAATGTAAACCACCAATACCTTTAAAAATGATTATGGTTCCTTTTTAGGATCGAAAGGGGGGTGAAATGCCTGACCTGATTAAAAAAACCCTGCTGACCGGTGTCGGCCTGGCGCTGAAAACCTGGGATGAAGTGGAAGATCTGGCCAAAGAACTGATTGACAAGGGCAAGATGAACGAAAAGGAAGGCAGCAAGTTCATTAAAGATTTACAGAAACGCTATGAAGAAGCCCAGAAGAAGCTGGAAGCCCGGGTTGAAAAGACAGTCGGAGAATTCTTAAAGAAAGCCAATGTGGTAACCGGTGATGAATTAAAGGCCTTAAAAAAAGAAGTCAGAGATTTGAAGAAAATGATCAACAGCGAAAAGGATAAGCCTTGACCCCAGGCTTAGGGCTCTGCTCATTTTCTTTTCATTCAAGATCTAGGTAGAGCTTACATCACACGGAGCCTATGCTGAGCATAAGAAAAATAGGTATTATCGGCCGTACCTATCGACACCTCAACCGCTATCGGCAGATCCTGGCCGTATTGTTTAAATATGGTTTCGGGGATTTGCTGGAGATGTTGAAGATCGACCAGTATATTGAAGTCGGTCTTCAGATGATTTCCAGGAAGCGGGCCACCCGGGTAGAACCCCTGAACCGGCCCCAGAGGCTGAGAATGGCCTTTGAGGAACTCGGGCCCTCTTATATTAAGCTCGGTCAGATACTTTCCACCCGCCCGGATCTTGTCCCGATGGAATACATCGAGGAACTGTCTAAACTGCAGGATAAGATCCCGGCCTTTCCCTTTGCACAGGTCCGCAAGGTTGTCAGCACTGAGTTCGGCATGCCCCCTGAAGATCTGTTTGACAGTCTCGAAAAAGAGCCGTTTGCATCAGCTTCCATCGGCCAGGTGCATCGGGCCGTTTTAAAAGACGGTGAAGCGGTGGCCGTAAAATTCCAGCGGCCCGGTATTCAAAAAATCATCGAAGTTGACCTTGAAATTATGCTGCATCTGGCAACCCTGGCCGAACGCCACATCGAAGAATTTTCCTTCCATCGCCCGGTGAAAATTGTAGAAGAATTTGCCAGAACCCTGGAAAAAGAAATTGATTACCAAAACGAAGCCACCAACATGGAAAGGGTTGCCCGCCATTTTTTAGACGACCCCCACGTTTATATTCCCAAGGTCTTTAGAGAGACCACCACTACCCGGGTGCTGACAACGGAGTTTATTGAAGGCATTAAAATTTCGGATATTGACAGCCTTGAAGCTGCCGGGCTTGACCGGACGATTCTTACCGCCCGGGGGGCCGATCTGGTGCTCAAACAAATCTTTGTCCACGGGTTTTTTCATGCCGATCCGCATCCGGGCAATATTTTTGCGTTGCCCGACAATGTGATCTGCCTGCTGGATTTCGGCATGACGGGGATCGTTGATCGCCAGACCCGGGAGGATTTTGTCGATCTGCTCGACAGTATTGTCCATCGGAATGAAGTTCGTGCGGCCCAGGTACTTCTTAAGTTGACCTATTGGGAGCATGAACCGGAACGGCGGCAGTTTGAAAGAGAGGTGGCGGATTTCATGGGCCGGCATTTATACAAGCCCCTGAAAGATATCGAGCTTGGCAAGTTGTTGCAGCAATTGCTGGAACTGGCCACGGGCTTAAGGTTGCGAATTCCGCCGGATATTTTTTTAATGATGAAGGCCTTTAGCACCGTGGAAGGTGTGGGCCGCATGCTTGATCCGGATTTTGACATGATTGCCCAGGCCACCCCCTTTATCACCGAGGTAAAGCTGGCCAGGTATAAACCCCAGCGAATCGCCGATGATGTGTATGATCTGGCCGCCCGGTTGCTGCACTTTTTTCAGCAGTTTCCCAAAGATTTGCTCGATCTTGCCAGTTTAATCCGCCAGCAAAGGCTCAGTTTGCAAATCGAACACCGGGGTCTTGAAACCATGCTGGCCACCCACGATCGAATCTCCAACCGGATTTCTTTTTCCATCCTTATCGCGGCCCTGATCATCGGGTCGGCCTTGATTGTAATATCCGAAACGCCGCCCCTTGTTTACGGGATTTCCCTTATCGGAATCCTGCTCTTTTCGGCCGCAGCCATTATGGGGATCTGGTTGCTGGTGGCAATCCTCAAAAAAGGGAAGCTATAGGGCCTTTCGATTTGGGATATTGGATTTGGGATTTCGGATGACCTCTGTTTTCTGACACCTGACACCTTGGCCTTATCCCAACGCCACATCCAGGGTCATCATGACCGCAAACCCAACCATGGCACCCATCGTCGCAATGTCGGTATTTTTTTCCAATTGGGATTCAGGGATAAGTTCTTCCACAACGACATATATCATTGCACCTGCGGCAAAAGCCAAAGCATAGGGCAATATCGGTTTGATGAAGATAACGGACGCCGCTCCCAGCACCCCCGCGATGGGCTCAACGATGCCGGATGCCTGCCCGTACCAGAAGCTTCTCAGGCGGGAGAAGCCTTCCCGGCGCAATGGCACCGAAACCGCGGCGCCCTCCGGGAAATTCTGGATACCGATGCCCAGGGCCAGGGCAATGGCACCGGCCAGAGTAGCTGAGGGCAGATCCGATGCGAGGGCACCGAAGGCAACGCCGACGGCCAAGCCCTCCGGGATATTGTGCAGGGTGATTGCAAGCACGAGTAAGATGCTACGGTGCCAGCTCGTTTTCGGGCCTTCAGCTTCATCCATGGGGAAGCCCAGATGCAGGTGGGGAATGATCTTATCTGCAATATAGAGAAACAGACCACCCACCAGAAAGCCGGTGGTGGCGGGAATCCAGGCCGGCAGGCTCGATTCTTCCGCCATCTCTATGGCCGGGGCCAGCAGCGACCAGTAACTTGCCGCGATCATCACGCCGGCTGCAAAACCCAGCATGCCGTCCAGTACTTTTCTGTTAATGGTTTTGAAAAAGAATACCAGCGCGGCGCCCAAAGCGGTCACAAACCAGGTAAACAATGTTGCGATTAGAGCCTGCAGGATCGGATTTAGCCCAGAGAACCAATTAGTCATTACTCTTGCCCTTTACTCTTCAGATAAGGTTAGAAGTGGTTTCAAAACCCCATCTAACCACGATAGCTGTCCGGAATTAAAAAATTAGAGTATAAATATACCCACAATGGGCAAGGGTCAATAAAAAATTGACAGGTTAGAAGGTTTATGAAACGCTCAGGTTATGAAAACATTGCTTGAGATTATGAAACGTATCGGTGTCTTTGGCGGATTTCATCATTGACATTTTTTATCATTTAAGGTTAGCGAAGGTTTACAAATTATTAGCGCTATTAGGAAAAAATTTCCAATATTTGATTCTGCATCCATGGACTCATGATGAAACTGTATCTATACAATTCGCTGACCCGAAGTAAAGTTGAGTTCAAGCCTGTCCAGCCTGGGGAAGTGGGGTTATATACCTGCGGGCCGACGGTATATAATTTTGCCCACATTGGAAACCTGCGAACCTATATTTTTGAAGATATTTTGAAGCGCGTTCTGCAATATAATGGCTTCCGGGTACGACATGTGATGAATATAACCGATGTCGGCCACCTGACCGGCGACCGGGACATGGGTGAAGACAAAATGGAGAAGGGCGCTCTGCGTGAGGGCCTTACGGCCTGGGAAATTGCCGAGTTTTATACCCAGGCCTTTAAAAATGACATCAAAAATCTAAATATTCTCCCACCTGATATCTGGGTGAAAGCAACCGATACAATTGACGAGCAGATTGCACTCATAAAAACCCTGGAGAAAAAAGGCTATACCTATCGCACCGGCGACGGTGTTTATTTCGACACATCCAAGTTTAAAGATTATACCAAACTATCCCACCAGAGGCTCGAGTCTTTACAGGAAGGTGCCCGGGTGGAGAAAAATCCGGAAAAGCGCAATCCTGCCGATTTTGCCCTGTGGAAATTTTCGCCGCAAGGCGTTCAGAGACAGATGGAGTGGGATTCTGCCTGGGGCATCGGGTTTCCGGGCTGGCATCTCGAATGCTCGGCCATGAGCATGAAATTTCTAAAGGATCAGCTTGATATTCATTGCGGTGGCACCGACCATATTGACGTGCATCACACCAATGAAATTGCCCAGTCCGAGGCGGCCACCGGAATGCCTTTTTTTAAATGGTGGATGCATGGTGCCTTTCTGATCATCGCCGGCGGCAAGAAAATGGCCAAGAGCGAAGGCAATTTTCTCACCCTCGACAATGCTTTCATTAGGGCCGGCATCCATCCGCTGGTCTATCGCTTTGCAGCCTTTCAGACCCATTACCGCAAGCCTATGGAATACAGTGACGAGAGTGTTCAGGCGGCCCACAACGGTCTATCGCACCTGCAAAACCAGATCCGGCAGATTGCCGGGACTGGCGTTGACCCGCAAAACAATATCAGTGTCGAGCATAAAAACCAATTTCTGAAAGCTGTGAACGATGATTTGAATATGCCCCGGGCCATGGCTGCCGTACAGGAACTGCTAAAAAGCAATATCAGTGATGGTCAAAAATATACCACCATTCTGGATTTTGATCGGGTGCTCGGACTGGACCTCGACAGACTGGATCAACCCGAGGATTTGCCGTCAGAGGTTCAAAAACTGTTTGATGCCAGGCAAAAAGCCCGGGATGCCAAAGAGTGGGAGGCATCTGACCGCCTGCGCGATGAAATTCAAGCCCTGGGCTATAGGGTTCAGGATACACCGGAAGGGATGAAAGTCATCAAGACTTAGCCGAGGCGGCTATGATCGTCTCTGCCTGTAAGGACTTATCGCCAGGGATAGGGGGCGTGTGCGAAGTCCGGTACTCAGTTGTTACCGCTCGCACGGGCTATTCCCCTGGCGGACCGCTAATGAATAGTGCAACGCAGGTGGTTCACTCAAAATGCATTTGGGGAAAAACCCCTCAATTAAATAGGCACGGTACACTTTATGGACGAAGAAATTGGCAAATTATTGAAAGATGGGTCCCTCATTCAGATGTCCGCCATCTGGGGAAAGGCCAAGGAGCGTGATTTTGAAGGCCTGGATGAGGAAAAGCTGCGAATTGCCAAGATAATGGTGGAACATGAAGATGAGCTTTTCAAGCAGTTTGAACATGCCGATTTAACCTACGACCCCGAGATTAATCCGGATACTGGATATGACCCGTTCCTGCACATTACCATTCATTCCATTGTCGAAGCTCAGTTGGAAGGCAATGACCCCCTGGAGGTCGTTCAATTTTTCAATGCCATGCGTCAAAAGAAATACTCCCGTCATGATTCCATCCATTTGGTGGGCCAGATTCTGACTTGCCTGATTTTCGAAATATTGGAGCACGACAAGCCCTTCGATTTGGAGACCTACCGCAAACTGCTGAGTAAATACAAATCGCGCAATCCGGAAAAACTGATGGATTTATTGGAAAATGAGCCCCTCTTATCTGAAACTGATTGAGGGAAAAACAAATTCAGGAGTTATATGATGTTTAAATATCGTGTTATCGCAGTAATAATGGCTATCGCCATAACCCCGACTTTCATCGGAAAGGCCATGGCCGGTGAGGATTTTGCCGTCACAGTCTACGGGGGACGTATGACCGACGGTGATTTTGGCGATTCCCTCACCGGGAAGGCTGATTTTATCGATGCCTACGTTGTGGTCGGCGCTCTTTCCTGGACCTTTGCACGGTATTTTGAAGATGCCCTATCTTTGGAAATTGAAGGGCAGGTTGGCAAATGGTGGGGGGATCAACATAATCTGGAGTTCAACTTGCCCGTGGCTATCCGCTGGAGCAAATTCCCCTGGAACCATTACGTGTCAACCAGCCTGGCATATGGTCTCGGCCCCTCCTATGCAACCAAAGAACCAGCAGCTGAAATCGATGAGCACGATACAACCAAAAAATTTCTGGTATACTGGTTTGGCGAAATCGCCTTCGGTCCACCGGACAGCAACTGGGCAGGGGTATTTCGCATCCACCATCGTTCGGGAGCATTCGGTTTGATCACCGATCGGGGCGATGGCGGCTCCAACACCCTGGCCGCCGGCCTGAAGTATCGCTTTTGAATTTTGCCCGGCCATTGATTCTAATATCGCCAACCTGATCCTCAGGGCCAGGTCAGTCCCGCCGCCGGAACGACTGGTCCGCTTAGTTCTTATCTGAAACCACGTCTAGAGTGGTTGTCAAAAAAACTTTGCGTTACTCGAACGTTTTTTCCACAACCACTTTTAACACCCTTCCGTATTTCCGAACTTATTTTTGGAAAGCGGTATAAGCAAATAATACCGAGCTCATTGACAAATCCAATTTAATGCAACATTTTTGCATATACTTTTTTTTCATCGCCTCGAGGAGTACCAATATTGATGATCATCAAGCGTGTATATGTCGTTTTAACAATTTTAGTTATTGGAATCTTAATATTTTCTACGCCGGTCTTCGGAAAAGTGGCCGTGTTTGTCAGTATCGCACCCCAAAAGTATTTTGTGCAACAAATTTGCAAAGAATTCGCGGATATTCAGGTGATGGTGCCGTCCGGGGCCAGCCCGGCCACATATGAACCCAAACCCAGGCAAATGGCAGCGATTTCAAAGACCCGTATATATTTTTCCATCGGGGTGCCATTTGAGAAGGCCTGGCTGAAAAAAATTGCTGCGGCGAATCCGGACATGGCGGTTGTGCCCACAGACCGGGGCATTATAAAGCAACCCATTGCGGTTTATCACCACCACGAAGATGAAAAGCAACCTGAACACGGAACCCTCGATCCCCATATCTGGCTGTCTCCACCCCTGGTGATGATTCAGGCCCGCACGATTTTAAAAGCCCTGCAGGAAACTGACCCCATCCATCGGTCCGTTTACGAGAACAATTACAGGGCATTTATGTCACAGCTTTCAGATCTGGATGCCGAGATCAGAACAATTTTTTCCGGTAGGTCCGGACAGCAGTTTATGGTTTTTCACCCCTCCTGGGGGTATTTCGCACATGCCTATGGCATAAAACAGGTCCCCATTGAAATCGAGGGCAAAGAATCGAAACCCGCTCAACTCAGGGCATTGATCGAGCACGCCAGAGAGGACGGTATTAAGTTTGTTTTCGTTCAGCCCCAGTTCTCGGCCAGAAGTGCGAAATTAATTGCAAGGGAGATCAGTGGGCAGGTCGTTTTTGCCGATCCATTGGCCGAAGACTGGGCCGGTAATTTGCGCGCTGTGGCCCGGAAATTTGAAACTGCTTTGAGGTAGGATGCTATGAGCGATACCATTATCGATATACAGAATCTTAATTTTTCTTACAACGGACAGCCGGTGCTTGTAGACGTCAATTTAAGTGTCCAATCCGGTGATTTCATCGTAATGATCGGTCCCAACGGGGGTGGTAAGACGACCCTGATTAAACTGATGCTGGGCCTGCTTGAAGCCGACTCCGGGACCATCCGTATATTCGGGAAACCGCCCAAAGGCGTATCCCATCGAATCGGCTATGTTCCCCAGGACGTTCACATCAACAAGAATTTTCCGGTTTCCGCATTGGATGTGGTCCTGATGGGCAGATTAAGGCCCGGCAGGGGATGGTCGCGGCCTTCCCGCGAAGACCGTCGGGCCGCTCTGGAGGCCTTAAAACTGGTTGGGATGGAGAAATTTTGCGGTCACCGCATCGGCGAACTCTCCGGTGGGCAAAAGCAGCGGGTATTTGTGGCCCGGGCGCTTGTGACGGACCCCCAACTCCTGTTTCTGGATGAGCCCACTGCCAGCATCGATACCAAAGGCCAGGGTGAATTTTATTCGCTGTTAAAAGACTTGAATAAAACCATCACGATTATCATTGTCAGTCATGATTTAATGGTGATCTCCGGCTATGTTAAGTCGGTGGCCTGCGTTAACCAGCGCTTTCACTATCACGGGCATGCCGAGCTCACCGGCGAGATGGTTGAAATGATGTATCACTGTACGGCCGAAGATACCTGTCCGGTTGAGTTGATAGCCCACGGTGTGCCGCACAGGGTGTTGCATAAGCACGACACCGATTAGATGCTCACTGGTAATTAACCATAATTAAGAATTTATGGCGTCGGATTTGGTAGTCAAGTTAATCATAGGTTTCAGGTTTCAGGTGTCAGAAGTCAATGAATGTGGAATTCGGAGTGCGGAATGCGGAATAGGAAGTGGTTGAATATCTGATTTTGATATTTTCTGCATTCCGCATCACAACTTCCAAATTCTAAGGTGCCTGACACCTGAAACCATTACAAACTACTTACAAGTACAAAGTTAATACACTTCCAAAGTCATAATTAGGCATCGACTATGCTTGAAGCACTCCAGTTTGAGTTTATGCAAAATGCTTTATTGGCGGGGTTATTGGCCAGCATTATCTGTGGTGTCATGGGGACGATGGTGGTCGTTAACCGAATTGTGTTTCTCTCCGGAGGCATTGCCCATGCCGCCTTTGGCGGCATCGGACTGGCCTTTTTTTTCGGATGGCATTACCTGGTGGGAACCATCAGTTTTTCGATAGTGGCCGCCTTAATCATGGCGGTCATAACCTTAAAAGCCAAACACCGGGCCGATACCATTATCGGCGTGATCTGGGCCATTGGAATGGCCATCGGAATTATTTTACTGGATTTAACGCCGGGCTATAACGTTGATTTAATGAGTTATCTATTCGGCAGTATTCTAACTGTTCCCGATAGCGATATCTGGATGATGGTCGGTGTGGGTGCCGTCATCCTTGCGGTGGTCATCTATTTTTACAATGACTACCTGGCATTATCCTACGATGAGGAATTTGCTCAAATTCGGGGGGTAAGGGTCAAAACCCTGTACATTTTGATGACCGTTATGCTGGCCCTGGGTATTGTCATGATTATCCAGGTGGTGGGTTTAATTCTGGTTATCGCGTTATTGACGATTCCCCCATACATAGCGGAGAAGTTTTCAAAGTCACTGTTCCAAATGATGATTTTATCCAGCATACTGAGCGCCTTTTTTACCGTCGGCGGTCTCTGGTTTTCATATGAATTTAACCTGACCTCAGGTGCATCCATTATCCTGGTGGCCGGAATCGGTTTTCTGATATCCCTTGGGGTTGAGCGCTTGCTGCCGGGCGGTGTTGTAAAATGATTGAATATTTAAGGTTCGCCTCCGGCGGAGCAATATAAAAAAGGCCTATCTACAAAGATAGAAAGAGCGACACGCGGCGCGAGCGCATGCGCAGCGCGAACGACATCCACCAATATTCAATTGTCAATTCCTTCTTGAGGAGCGTTATGTGTCAACTCTGTGATTATTCCGGTTTACTGGAGGGTTCGGATCTAGGGTATACATCCAATCGCCATCGCGTGTTGGAGGTGGTCGGCAATAACAGCAGTCCGCTGAGTGCCCAGCAGATATTTGATACACTCAGCCGAACCGATAACATCAACCGGGTGACCGTCTACCGCATCCTGGATCTTTTGGTGGCCAAGGGGCTTGTTGACCGCATCAGCGGAGGCGGGCGGTCATTTGTCTATGGTCTGGCGCCCAATGAAAATCATCCGGCCCATCCCCATTTTTACTGCAAAAATTGCGGAAATATGGAATGCTTGAACCCCCAGAGCCTGGACTTAAACCTGCAGGCCATGCAGCGCAACTTCCCGGGTGTGATCGAAAACGTAGAAGTCCGCGTAGACGGGGTCTGCAAAAATTGTTTGAACTTAAATTTAAAAGAATAAATATCGTTTTTCCGGTGGTGGTGCCTGGATGGGCCGGACTGAATCAGCCGCAATGCTCGCTGCCTGTCGACCGTTAACGGTTTCAAAACCGAAGGTCCCTTCTACTCTAACCCAGTCGTCATTGTTAAATTTTTCCGCAATCTTACTATTCACCAATACTACCAGCGGCAACGCATCGGCCGCACAGCAGACAACCACAAAACGGAATAATTTGAACCTGGTGCGGTCACTATTTCCACCGCGGTAAACCATTCCTTCTACTGCAACATGTCTTCCATTAAAGTGCTCCGAATTTGTCATCAGCTCCAGCAGGGACGATATTTTTCCGTTCATCGCCGGAGAGGTTCTTTGCGGGCTGATCCCGGAAATGGAAAATGGCTGGTTTGTGTTAAGGGCTCTTTTGGCCAGGGCATGGGTTCCTAAACTTTGCCCGTAGATGGCCCACAGGAATACGACCGGCACCAATAAAATAGCTGCCTGGAGCCATCGTTCGAACTTCAAAACCCCCCCGGATTCCCGGGGGAAATGAGAAATAAAGGCGGCAATATACGACAGCAGTAAAATGAGCGCCAGGATCAAAAGCGGCCAGAGCTTGGGTTGAATAAAGGCTTTGTAACGCCCGGCCCCGAGCAGCCAGTAGTAGGAAGCGAGCCAGGAGATATAAATAATCGCAGGAAGGATTAGGGTTAAATGGGCGACACGGTTTTTGACGCTTTTTCTCATTTTATGGGTAATTCCCACCATCAATCATTAATATATGACTACCATACTGAAAAATACGGTAATGAAGGTTAGGGACGCCAGTACTGCAATGGCCGGTGCCCGGAAGACTTTGAGGTACATCAAAATCAGCTTGATGTCCAGCATGGGGCCCAGTACCATAAATGCCATTTGGGCGGGAAGCGGCACCAGGCTTGAACGAAAAGAAGCCGCGACAAAAGCATCGGCCTCACTGCAAAGATTCAATAGGACAGCTAAAAGCATCATGATCAATATGGAAAAGCCGGGTGTGCCCATAACAGCAACAAATGCCTGGCGCGGCACCAGGGTTTGGACCATCGCAGCGCAAAATGCTCCGATGACCAGAAAGCGACCGATATCGAGGAAATCACCGGCGGCATGATTGACGGCAAGGCCGATTTTTTCAGCCCAGTCGGCAGGCTTGCCGGTCTCGCAAATTTCCGGGGCATGGGTGCGACCCGACTCGGAAGAAACATCATTGTGCACAGCTTTTGCTTTAGTAAAAAGCAGACCCATTAAAAGACCGACCCCAGCGGCGATGAAATACCCGAACATCATCCGTTGCATCACGATGGACCAGTCGGCGAAATACGCCACGGCGGTTGAGGCGGCAACCAACGGATTGACAATCGGTCCGCCCAGCAAAAACGCAATCGCCGCGCTGAAAGGAACCCCTTTCTGAAGCAGCTTTCTGACCACGGGAACGATCGCACATTCGCAAACCGGAAACATCACGCCAATTCCGGCCCCAATGAAAACAGTCCACCAGCGGCCTTCGGGCAACCATCGCGTTATCTTCTCCCGGGGAATAAACACTTCGATAAATCCGCCAATGAGGGTGCCCAGCAGCATAAACGGCAGGGCCTCCAAAACAATGGAGACAAAGATGATTCCCAGGGTATGAAACTGCGGGGCATCACGAAAAAAAAAGACGAGGCTCAGTGTCATTAATACGAACAGCAGTTGAGCGTAACGGGAGCTTCGGCTGCCGTGGCGGTAATCATGTCCGTGTCCGGAAATAGCACTATCGAAAGCAGGGCCGTTCATATTCAACAACTTATCATATTTGAAGCATAAAAAAAGCAGAATCAGCATCGATTCTGCTCTTTATTTTTAATGGGTAAACTGGCTTCAGAAGGTTTAAATTTTGTTCGATGGCCGCGCTAAACAAAAGCGGGACTTCGCAATTTGGGTATTATATTTTAAGGTGCTCAGCAAGGCATGATTTGGGGAAGAGCTTAAAACCGTTCGGTTAAAAAATGAGGAAGGGCCCTAATTTGGTAAACTGGCTTCAGAGCCCTTAGATCTTGTTCGAAGGCAAGGCGTAAACCGGCGGGGAAGCGGAGCGTACATTAGTACGTGAGCATTTCCCGTCGGTTTACAACACAGCATTCGGGCAAGATATGAGGGCTCTGAAGCCAGTTTTAGCCGCATTTATTGAAGCCGCAAAAATGACATATCATACAGCCCTCTTCAAAGCTGACAGTCTGCCCGCACTCCGGGCATTTCTCACCCATCAGGCTGTATTCGGTCTTGTGAGTCTTTGGGGCATTTTCACCGGTGATGTAAGCTTTTTCCAGCACCCGCGAGATGGCATCCGGAATGGACAGCACCAGACCGCCGTCCTGAAAAATAGGATACTCGCCGCCGATACCTTTGAGCTGGTCTATGATTTTATCTACCTTTACACCCGAACGCAGAGCAAGGGAAACCAGTCGCCCGATGGCTTCCGTTTTGGCGGTGGTCGAACGTCCTGATTTGCCGATGGTGGCAAAAACTTCAAACGGCTGTCCGTCATATTCGGTGACGGTCACGTAAAGGTAGCCATAACCGGTTTTGATTTTAGTGGTATAGCCATTCAGGGTCTCCGGCCGTTCCTTGACAGCCGTCATGAACCCGTCTTCCTTTTTATCTTTTTGGGCAAACGAAAGAACCTGGTTTTCCTTGCTGCCGTCGCGATAGATGGTGACCCCTTTGCACCCCAGTTTATAGGCCAGGTCATATACCTTTTTGACATCTTCCACGGTGGCGTCGTGGGGCAGGTTGACGGTTTTAGACACGGCATTGTCCGTGTGTTTCTGAAAAGCAGCCTGCATGCGAATGTGCCATTCGGGTGACACATCATGGGCGGTTACGAATACGGTGCGAATCTCATCGGGTATTTCCATCATATCCTGGATACTGCCTTTTTTGGCAACATCATCCATCATTTCATTGCAGTAAAAACCGCTTTTGCGGGCCACCTTTTCAAAATAGGGATTTACTTCCAGCAGCTTGTCATTATCCATGACATTGCGCACAAAACTCAGTGCGAACAGGGGTTCAATACCGCTTGAACATCCGGCCAGAATGCTCAGCGTACCGGTGGGAGCAATGGTCGTGGTCGTCGCATTACGATACTTGACACCGGTGTCTTTAAAGATGCTTTGACCGTAGTTTTCAAATACCCCCCGTTCCTCGGCCAGGTCACTGGAGGCATTATGGGCCGCTTCCTGGATGAAGCCCATTACGGCTTCGGCGGTTTCAAGCGCCTCTTCGGAATTGTACGGTATTTTCAACTGGTAGAGCATGTCGGCAAAACCCATCACGCCCAGTCCGATTTTGCGGTTGCCGCGCACCATGGCGGTGATCTCCGGTAAGGGATACTTGGACATATCAATGGTGTTGTCCAGAAACCGAACGGACAGGGTGACAAGGTCTTTCAGTCCTTCGAAATCGATTTGCGGTCCCTCTCCGTTTTCCGTCACAAATTTAGCCAGGTTGATGGAACCCAGATTGCAAGCCTCCAGGGGCAGCAACGGCTGTTCGCCACAGGGATTGGTGCTTTCGATTTCCCCGAGTTCAGGCGTCGGGTTATCGCGGTTAATTCGATCCAGGAAGATAATTCCGGGGTCACCGTTTTTCCAGGCCTGGTCCACCAGGGTCTGGTAGACCTGGGAGGCATTCAATTTGCCGATCAGGGTATGATCACGGGGCTCAACCAGATCATATTCCTCATTTTTGGCCGCCGCTTTCATGAATTCATCGGTGACCCCGACTGAAATATTGAAATTGTTCAGGTCCTTGTTTTCTCTTTTGCTGTGGATAAATTCCATGATATCCGGGTGGTCGACCTTCAATATAGCCATGTTGGCGCCCCGGCGGGTGCCGCCCTGTTTAACCTGTTCGGTGGCGGTGTTGAATATTTTCATGAAGGAAACCGGGCCCGAGGCCACGCCGCCGGTGGTGCCCACTGTGCTGTTCTTGGGCCGTAGGCGGGAGAAACCAAAGCCGGTGCCGCCGCCGGATTTGTGAATCAGCGCGGCATTTCTCAAGGCACCAAAGATGCCTTCCATGCTGTCTTCAACCGGCAAAACGAAACAGGCAGCCAGCTGACCCAGTCTGCGGCCGGCATTCATCAGGGTCGGGGAGTTGGGCAAAAATTTAAACTCGGTCATAATCTTGTAAAAGATTTCTTGCACTTCTTTGATGCGCTTTTCGTCGCCGCCGTAATTTTTTTCGGCTTTGGCAATATGGCGGGCCACCCGTCGAAACATTTGCTCTGGCGTTTCGGTGATTTTACCGTGGCTGTCCTTTTTCAGGTACCTTCTTCGCAAAACCCTTCTGGCATTGTCGGAGAGATTCACCCGATTTTTAACAAATATGGACTGGTCCAACCGGATCGGCGAAAGCTTGGTAAAACCGTATTCCATCAATTTGGCTTCGATCATCTTCTCGATAAAGGGCATCGTGATGGTCTGAAATTCCATTCGCAGAATTTCTTCCCTTACCGAGCGGCTGATGCCCATGGCCTTTTCCGAGTCAATGTGATTGTCTCTGATCAGGATATCGGTAAACAACTGATCGTCCCACATGTGAGTGCCTAAATCAACTCGCCCCTCTTTCGTTACTAAAAATTTGCCTTTCTCCCCCATTGAAGATCTCCTGTTCGAACGGTCCAAATTAATAAATGTTTCGAAATTTCTACAACTAGTATTCCAGTAAAACGATAAAACAGTTCGACAAAGAACAAATTACAACATTTTTAAGAATTTTCAACCAAGGAATGTGACTCAGATGAAAAGGGCACCGATTAAAAAAAGCCCTATTAAGCGGGCAATATGAACAATATCTGATTTGGAATAAATACCGTTCGTATTAGGAATCGGTGCCGATAGAACTCGCTGCGCTTCTCAATCAACCCCATTCATTCGAACCATTTAAATATTACATACAACATATTGTATGTCAACAGAAAAAATACCCCAATATCTGCTTATCCATCTTAAAAATGGCCGGAGTCAAACCGGCCATGCCAGCGGCATCCATGTATCAAAAAGGGGACATCGAAAACAAACGGTTTCGGATCAGATTCTCAGAAAAGTTCCATGAACGGTGGTGGCCCTTGGGGGAGATAAAAGCATATTAATGGAGTAAGCGCTGATAGAGTTGGTCACTAATTAAGTCTGCCGCCATGGTTCATGGTGTAATAGCGCGCAAACATAAACGGAAAGCCCGGATTGCCGCTTTCGACAGAAGGGTCATCGCCCCTGGCAGCGACAATTGCCGAAGGTTTTTCGGAAGCGGCATCGGGAAAGCGGGCCGCTTGCTGTTCCCCGGTTGCTGAGTCCTGCATCCGAACGCTGAATCCACGGATGAGCGCACGAGCCTCTTGATCCGCCAGTCTTTCTTCCCCGGCACTGCAATAATAGCCGAATAGGACCTTGCCGGGTCGCCCCCATGGATCTTCATAGATCTGGTCCCATTCAACCATGAAGCCGACGCAGGGACGCTGCCGGTCGCTATGCTCAAAGGTCCGGTAAAACCAGGTTCCGTATGAGTTGTCGATGCGCCCGAGTGGTCCCCAGACAAGGTTGTGGTGGGAATTCAGATTCCACGTTGCGACCATTTCCTCAATAGGCATTTGAAAATCGAGCGCCACCGTAAAGGCCCTGTTGGCTTCGGCGTAGATCATTTCACACTGCCGGCCGTCAGCCCTGAACAGGGCGTATTCCTCCGTCTGCCACCAATCCGTGTACCTGACGCGGATTGGCGGATTGGTCTTGAAGGCTGCGGCGGTTGAGACAATCCGATGTTGGCCGGGGTTAACCCAAGCAACACCGGGATCTTCCCGAATTGAAGCCGTGCATCCCGCCATGGCGAATACCGGCACCAACGCTGCAGCAACCAGGCACCTGCTCCTGCGATATATTTTGCTTAACATCTTGAATCCAGTGCCGCTACCCTGACCCGCACGCGTGGGGTTGCGGGAGAGGGGCGCTCAGTTGCAGGCGTCACTCTCCCGATTCGATTTTATTGTTGATCGCCGCCGGTTGGCTTTGCTGAAGCTTTCTTTTCCTCACGTTCGGTCTCGGATTCCTGCTCGCCGTTTTTGTTTTCCTCCGCGCCCGCTTGCGAGGCCTTCGGCCCCACGATCACCCACTCACCCTGGGAACCGGTGAAGAGGCCTTTTGCCGGTCCCTCCTCTCGATGGTTGGGTGGATTATAAGGCTGAATTTCGGCGCACCCGACAATGACCAGCAGTGCTGCCAGCAATGCTCCGAGCCACAATGCTTTTTGTCTATGTCTGATTGAAAGAACCATTAGAACTTCACCCTGGCCCCGATCGTGCCAACGTTCATGTCCTCGACACTGGGTGCCGCATCCCGATTGAGCGAGTAAAGGCGATACTGCAAATAGAGCTCAGTGCCGAACTCCTCGAATTGCTGGACCGCCGCAGCACCCACCGAATAGCCGTCGTCTTTGCCGGTCGGCAGATTTAGCGAGCGGGTGTAGTCGACGCAAAAGGCGGTCTGACCGGCGGAAAAAAACCGCGTCAGCCAGCCGGCCTTGGCATAATAGTTTTGGGCGTCGCCCTGGTCGTCAAGCTCCTTCAAACCGGCGGACAGGGTCAGATTCAACCCGGTGGCCTCATGCAGCATGGAAACCGAGCCGTCGTATTGATAGTCGGTGTTGTTCTCGTTGGGATAGGCGATCGCCGCGGCAGCCGCGGCTTTAAAGCCAAGTCCCTGCCCCCCCCACCACAAAGACGCATCATAGCGCTGATCGCTGACCAGCGAGCCAGCGAGGCTAAATCCATAGAAGGCGGGCGTGTCATAGCGAACCCGGCTTTTGCGGCTCAACCCGTCCTCGTCCTTGAACGCATCGGAAATCTGCACACCGCTGAGGTTGTCGTTGCCGCTTTGGCGGAATTGAAGCCCACCGGCTATGTCGGCGATACTGGCGTAAGCCACCACATCGGTTCTGGATAAGTCAACTTCGGCGCTGTTGTTGGAGGCCGTGTCGCCCTTGCCCAGCGAAACCTTGCCGAAGCGCTTGCTGGCCAGGGATACCTCCGCCCAGCGCTCATCGAAAAAGTCACCGCTCTCCTGGTTGTTCTGGCTAACTTGCGAGGATTCATTGGGCGCAAAGGCGATTTCAAGGCGCGAGCCGATGGTCAAATCATCGGTGGCCCTGGCGGTGCCGATAAAGCGCACCCGCGAGTTGCTGGCGTCGTTGTCGACGAAGTAGGCCCTGGTTTTTTGGCCGTCGCCGGCAATGTTCACGGCCCGGTTGACCTGGCCTGAGATGGCCAGTTTAACCCGATCCTGGCCCGAAGTCACGGCTTTTGCAACGGGCGCTTGCACGGTGGTTTTCGCCTCTTCGGCCGTCGATTTGGCCTCTTTGGCCTGGTTCTGAGCGTCGCTGGCAGTTTGTTTCAACTGGTTCAGCTGACGTTGCATCGATTCCAACTGCTTCTGCTGCTCTTTAATCATACGCTCCAGTCTTTCAACCGTCTGGGCGTCTTGAGCCATACACGGACTCACATAAAACACCCCGACTGCCAGCAGCAGACCCAACAAAATAAAAATAGCCTTTCGTTTCTTCATCATCTTGTTCTCCTTTTACTATTAGCCTTTAAGATCTATACCAGTTGGTTACACGAAGGTTAAAATAATAGATTGCTTCCAAGGGGTTAATAGTTCGAATTGCCGTGCCAATTCAGCCACGATTACAAAGCCTAATTTATTTAATCCTGTTGTTCGCTGAGGTCCTAAATCAAAGGCCTCACCTCCTTTTCTGGCTGGACTTGTTTAACACCCATGCGTTAGGATTTTATTAATATTCATCTCACTGAGTTGTTTTTGCATACCAGACCGAATTTGCTTATCCTTAAAATTTAAAAATATGAATTTATGGTTTGAGCTTCTTTCAACAACCAGCAAAATACCCGGCTACAATGAGGCTCGAAGTTCAGGAGGAATGCTTTTGGGGTTGGTGCCGACCCTTAAGCCGGAGGCCGGAAACGTTGCAATCCGAAATGATGCGATCCACCAGATCAATCATATCTTCACCGGTCCAGTCATCTTTCGGGACCAGGTGCTCGACCCCTGACATCTCCGCTGCCGCCTTATATTCCGGAATATCATAATTTGTTAAAATAACAATGATAGTTTCAGGGTGTTCGATTTTTATTTGACGGGCAAGATCAAGGCCGCTTTCCGATGGCAGGTGGATGTCAAGGAAAATTAAATTCGGGCTGAAGTTTTGCACTATTTCTAAACCTTCACTGCCGCCAGATGCTTCCTGGATGTCCACAATCGGAAACCGGTTAGCCAGAACTTTTTTTAAAGAGTGCCGGAAAGGTTCGTTAGGATCGACGATTAATATTCTAAACATTTAGAATTATTCCCTGGTCTATTTGAATTAGCATCTATGATGCTGTTCATAGAGATCGCTCCGAAATTGATACCGATGTGCGAAGGCGGGAATCCAGTTCGTCAAATTCTCAAGCTTTTCAGAAATGAACACGCTGAAGAAAACAGCCATGTTTCGATAACCTTGTTTACTAATAATTTGACCCGTGATAAATACTGTGAACACCCTATATTTGCGGCAAATTGACAGTATTTTCCTTTTTGAAGTACCGGTTGAAGGGGGGAACGAGAGTGGAAAATGTAAGAATTGTTCTGACTGAAGACCACACCATCCTGCGGGAAGGACTGCGCGCGCTTCTTTCGGCTGATCCGAACTTTGAGATCATCGGTGAGGCCCGCGACGGTCGCGAGGCTGTGCGCTGTGTCGAAAAGTTGGAACCGGATCTTCTACTTATGGATCTATCCATGCCGCGCATGAGCGGAATGGACGCGATAAGGGAAATAAAAAAACGCTATCCTGAAATTAAAATTATTGCGCTGACGGTCCACAAAACAGAAGAATATCTGCTGAATACGCTTCAGGCCGGCGCCGATGGCTATGTCCTCAAAGACGCCACCCATGAAGAACTTGTCATGGCAATAAAAAACGTGATGGCGGGCAAGTCCTATCTGAGCCCCGGTGTGTCAGAAAAGGTAATCGAGGGTTACCTGGTGGGTAAAGAAAGCAACCGCTCCCTGACCACCTGGGAAACCTTGTCACAACGCGAGCGTGAAGTTTTGAAACTGATAGCCGAAGGTTTCAAGAATAAAGAAATTGCCGAAGATCTGTGCATCAGCCTGAAAACCGTTGAAAAGCACAGGGCTAACCTGATGAAGAAACTCGATCTTCACAATGCCGCGGCTTTGACGGTCTATGCAGTTCAGAAAGGTTTAGTTAATCGGTAGGAATGAAGACCGAAGGAATTCTATCGATTTTTACACTAATGTGAAGGTCATACCATTCCCTCATTGATAATCAGAGAAATAGATAGAATTCCTTAATTCGACATTCGTCCTTCCCTCAGACGTCCCACTCCACCCGAATCACAGTACCCTTGCCAGCCCCGGATTTAATGTCGAAATCGGCCCCTGACAGCCCGGCGCGTTCACGCATGCTGGCCAACCCGAAACCCCGCCGGGAGGGCTTCATGGAAATGGTTTTGGATACATCAAAGCCCACGCCGTTGTCCTGAATACTCATTATGATCCTTTTGCCGTGTTCAACCAGGGCCAAGTGTATCAGGTCGGCCCGGCTGTGCTTGGCAACGTTGTTTAAGGCCTCCTGCAGGATCCGGTATATTACCGTTTTATGGGAAGATGGAATAATATTTTCCTGAACATCGATGTCGGCCTCGATTCGAACTCCGGTATAGACTTTCTGAAATTCACGGCAAAACCAGTTGATGGTGGCCAGAATACCCAGATCATCGAGGATGGAAGGGCGCAGGTCCTTTACTATTCTGCGAACCTCTTCAATGGTTTTTTGAGTCAGCGGAATGAGCGCTTCCAGCGATTCCAATTCGGATCGATCGGAGACTTTGCGCAGCTGCCCGAGTGAATTTTCGACGCTGAACTTAATAGCGCTTAAGGCTTGGCCGATGCCGTCATGCAGTTCTCGGGCGATTCGTTTTCTTTCTTTTTCTTCCGCCGACAGCAGCTGATTGGAAAGTATTCGCAGCTCTTTGCCCGACTCCCGCAGGGCATCTTCGGCCTTGCGCCGTTTCGTCAAATCCGAAACGATTCCGGAAATGGCGGGTCCGTCTTTGTAGTTGATCAGAGAAAAACTGCGCATCACCCAGATCGTGGCGCCGTTTTTTTTCAGGCCCCGGATTTCATATTCGGAGGGCACCTTTTGCCCGTTTAACCGATTTTCCCGCATTGCTTCTATCATGGGCCTATCTTCAGGATGGACCAGATCCAAAGATTGCATGCCGATCAATTCTTTTTTTTCATATCCGTATATTTCCGCAAACTTATCGTTGGCAAATTCGATAATGCCGTCCTTGATGATATAGACGCCGATCAGGGCGTCTTCGACCAGGGTGCTGTATTTTTTTTCTGATTCCCGCAGGGCATCTTCGGCCGTGTCGCACTCGAAGACCTGGCGGCGCAGGTTTTCATTGGCTGTC
>JBATKU010000309.1:0-1579 GCA_049669725.1 Desulfobacterales bacterium
CCCTATCGTTGGAAGTTTCCCCGGAATTAACAACAACAACGCCTCCCTGGACAGCTGAAAAATGATACACCTGGATTTCAATTAAGGGCGGACCGCTTTCCGTGTGGTCCACCCGTGATCCGGCTACCATCCAGCCCTGTCCGCCGGGAAGCAAATTACCGTATTTATCACAGGCCGGCAGCCATTCCACCCCATTAAAATAATAGACTCCGATTTCAGTGAGATCGAAACCATCCGGCACCGGGATGAAAACTTTGACAGGCGTGTTGAAGACCGTGTGGGGCAGCAGATTTAACGGCAGACCGACGTCTTCCATTCCACGGACTGCCACCACTCCCTCGATTTCGTTCATCGGTCCGAACATCGGTGTCAACAGCTCGCTGTCATCGTACTCTATCCGGGCGCCTGCCAGTTCACCGTTCACAACTTCAACGCCCGCACTGTACTCCGCCTCTGTGCTGGCCGGTTCAATAAACACATACTCGGGCACGTTGCTCAATGCCAGTTCGTGTTCCTCTTCAGACTCAATATTGAATCGGAAATGGGCCGGTGGCAGAACGTTTCCGGCAATATCCTTGACTTCGACCGTTAAATGGATGTTGGCATCATAGGGATAGGCCATCGGCAGGCCGGTTTCCAAAGAGCGATCGTACACCACCCAATTCAAATTCAAACCATTGCCGGTTTCAACTTCAATCACCCGAACCGTATCGGATCCCAAACCCCTGTAATAGAGATCCAGTTCTCCATCTTCAACCGTAAAACGGATACTTTCCGGATCGCCGACGTCCACCCCGTGCACGCTGGCAATTAGCACGGCCAAAGAGGTGTCAGCGGGCACCCTGGCGTTGTTTGTTATACCGGCATTGGGCTGGGGAATGGATTCCACAACGGCAATCGGGGATGATGCGCTATCGTGGGGATCGGTACGGGCCTGATACTCGCTCAAGTTGGAAAACCCATCTCCGTCGATGTCGGCCCCGCTGTTCGGCAGGGCCGGATTCAGGCCGTTGGCAGCCTCCCAGTCGTCGGCCATCTGATCCCCATCCCGATCGTTGATCAAAATCGAGGCCGGCACCAGGGGATTGCCCACCCCATCGGTAATACCGGACATTTCCAGTGAAATGATTTCATACGCCGGGATCGAGTTCATTGAAAGCCGATAGGAATATGCACTGTATTGGATGATGCCGCCCCGGTCGCGAAAAGTCATCGAGGGATTAAATCTATAACTCGATTCAAGATCGGCGTTTTGCATATTGCGCTCATCAAAGGTGATCGTCACCTGATCATTGCCCAGATCCCAGGAGGTAACCCGGGGATTGATAAGGTCAAACACGCCGCTAACCGGATAGGTCGTGGATTCTTTCTGTTTGGCCGTAAACTCGACCGCACCCTCGCTCAGCACCGAAAGATCAACATCGATGCTGAAATTCCCGCTCGAATCAGTATCCGTCACCCCCAGCAAGACACCGTTTCCCAGAACCTGGATCGAAGCTTTGCTTAGTCCATATCCGCGAACCGTATAGGACGTGTAATGGCTGTTTTGGTTGATCCTGAAATTCTCTGCGGGATGGGT
>JBATKU010000310.1:0-31581 GCA_049669725.1 Desulfobacterales bacterium
TCCGTTTAAGCTCGGGTGGAGATTACAAGATCACACCCATGCGGGGCGTAAGAGGTCTCATTTTATCAACTGGGGAGGATTTTATCTCAGATGTCGAGTCGGTCGTCGGCCGAACTTTGTTGATAAAGGTTGAACCCGGCCAGAATATGGAAGCTGGAGCCGCTTGCTGGCGTCGCCGAGGTGAATATCGAATGTTGATCCCAGGCCTGCTGCAATGGTTATTTTCGCAAGATGGCTGGCTTGAGAATTTTGAGAACAGTGTGACTGAAAGTGTTGAAGGCCTGAGAAAAAGAGTATCCGATCTATCTAATGGTACGCGTGTGGCCAGCAACTGGGCGCTCAATGATTATGGTTTCACACTATTTGTTCAATTCTCGCGGCATTTAGGAGTTATCAACGATCAGCGAAGCCGAGATATGCTGGCTGAATATCGCTCAATCATGGCAGATCACATTTCGGTTCATGCAGATCGCCTAATGCTTCAGGATCCGGTCGAAGTATTCTTTCAGGTGTTGAGTCAAAAATTCGCAACGAACGCTGTCCGGGTCAAAGATTTAACCGACCAGAATAGCGGCCGGTTAATCGGAAAGATACGCGACAATGGCAACATTGTCTGTCTCTTTCCAGATCCGACCCTTGAAGTCATCTATCGACACTTCAGATCTGTCGGCAAGCGGCTGCCTTTTACCAAAGAAACATTGAGGGACGCTCTGGATCGGGAAAACCTGATCATTCGATCTGGTCCTGGCCGGGTAACGCATCAGGTCAGAATGTATGGCAGCAGGCTTCAGGCCTGGCAATTTAATACAAACCAATTCAAATCACGCTGCGGGCTGCTGGATTCATAAGTGCACTTGATAAAGTGTTGATTCAGCACCCCAGCGCATAAAACAAGGGTTTCGGGGACTTTAAAAACGTTATCGCCCTGCCCCCATCATGGCTATCAGGGCACTCCTAACCTAATTATCACAACCATCATGTTACCGGCCTTCGCTGAAAGGCCACCCATCGATTATATTACCCTCCCCCGAACCCTGACCCACATCGGGTCGGGAGGGTATTCATGTCCAATTCACCGATTGACACTCAATTTCAAAACGCTATACTGACACCGTCAGAGGTTGCTTTGGAATTATCGCTTAAAGTTGAAACTGTAAGAGATCTGATGCGTAAGAAAATTCTGCCTGCAACCAAAATTGGCGGTTCCTGGCGGACGACAAGGAGGGCGTTATATGGCTATCTGGAAAACCAAATGGGGCTGGAGAGCGGAGTTCACGCTGGACGGAGAAAGAAACCGAGCGAAGGGGTTCTTCAAGTACAAAGACGAAGCCAGACAGTGGGTAAAGGACGAAAAAAAGCGTCTAACGGAAAATCAGAAGAGGTATTCTTCTCAAGATAAAGATCTGGCGCTCTGGACCCTGGCCCAGAAATATCTGGCTGACTGTAAAATCAATTATGATAAAAAAACATTCGATGAAAAAAAGTATTGTCTTGAGCGATTCTATAAATTTGCAGAGGACATCAGCGTAATCGATATCACCCCACCGACTATATTGGAATTTATTAACGACAGGGCCAAAACACAGAGCAACAATGCGGCCAACAAAGACCGTAAAAATCTGAAGGCGTTTTATTCGTGGGTCCAGGAAATGTATGGAATAATGTATGACCCCACTGCGCCTATAAAAAAGAAGCCCCACGAAAAACAACCGAGACGTCTGATCGCTATTCAAGATATCTTGAAGGTGTTGCTTGCTGCTCAGGGACATGATCGTGTTCTAATAGGAGCTTACTGGCATACCGGTGCTCGCAAGGGAGAAGTGCTGCGCTGGACTTGGGACGAAGACATCAACTTTGAAGAAAGGTGGGTCAGGCTCGGGACACGGAAAAATCGATCCGGTGAGATGGTCTACGAAAAGCTTTGGATGAACGATGACCTTTACAATCTTTTGATGTGGCAGTGGAAAAATCGGCATCCGACGAGCCCCTATGTTTTTTGCCATATGAATCCAAAGAGCAAATTTTTTGGTAAACCTTATGTTGCTCGATGGAAACTATTAAAGAAGCTATGCAAGGATGCAGTAGTCGAACCGTTTGGTTATCACGATATTCGCCATACGGTTGCGAAGTATCTAAACGATCTACAAAAGGTGGGACTGAAGAAAGTCCAACAGGTGCTCCGGCACCGAAAGCAGACAACAACTGAAATCTACGTGGAAGGAAGTTATACTGATACACATGACGTCATGAAGCTTTTAGAAGAAAAAAATCTCAAAAAATTTTCTTGAAATTCACTCAGTTTTTCACTCAGTAGAGACAAAAAAAGGGTTAGCAAATATTAGCTAACCCTTTGATATTATTGGTGGCGTCCCCAAGGGGATTTGAACCCCTGTTGCCGGCGTGAAAGGCCGGTGTCCTGGACCAGGCTAGACGATGGGGACACAGGTGCCTCGCATAGAGCCAGGCGTATGGTGTCATGACCTGTATTCAAGTCTTACGCTGCTATGGCTCTTTGCAAGTTGGTGGGCCGTGCTGGGCTCGAACCAGCGACTCTCTGCTTAAAAGGCAGATACTCTACCGACTGAGTTAACGGCCCGGGAAAAACATATTTATTTAATGACATATTTGATTCTTGTCAACCATAAAAAACACAATAATATAAATATTGCAAGGTCGTTAATTATTCCAGCTTCGAAGGGAGTACCGCCGCCGGATAAAATAAGATGAGTCTTTTGGTATATAAATGGATTTGTTTCAGAAGTATTAGGTCTTGTTCGGTGGCAAGGCGCGATGCGATTTAAAAGCGGAGCGTACACGCAGTACGTGAGCATTTTGAATCGGATCGGAACGCAGCCACCGAGCAAGAGATGATGCTTCTGAAGCAAATCTAATTATTTGCGCCAAAATTCAGGAACTACAAGGATAATCACAGTGAAAATTTCCAGCCGGCCCAGCAGCATGCACCAGATCAGCAACCATTTGCCCAGAACGGGAATCTGGGCATAATTATCCACCGGTCCCACCGTACCGAATCCGGGGCCGACATTTCCGATGGCAGATGCAACGGCCGTAAAGGCAGTCATAAAATCGACACCCAGGCCTGCCAGCAGTACCGAGCTGAGCGCAAACAGACCCACATAAAGGGCCACAAATCCAAGTACGCTGCGCATAACATCATCCGGTACCGGCTTTCCGCCGATTTTTATATGCGAAATCGCGTGGGGATGAACCAGGGAAAAAAGCTCCCGGTAACAATATTTGAAACACAGCATGATTCGCAGGCATTTCATCCCTCCGCCGGTGGAGCCGGCCGACGCCCCCAGAAACATGCATAGCAATAAAATAAGCTGGGACATGGCCGGCCACTTCTCGTAATCCGCCGTGGCATAACCGGTAGTGGTCACGATGGATGCCACCTGAAACGCTCCGTACCGCAGCGCCTCTCCGATGGTTTTATATACGGTTCCGAATATATTTAAGCTTACCGCTAAGGTGAGTATTACCACCGCCCCAAGAAAAAAACGGCATTCGGAGTCCTGCCAGAAGGCCAGCGGTTTTCCACGCAGCATCTGATAATGCAGGGAAAAATTAATCCCGGCCACTACCATGAAGAATATGATCACACAATCAAAATACACACTGTTATAATGCGCAATGGAGGCATTTTTAGTCGAAAATCCGCCGGTGGGCATGGTGGTGAAGGTGTGGCAAAGCGCATCGTAGAGGGTCATGCCGCCGAACAGCAACAAAATAACCTGCGCCAGGGAAATCAGCGCATACACTTTCCAGAGGATCATGGCTGTGTCACGGATGCGGGGCTTTAGCTTATCGGGAACGGGAGTGGGCACTTCGGCTTTGTATAGCTGCATGCCGCCAACCCCCAAAAATGGCAGAATAGCCACCGACAGCACGATAATGCCCATGCCGCCCAGCCACTGGATAAAGCTGCGCCAGAAAAGCAGCCATTTTGACAGGCC
The DNA here is from genome assembly GCA_049669725.1 of Desulfobacterales bacterium. Classification (GTDB taxonomy): domain Bacteria; phylum Desulfobacterota; class Desulfobacteria; order Desulfobacterales; family JAFDCJ01; genus JAFDCJ01. Next base: position 3,978 of record JBATKU010000310.1, read on the forward strand.
TTCAATATTGGTCAGCACCGATGCGCCGGTGGTCGTAAACCCCGACACAGATTCAAAAAAAGCGTTTGTGAACGTAAAATAAACATCTCCCAGAAAAAAGGGTATCGCTCCAAAAAGACCGATGGTGGTCCAGCCGACCGCCACGATGGCCATGCCTTCCCTTTGATTGATCACTTCGGCCTTATCTTTACGGAAGACCAGATAGATCAGCAAACCGGAGATTACCGTTATGCCCATGGATTCCAAAAGCGCGGTCACGCTCTGTTCATGGTAATAGAGGCCTACAATCAGGGGGAATACCATGGTCAACCCGAAAAAAAAGATCAATACCCCCATGATTTTCAGGATAAATCGCCAATGCATTTAAAAGTACTCCAGTTTAACGGCGAGGATTTTCTCGATTTTAGGTATGGCCTGTCTTCGGGCAAAGATGATGATCCGGTCATCCGGTCGGATAACGCTGTCGCCGGAGGGAATGATAATCTTGTCGCGGCGAATAATACCGACCACCAAGGCCCCCTTGGGAAATGAAATCTGTTTGAGGGGTTTATCCACAATATCGGATGTTTCCAGCGCCAGGGCTTCCATGACCTCCGCCTGTTCGCCTTTTATGGAAATGGCTGACAATACCTTGCCCCGGCGGATATGCTGCAGAATGGTGTTTATGGCCGAAAGCCGCGGGCTGACCACCTGCTCGATGCCGATGGCTTTCATTAGCGGGAAATAACTGAATTTGGAGATCCTGGTGATGGATTTTTTGGCCCCCATTCGTTTCGCCAGCAGCGAGGCCAGGATATTGGTCTCTTCATCATCTGTCAGGGTCACGACCACATCCATGTCCCGGATATTTTCTTCGGCCAGCAGTTCCTGGTCGGATCCGTCTCCGCATAGCACGACTGTCTTGTTTAGACTTTCGGCCAGCAGGGCACAGCGGGCAGCGTCTCTCTCAACAATTTTGCAATAATTGGCTTTTTCTTCCAGGCGTTTTGCCAGGCGCAACCCGATATTGCCGCCCCCCACGATCAGGACCCGCTTTGCCGGCAGGTCGTGCTTGTCAAAAACGGCCAGGGTCTCCTGCAGCTTGTCCTTTTCACAGATAAAATAAATCAGATCGCCGGGCATCAAACGATCATTACCCCTGGGGATGATCAGTTCTTCCTCTCTGACAACGGCGGCAATAAGCGGTCTGGCATTGGTAGCCTTACGCGGAAGTTCAGCGAGTTTAATTCCCGCCAGACGTGAAGTCTTATCGAGATATACACCGATAAATAGTATGCGACCATCGGCAAACTCCCCCACATCCGCTGCCCCCGGCACTCTCATCAGACTCTCAATGGTCTTGACCACCTCGATCTCGGGATTGATAATGTTGTCGATGTGAGGCGCATGCTCTCTTAAAATGTCGTGATATTGATCAAAATCACCCTGGCGTACCCGTGCCAATTTCTTGGTGGTCGGTGAAAGAATATTGGCCACCAGACAGGCCACCAGGTTGGCTTCATCACTGTCGGTGACGGCGAGAATGATCTCGGCATCCTGGATGCCGGCCTCCTCCAATACCACCGGACTGCTGCCCGATCCCTCTACCGCTTGCACATCCAGACTATCTGAAACACGCCGGATAGCCGTGGGATCTTTATCGATGACCACAACTTCCTTATTTTCCAATGTCAGATGACTGGCAATGTGAAAACCAACCTCTCCCGCCCCTACAATAATGATCTTCAATGAGTCAATTCCCCTGTTATAGAATGCACTAAAGCTTCAAATTTAATAATATAACCTGCGCCGCATTCCAACTTTCTCATTCCACCTTCCGCATTCCACCTTCCGAATTCTCCTTAACCTGCCCTCCCCAAGCGGTCAAACTTTGAGAAATAAAGTCGACCACCTGTTGATGGACCTCCCGGCTTTTACCGGATACAGGCAAAGGATTACCGAATTTAAAATAAAGGGTTTTTTCGGGATTGATGGGTCCCATATCCTTGATCCACTTCCCGTTACCGTGAAAATCCGTTTTGATGGCTACCGGAATCACGGGGACGCCGGCTCTGGATGCCAGCTTGACACCCAGGGAATTAAACGCCTGCTCATCAAATTCCACGCTTCTGGTAGCCTGGGGAAATATGATGACGGATCCACCGTTGGATATAAATTTGTGGCCCTCGCGCAACACCATCTTAAAATCCTCACGCGGATTTTTACGTGAAACGGCGATCATTCCCAATGCTCTGAAAATAGATCCAAAAACCGGATAGTGACGCAGTTCTTCCTTGATAACAAAATTAACCCGACTAAAGGCCAGCGCAATACCGGGCAATATAAGCGTTTCTGCCAGGCTCATATGATTGCCGATGTATACCACCGGTCCCTGCTGATCCGATACGCTCTGCAGCCCCGAGATATTTACGTTGCCACCAACGGATTCAACAACCTGGAGACACCTGTGCGAATACATGGCCCACTTTGCGTTGTCCAGATTGCCCCGGCGGGCAGGAAAACTGGCATGGAAGAGTGTATAAAGAAGCCGGATATAATAAAGCAGGCCTATCGAGCCCGGCAGGTATTTGAGAAGTAATCTGGGCCGAGATTGGCTTTGATAGCCAAATTCGGTTCTAAGTGTATGCAGGTATTGATCTGTGTTCATGGTTTCAATTCCTATCGTGACCCAGAGTATATATCAAAAATTACTAAAAAAACAACCGGCATAAGCCGGTTGTTTTCAAACTGCTTTTCTGAAACTCCCACTGACAGTTAACTGTTATGATATCTTGAAAGGATCAGGCTGGCGTTGGTACCGCCAAACCCGAAGGAATTGGTCATGGCATGTTCAACCCTGGCTTTGCGCATCACGTTGGGTACATAATCAAGATCGCACTCATCGCCTGAATGGTCATGGTTGATAGTCGGCGGAAGACGACCGTCGGAAATGGCCAGTGCCGTGAATACGGTTTCAATTCCACCGGCACCGCCCAGCAAATGCCCGGTCATGGATTTTGTTGCACTGATCGCCAGATTATAGGCATGATCCTTAAATACCGTTTTAATCGCCCGGGTTTCGGATAAATCGTTTAGCGGTGTTGAAGTACCGTGGGCATTAATATAGTCGATCTTGTCAAAAAGAAGCCCGGAATCTTCAAGGGCGGCCGTCATACAACGGGCAGCGCCGCTTCCATCCGGCGGGGGGGCTGTCATGTGAAACCCGTCGCCGCTCATGCCGTAGCCGGTAAGTTCCGCATAGATTTTAGCACCGCGTTCCAGCGCATGGTCAAGGGCTTCAATGATCAAAATGCCGCTGCCCTCGCCCACAACGAAACCATCTCGATCACGATCGAACGGACGTGAAGCCTTCTCAGGTTCATCGTTGCGAGTGGACAGGGCTTTCATTGAATTAAAACCGGCAATACAGGTCGGGTTAACAACCGACTCTACACCGCCGGTAATCATAGCATCTGCCTCGCCTCTGAGGATAAGTTTATAGGAATCACCTACCGCATGCGCACCGGCAGCACATGCGGTAGCAAGGGAGGCATTGGGACCTTTGGCACCCAATTGAATCGAAATCATTCCCGGGGCCATATTACCGATCATCATGGGAATAAAAAACGGACTTACCCGCCTCGGCCCCTGGCTGCTTAGCTTAAGGCAGGTATTCTCAAGGATTGAAAGCCCCCCGAGTCCACATCCGGTAATCACCCCGACTCTATCGGAGTTCGATCCGTTAATAACCAGCCCGGAGTCTTCGATGGCCATACGAGCGGTGCCCACCGCATAGGCGATGAAGCGCTCGGTGCGTTTGGCTTCCTTTTTGGGGAGAAAATCCTCAGCATGAAAATCCTTAACCTCAGCTGCTATCCTGGTTTGATAATTCGATGCATCAAATCGGGTAATCTCTCCGACGCCTGATTTTCCCGCACACAAAGATGACCATGTTTCTTTGACTCCTGTGCCAATGGGGGTAATGAGCCCAACTCCCGTTATCACGACACGTCTATTCAAATGATCCTCCCAAATTACTGTATTTGCCATATGACTTAAGTAAATTTGATTATGTAACTATCTGTAATTAAATTTATTATAATCAACTTTACTCATTAATTCAAGGTCAGGGATAAGTAATTGAAACACCGCGAATTGTCAAGGAATATTCCGTTTAGGTTGTTACGGCTAATGAGTTGCACAGCTCAAACACGGATCCAGCAACCGCACACAACGCCCAATTAGTCGTTCACCTTCCGGTGAGATCGTGTCCCCATCCAGATATTTCTGAGCCAGGTCTTTAATCAAAAGGTTGATATACGCATTATTGAACTGAGTGGCCACCAGCAGGCGCAGCTTCTCGAGAGTCCCCTTTCTTATCAAGTAGCTATGGACAAGGATACCCCTCGGCGCCTCCAATACACCGAAGCCGCGACCATTTACCTGAAAATTTGGCTTTCCCCCGGTTTCATTTAGGTCTACCTGGTCGAGCAAGATAAGGATGCGTTTGGCAGCCCAGAATATTTCCAGTATTCTGCAGATGTCCAAGCTCTCAAGGCTCAGCGCCCCGGGCTCAAATAGCTGATGGCTTAGTCGAAATTCACGAACCTCCGGGTCAGCCAAGAACCCGTTCTCCAGAAAACTGCGGGAAAGAGGACCGACTATCATAATTCCTTCTGGAAATCCCAGGTGAGCGAGGTAAGGAATCTTGGATAATGTCCAATCCGTTCGCATTTCAGCTACGGATTCGTCAAATGATTCCACATCGAATTCATCCATCAGTTGCCCGTCTCGATTGAAGGCCTTAAATTTGCCGTTTTCTGAATCAAGATCAAATGCGACGTAATTGAGCTGAATATCTTCCGGAAAGGTGATGATGGCCGGATTGCCGCAGGAACGGCCGAGAATAGTGATCAGACCTTTGACCCTTTCCCTTATACCGTTTGCTATACGTCGTACCTCGTCTAAATCCGCAGCGGTGGGTGGTTGCGAAAAATGGCCGATACCCATGGATACAGGATGAATGGCTCGTTTGCCCAGCAATTCACTGATTCTCACCCCCCCTTCCCTGAGAAAAAAAGCATCGTTTGATATTTCCGGGGAATTAGCAGCCATCTCGAAAACACCACCACCGGCTCCGACCACATCCGGTCGGCTCAGGAAAAAATAGCTTAAGGAGTGACTGCTTATCCACTCACCAAGGACTATGATGTCCCTTAAATGTTCTACTGAGGGGGGCACATTCAGGTCCATAGCGCTTTCAATCGCCCTAAAACTAGCTACCTGGTGTGCACACGAACACAACCCGCATATCCGCGAGATGAGATGGGGTGCAGACTCTACCCTTCGGCCTTTAAGAAAACGCTCAAATCCCCTGAATTCCTGAACAAGGAATCTAGCCGTCTGAATATGTCCCTCGGACACTTCAATATCGATATTGGCGTTTCCTTCGATTCTAGTGGCTTTTTTGAAGAGCAGTTTCCGGCTCATCTCAACCTCGAGGCGTCCTTTACAAAACTGTTGTCAAAGCTCAGGGCGCTGCCGCCCTTTTGCCGTAATAGCCGGATGACGGATCGCAATTTATCAGCATCCAGTTTTGTTCGACGTGCAATAGTACCAATCAGCAGATCTTCATAGAAAGATCCATTGCTCATATCACCAATCGCTTTTTGCATTGGCCCTCTGCAACCCCAGCAAGGCAAACCACCTTGAAGACAGACAGCGCCGCATCCGCCCTTTGTTATCAGGCCAAGGCACAAGGCGCCCTGAGACACAAGGCAGACATTATTTTTTACGTCGCTGTCCGGAAACGCCCGCATATCGACCGGCCTGGTTTTTTGGGGCTTCCGCGGGCATTCGGCACAAACGATGGCGTCGACTTTTACTGCACTCTTTACACCTTTCAACTCCTTTATTAATTCTGTAACCAAGGAAACCTGGGGCGGGCACCCGGGAAGAAAATAGTCAACACGAACAATGTCATCCAGTTTTCTTGTTTTACGAAGCAGTTCACTTTTTTGGATGGAATCAGCGCTATTGTCAAATTTCTGCATTTCCGACATGTAGTAGGAAAATGGATCTGTCGCCTGGCTGTAACTTTCTTCAAAAAGCTCCTCTATCTCGAATTGATTTGCCATGGCAGGAATGCCACCAAAAGCCGCGCAGGTTCCCCAGGCAACAAGGAATCTGCTTTTACCTCGCGCTTCCAGCAGTAACTGTTCGTCTTCTCTGACGCGAACAGCCCCATCAACTATGGTAATATCGACTTCGCTGAGAGATTCGGCATCCATCAGCATCGGACAGTAAACAATATCCACTATATCCGTGAGCACTGATAGATTGGCTCTGGTTTGGATGAGTGCAGCGGTGCACCCTCCGCAGGAGGACAAGGAGATAAGGGCAATCCGCACCTTTTCTTCTTTCTTGAAAACCGGCGAGATGATATGGCGAACGATCTCCATGGACCGTTCAGGTGATTCAAGGGCAACGGTGCCGGCCCGAAGCCGTGCAATCAGCACTTGAACGATAAAAAGGGCCATTTCAGGTCTGGCCGATATATTTTCGATTAACTGATCGTTGTTGAGCGTCATCAGATTTGTGTCTTTAGCGGCAACTGCCGTAGCCGTTCTTGAGTTGCCGGTCACCAGTGCCATCTCGCCGAAAAAATCGCCCGCCTTCAATTGATTTAAAAAAATTTTTTCTCCGGCGGCTTCGGTATGGATCTTGACTTCACCGTCAACGACCACGAACATTTCTTCTCCATCATCACCCTCTTTGAAAATGGTCTCTCCTTTGCCATAATGGACGATCGCCAGTTGGCTGTCACTTGAAAATTTATCGGGAATAGACGGTCGCAGCAATTCGACTAAAGGCGTGCCATTGTCTTCAGTTGGAATGACGCACCCGTGGCTGTCATAGGCTTTTTCAAAAACTGCAGTCGAAGGCCGCATATATGAAGCCACTGCTGCCCTGAGCGAATCGTCTGCCATCACCAGAGATCGCAAAAGGCGATTGGTGCGCTCAATCCGTTGGCACAAAGATTTGAACAGTTGAAAAATAATCGATGTATCGTGGTTGGCGCGATTTAAAAATGACTCCCTGCGTATCGGCAAAAGTCTCGTACGGCTAAGTGCCGTTGCTGTCGCAGATCTGGGCCGGGTGTCAATGAGGGCCATTTCCCCGAAGAATTCACCTTTTCCCATCAAAGATAGCACGATCTTCTCCCCACCGCGACGACAACTGATCTCGACCACCCCGGACTGGATGACGAACAGGGTGTTTCCGGGCTTATCCTGTTCAAAAATCACATCGCCTTTTTTAAATATAGAGCCAAATAGATCGACATCACTCATGATCTCATTTCCCTGAAATGTCTTGATTGTCAATGCCATACCAGATAAATAATATACTACATTATGTCAACCAATCGATTTTGCAAAAAAATACCTTCTGCTACAAAGCCATTGCAACAATCCGGTATATGAGAGGTCATAATGGGGGAGATGTGAGCTATCAACTCGGCCATAGCAGCATCAAAATAACCTACAACCAGTATGCGCATTGGATTTCAGGACGCTTCAAATTGGAGGAAGTTGACGAGTAAGATATAGAGCACCCAACCGCACCCAAGGGGTACCCTAAAGAAGCAGGCCATCAATAATTATAATGATTCCAATAGTCTCTGATGGATATTGTCAAAACCGCCGTTGGACATTATCAGGACTAGATCTCCCGGTTTGGCAGTAACTAATAAAAAGTCGAGGATAGAATCCGTATCCGGAAAATAATGCGCATTTTTGCCCCGACTTTTTAGATCATCCACCAGTTGCTCGGAAGAAAATCGTTGCCCGGAGGGAATTTTATTCAACAACGGCGGTTTGCGGATACAAATTATATCGGCCGGGTCAAATACACCGGGATATTCCTTCTGGAAGACATTGCGCATGCTGGTATTCGTGCGGGGTTCAAACACCGCGATCAATCGTCCCCTGGAAATGACTGATTTAACAGCCCGGAGTGTTTCCCGCACAGCGGTGGGATGATGGGCGAAGTCATCCATGACCGTAATCTGTCTTTTTTGACCGCGGATCTCCTGTCTGCGCTTAATCCCTTCAAAGGTTTGCAGCGCTTTAGCAATTATATCCACCGGAATATTCAGGCCATCGGCTATGGCAATATCAGCCAGGGCATTTAACAGATTGTGTTCGCCAAAGAGCCTGGTTTTAAAGGTACCAAAGCATGCACTGTTTTTAAAAACCTTAAAAACCGTCCAAGGCGGTTCAACGGAAAGAGGGCCCAGGCGCCAGGGAGAGGTTGCCTTTTGGCCATAGCGCTCTATCCGGCAATGATGATTGCCGATAACATCAGTCACATTCTGCTCGCCATCAAAGGCCAGGAGGGTGCTTGAGTCAGGAAGGGCGGAGACAAAATTTTCGAATATCTCTTTGACATGATCTAAGTCGTTAAAAATATCGGCATGATCAAATTCAACACTGGTCAGGACCGCCATTTGGGGCTGAAAGTGTAAAAATTTTGGCCCTTTGTCAAAAAAGGCCGTATCGTACTCATCGCCTTCAACCACAAAATAGGAACCGTTACCCAGCCGGTAGTTGCTGTCGAAGTTTTTCAGTATGCCGCCAATCATAAAAGATGGGTCGTAGCCGGCCTCAACCAGCATCCAGGCCAGGATGGAAGACGTGGTCGTCTTGCCATGGGTGCCGCTCACCAGGAGCGTTTGCTTACCGGCGGCCACAAATCGGTTCAGTGCCTGGGGCATGGAACAAAAATACAGTCCCCTTCTGTGCATTTCCTGAACCTCCGGATTGTCTTTGGTAACCGCATTGCCGACGATGACCAGATCCGGTCCATAGGAAAGATTTTCCGCCCTGAAACCATCGTTCATTTTGATGCCCTTTTGATTTAAAAAATGACTCATGGGCGGAAAAATTTTCTGATCGGAACCGGTTACCTCAAAACCCAAATCCCGCAGCATACAGGCCAGGGCCCCCATGCCGGTGCCGCAAACAGCAATCAGATGGATGGTTTGCACAGTTTCAGGAATTTTATTTTTATTCATATTCATCATCATAAGATAGGGCGGGAGAATACAAAATTCCCCGCCCCTGAACCGATATATTGCTTTCGGGATACTGACTTAATTTTGGTTGTTTAACGCGACCCTGATATTCTGTGAAAGTGTTTTCAGATTAAACGGTTTCTGGATAAACGCTTTACAACCGCGCTTCAAAATCTCGGTTGCCTGGCCATCGATGCTGTAGCCGCTGCAAAGAATGACTTTAACAGCGGGATTGATCTTCTTGAGCCGGTCAAATGTTTCGCCGCCGCTTATTTTCGGCATGATCATATCCAGAATGACAAGATCGATTTTATCTTTCCGGGTTTGGAAGATCTCAATGGCTTCGGCACCGCTCATGGCCGTCAGGGTTTCGTATCCCAATTTTTCCAGCATTCGCTTGCCGACATCGACAATCATTTCTTCGTCATCCACCAGCAGCACGGTCTCATTACCACGGTAATATTCTTCGACTGTCAGCCGCTGCGCAGGCGCAGGCTTGCGGCTGGCCGGCAGGTAAATTTCTAATTGCGTGCCCCGATCTTTTTGACTATCAACATTAATAAACCCTTCGTGATTTTTAATGATACCGTAAACTGAGGACAGTCCGAGGCCTTTTCCCCGTCCCATCCCCCAGGTAGTAAAAAAAGGGTCAAAAATTCTTTTTTGGGTTTTTGCATCCATTCCGATGCCGGTATCGGTGGCCGTGATTCTAATGTAATCACCCGCTTTTACCCGGTAAGGTGTTAGCCGCTCTTCGTCAATGGAAATGTTCTCGGTTCGAACTGTAAAAGTCCCTCCTTCCGGCATCGCCTGAATGGCATTCATGTATATGTTGAGAAATACCTGTTCAATCTGGTCCTGGTCAGCCTCAACCTTCCAAAGGTTCGTGTCAAAGTCTTCTATAAAAACAATCGCCATATTCGCCCGGCTAAATAGAAGATTTTTCTCCTTCAAAAGCCGGTTGAGGTCAGTCAGGCGCATTTCATATTTACCACCCCTGGCAAAACCAAGCAGTTGCCGGGTAAGTTCCACTCCATTTTGAACGTACTGCTCAATTTTTTTTAGGTTGCCGTACAGCGGGGATTCCGCTCCCAGGTCCAAAAGCGATAGCGAGATATTACCCTGAATTCCCAGCAGCAGGTTGTTGAAGTCATGGGCTATACCCCCGGCCAGGGTTCCGATGGCTTCCATTTTTTGAGCCTGGCGCAACTGTTTCTCCAGTTGGACCTCGCGGGTTACATCGCGCTGAACGCTTACGTAATTGATAATTTTTCCTGCCGTGTTTTTGATCGGGGAAATTGTTGCCTCAGATTCATATAGGGATTTATCTTTTTTTTGATTGATGAATCGTCCCCGCCAGATCTCGCCCCGCTTTAAGCAATCCCAGATTTGATTTATAAAGGATGGGTCGTTTTGACCGCTGTCAAGAAGGGTGATGTTCCGGGCCACCATATCCGCGCAGGAATAACCGGCAATTTTTTCAAATGCTGGATTTACGTATTGGATATAGCCCTCAATATCCGTAATGATAATGGCCTCGGCCGCATTTTCGAGAGCCGAAACCAGAAGCGCCGGGTCTATTGCTGGACTGTTCGCATTTTCTTTTTTCGGGTTATCCCCGGTTTGCTTTTTGGTCATTGATACAACCCTGCCGATACCCTATCTATCCGTTCACCTGCATGCTGAACTTTGAACCCGCCTGCGGACAAGCATGTGAACGCTTATGAGCATTTTTATTTAATTATTACAGATATTTTCGGAGAAATCAAATAGAAAGGAAAGGAAGTAGATTCCAATTGGGTCCGCCAGGGGAATAGAACGACGACAGCAAAACTCCCAGACCCCTTAGCCATATCGTCTAGTATTCTTGGGGGTGGATCAGTTCTTCCAACTCATCAAAGACAACCGGATCAAGATTTTTTCCGAATTCGGCATGAATGATGTATTCGTTAAAAGGCTCGCTGTTGACGGCCACTACCGTACCCACGCGTTTGAAATTCAAGTCGGATTCAAGTTCCTCAAAGGACAGGTCCATATTCAGCTCCCGTCCCAGCATCGTTGCCGCGGTCTTAGGGGTTGTTTTAATTATAAATGCCAGACCGGTGGCAGAAATATCTAAAAGCTCTCCTCGAAATGGTTTCCCCGCCGGTTTTTCATCATCAGCGGTTTGCACAATTACTTTGCCGGGCAAATTTAGCCGGCCTTTCACCCTGCGCTCAAGGCTCTTGGCTTTAAGCAACTTAGCTACCGATTCTATTTTAAGGCAATAGTCATTAATCTTGGGCTCGAGCCCCGGAACTTTTTCATTCAGTTTCACGAGATGGTCTTTTTCAAGGATATGCAAATTTACCGGGGAGTCGGTTATCACTGAAGTGGTGCAGAATGCATCGGAAAAAAAGAATGTGTCCTCACCGGCGATGTCGCCGGGGCCAAGGGTTTTGAGCAGGATGGCCTTGTCGGCTTGCCGATAAAACATCTTCAGTCGACCTGAATCGATAAAGTAAAGTCGGGAGCAGATATCCCCCTGTTTAAAAATCATATGATCAGCCGGGATTTCCACGGTTTGCATCCCATAATAGAGCGCGTTGGTTTCCACCGGTTCCAAGTTACTATATAACTCGGACCAGGTGTCCAAATGGGCCTTATCGATCGCATTATTTTTTTCAGTTTCGATAAATTCCCCGGTTTTTACGATCTCATTGAGTGCCATTGCGTCCACTTCAAACAGCCTGTTGCGCATAGCCTCGGCCTGTTCAAAATCCCTATCTTTGGCAGATTTGATAATCAATTCAAAAAGCAGTTGAACCGCTGCTTCTTTGTTGTCTTCACTCACATACTGCTCAATCAATTTTTCATGCTCGGATAGATCGCCCATAAGTTTCTCCCTTGCGGTCGAAAGCGTTCAAAGGTTCAGGATTCAGCCCCCTCAAACTTCTAAACCTTGAATCCCGTGAGCCCGCCAAAGGCGGACAAGCTTTTTAACCTTGAACCCTTGAACTCTGACCTCATTTAACCAGATTCTCCAGAACTTTCTCGGCCGCATAAACAGTGGCATCAATGTGCTCATCAGCATGCGCGGTGGAAAGAAATAAGGCTTCAAATTGGGAAGGCGCAATATAGACGCCCTGCCGGCGCATGCCCTGATAAAAGCGTGAGAATAACTCGAGGTCGCAGGTTTTGGCATCGTCAAAGCAGGCCACATCCTGATCCGTAAAAAACATACCCAGCATCGACCCGACATGTTCGACTCTGGCTGCCACTCCGGCTTTCTGCGCGGCCTCGGCCAGACCGTCTGCCAGACGGCTTGAACTTGCTTCAAGGGATTCATAAACGCCGTCTTTTTTGAGTTGTTCAAGGGTGGCGATCCCGGCCGTCATCGCAATCGGATTTCCGGAAAGGGTTCCGGCTTGATAAACCGTTCCTTGCGGTGCAATTTGAGACATAATATCTTTTCTACCACCGTAGGCGCCAACGGGCAATCCCCCGCCAATCACTTTGCCGAAACAAGTCAAATCCGGTACAATGCCGAATAATGACTGGGCACCGCCATAAGCAACCCGGAAGCCGGTCATCACCTCGTCAAATATCAAAACCGTACCGTGCTTTGCGGTTACTTCCCGCAGCGTCTCCAGAAAACCGTCCGCCGGCGGCACCATGCCCATGTTGCCGGCCACCGGCTCAACAATAACACAGGCAATTTTATCACCTTTTTCGTCCATCACCTTATTAATAGCGTCCTTATCATTAAATGGAAGCGAAATGGTATCCCTGGCAACGGCTTCCGGAACTCCGGGGCTGCCGGGAATTCCCAGGGTGGCGACACCCGAGCCGGCAGCCACAAGCAGGGTGTCGGCATGGCCGTGGTAGCAGCCGTCAAATTTTATGACGATGTCCCGGCCGGTTGCCCCGCGCGCCAGACGGATGGCACTCATGGTGGCCTCAGTGCCCGAGTTAACCATCCGTATGACTTCGACCGAGTCCACCGCATCGATGACCATTTGGGCCAGCTGAATCTCCAGATCGGTGGGCGCACCGAAACTTGTTCCCCTCTCCAATACTGAAATAATGGCCGCCACCACCGCCGGATGCCTGTGCCCTAGAATCAGGGGACCCCAGGAACCGATATAATCAATATAGCGATTACCGTCTGCATCGTATATCATACACCCCTCGCCACGCTCAATAAACAGTGGATCAGCCCCCACCGATTTGCAGGCTCGCACCGGGCTGTTGACCCCGCCGGGAATTATTTTGAGCGCTCGTTCATATAATGCCTGTGACTTAGCAAAATTCATATTTAAAATCCTTTCCATTTTTAGAAAACAGGTTGACAATTCAACCCAAATTGAGCAGTTTTTAGTGACGGTCGAAAAATATCAAATAGATAGTTAAGGGTCAAGCAAGGAAAAAAGCTCATACCTCACAGCTTATTGTCCCTATGATAAATTCGGGTCCCATTTTCTTCAAGCTATCAGCTAAGAACTATTAGCTATCAGCTTGATTGCGAAGCAATCACTATGCAACAACGATCCCCTAAACAACTGGCCAAAATTTTTAATTATGTCCTGGGCCGCCGACCCACTGAATTCGGGCTGGTGACGGATAAAGAAGGCTTTGTTAAAATCAAAGAATTGATAAAGGCCATTAACGAAGAAGAAGGTTTGAAATATGTTCGCCGTTCTCATATCAACGAAATCATGATCACCCTGCCGAATCACGGCCTTGAAGTTGCAGATGATTTAATCCGGGCCATAAATCGGGGACATTTACCGAAACAAACTTTTGCATTAGATCCCCCCAAACTGCTTTATACCTGCGTTCGTAAAAAAGCCTATCCCTATGTATTGGATAAAGGCATTAGGCCCACCGGATTTGATAAAATTATTTTATCCTCCCATCGCGACCTTGCCGAACGCATGGGTCGACGCAGTGATCATGCCGCAGTTGTGCTGACGGTACAGGTCAACCGCTCGGAAGAAAAAGGGGTTGTCTTTTTTAAGGCCGGGGACTCCCTTTTCCTGGCTGATTTTATTCCACCTGGTTGCTTTAGCGGTCCGCCGCTACCCAAGGAACTGCCGGATACCCGCAAAGCAGATAAACCACAAAAAGAACCGGCAAAAATGCCAGCCGGAAGTTTTTTGCTTGACCTTAATCAAAAGGAACACCCGGCGAAGCCCGGCGCCAGTCAAAAGAAGAGAGACAAAAAGCATAAACAACGGCGGGAACGTCCGCCTTGGCGCAGATAAGCTGTAAGGCCAGGGGATTGGGATTATATCCCTGATTTCAAGTGTGCGACACGATCCTTTATTTTATTTTCAACTATTTTCTCCGGACTGTCGTTTGGCGGCATGCTGCAGGTGAGATTGGAAATAGGCATCTACCTCTGACGGCACAGAGGTAAAACGAACCATGTAGATCTGCTTAGTGTTCGCCGACTGTTCGATTACCTTCCCGTAAAAATCTTTAATCGCCAGATTTCCAGAAACATCTCCCAGATTCATTTTGAGATTGGTCAGCATCGCAACCGGTGTGTCCAGAACAATCTCGGCACACTTCCTGGAAAGCCGGGTCACGAAACCTTCCAGTCCAGTCTTTCCGACAGCTTTTCCCTCAAGCACCGAATACTTCAGCGGAATTTGACGCCTCAGAGTAACTAGAATCGGGACTATCCCTTCAAGAGCAAGATTGTACGGTCCTGCAATTCCACCGACTTCGTATATCTTAAGCGGCGTTTCGGCTCCTTTGGGAAGGACTTCCCGCTGATCATCGATGCGCAGGATATCACCGACCTCGTGGCGAACGGATTCCGAAATGAGGACCTGACCGCCCACGCTGTATGATTCGATGCGGCTGGTCATGTTGACACCGCTTCCGACCACGGTATATTTGCTTCGCTTGCTCGATCCGATGTTCCCTACAATCACCTCGGTTTCGTTGAGGCCGATCCCCATCTCCAACTCCGGCAAACCCTGGGCACGGTTCTGCTCGTTGACCTTCGCCATCGCATTCTGCATCTTTATTGCGCAGGCGATGGCCCTCTGCGCGCGGTCCGGCATTTCTTGCGGTGCACCAAAGATTATCAAAAGTGCGTCGCCAATGATCTCATTAATGGTACCCTGAAATTTGAGAACCACCTCCACCATAACCTCAAAGTAGGAATTAAGAACTTGAACCACCTGTTCGGGATCGAGCCGCTCCGACAGGGCCGTAAACCCCCTCAGGTCGGTCATCATAATGGTAACTTGCCGCTTTTCACCCCCCAATTCCAGGGCCGACGGATTTTCTATGAGCGAGGCCATGACTTCGGTCGAGAGGTAGCGGCCGAACATTGTTTTGAGCAGCTCCAGGGATTTTTCAAGCTCTTGCGAGCTCTGTTCGAGAAGTTTAGACGCACGAAAGTTGGACAGCGCGAGGCGCTGCATCATCAATGAACCCGCAAACACGGAGGGAATGCATGCAAATACAAATGGACCTGAAATTGCGGCCAAAACAGCAGACGGCTTGAAAATATAAATGGCCGCCAACAAAGCCAAGACCAGCACAGCAGAAAGAACGCACACCGCCCGGGTTCTTATCCTGGCTGAAAGTGAAGCCACGAAAACCATTATAATCCAGATGAGTATAAAGATAAATTTGGCGTCCTGGCTTGGCATCGACAACTCGAACCCGAGCCGATTAGCCACGATTCCAAAATCATCATAGAGAACAACCACTCGAATAAGTGCCGCAAACGCCAAAGACTCCACCATGACAATCAACGGTTGATAGAACGATGGAGCAAATTTAGAAAAAGAAATAGCAACCAGAAGTAGAAAAAGGGGTGTTATAATGGCGAACCGAAACTCCAAAACCCTAAATTTTGCGGCCGGGCTCAGAAACAGGTCAAAGTAAACAAAACCGCACCAGAAAAATATAACTATCCCGAATACCATCCGGGCGTTGGAAAGTGCTGAGGAATCGAACTGAAGCTTAAACTCTCGGTCAGTCCCTGATTCTTTAAAATGAGGATTCCACCACGACTCGGTATACGCGTAGCGGCTATCGTCCAGATCAGGATTCATTGAGCTGCCTTTTTTCTATCGAAAGGGCCGATCATGAAAAAAAGGATCAGCGAGAATTTCGTGATTTGGCTTAACTTATGCTTATTGAAGATCAAAGTATTCCGTTCCAGTCGGTTTCAAGTGCAGTGTTTGAAAGCCGAACACCGATTCGAGGTACGCAAGGACCTATTTATTTAATTCCAATCTTCCGGTAAGCAACTCTGCGGCCGAAAAGGGATCCATTTTACGGTTTTTGAGATCGTCGCAAAGGGCAAGATAGGCCGGGGAGTCTTTCATTTCGCTAAATATCCGGTCTGCTGCCATCTCCATGACCAGCTGGCGAAAAAATTGAAACTCCCCTTTAAAATTATGTTCGTCGAATGCACCGCTGTCCCTTAAAAACTGGCGGTGCCGCCAGAAGGCGTCTACGAGTTCAATGATGCCCCGGCTTTTTACAGCCACCGTCTTTAAAATCGGCGGTAACCAGTCGGTTTCCGCCCTGCTGCTCATCCCAAGCATGGAACGCAACTGTTCGACCACATCATCTGCACCGGGGGTGTCGGCTTTGTTCACCACGAATATGTCTCCGATTTCAAGCAGGCCGGCTTTCATGGCCTGGATGTCGTCTCCCATTCCCGGCAAGCTGACAACGGCAGTGGAATGGGCAAATTGAGCGATCTCCACCTCATCCTGCCCTACCCCGACGGTTTCAATTAAAATGACGTCATAACCCATGGCGTCGAATACAAGGACGGTTTCACGGGTGGTTTTGCTCAAGCCGCCCAGATGACCGCGGGTGGCCATGGATCGGATAAAGACCCCGTCATCCTCGGTGTGACGGCGCATGCGTATGCGGTCGCCCAGCAAGGCGCCGCCTGAGATCGGACTTGACGGATCGATGGCAACCACGGCAATTTTAAGACTTCGGCGACGGACCTCGCCGATAATGGAATTTACCAGAGTCGATTTGCCGGAACCGGGCGGTCCGGTCAGCCCCATAACAAACGCTCTGCCGGTATGGGGGTACAGGCGTTTAAGCACTTCTATCCCGCCCGAATCGCCTTCTTCGAGCAATCGAATTAGTCGGGCCCCTGCCAGCTGGTCACCACGGATAATATCCTGGGCGTCAATTTTCATATGTTTACTTTCATAACCTGACACCACATAAAAATGGCAGGTGCGTCTTTTGAAACGCAACCCGCCATTTAAATTACCATGTATTTGAGCGATAGGGAAATTATTCTTTGGGTTTTCCCATCACTTCCGTAAACATCTGCTCATCCCAGAGTCTGGAATCGGCAATGTTCTGGCGGAATTTAACAAAGTCGATGGTGTCCTGACCGGTGATTTTCTTGGTGTTGAAGGCCCCAAAGCCCAGAAAGGCCTCGCCGCTCATGTTGGCTGCCAGCCAGTGGCGGTTGCCGTTCTTGGCAATATCCCAGAAGTACTTCTTTTTCATACGAATACCGTCGATGGACTTGATCAGACAGCCAGGGAAGAGATTGGCAAAGGTCCAGATGATCTTGTCAACTTCTTTGTCGAGCAGTTCGAAGTCCGCGTTGGCCTGATGCTCTCTTACCAGGGCACGGGCCTCTTTCAGCGCATCCCCTTTTTTAAATTCACCGTAAACGATCTCGCCGTCTTCCACGTATTTGTCGGTGACGATCTGGGGATTGCGAACCCATTGGCCGTCAATTTTTAAGACCGGTACGGCCTTGCTGATCAGGTTTTTGGCCTTCATTTTGTAAGCCGACCACATCTCGCAGGAAACACAGTTCCACATGGCATCTTCACTGCTGAGCATCCAGGGCAAAAAGTCCGATGAACCGCCGTCTGGAGCCGAACCATGGCGCGGGCCGGCCTGGCCGAAGATGGCCAGGTCTGAGGATAGGGTCAGGTCGCAGGCCATTCCGATTTCCTGTCCGCCGGCCACTCGCATGCCGTTGACCCGGCAAATAACCGGTTTTTTGCAGGCCAGAATGGAATCCACCATGTGGTTGAAAAGCTCCATGTACTGGCCGTATTCATCCGGCCGCTGGCTGTAAAATTCACTGTACTCCTTGGTGTTGCCGCCGGTACAAAACGAATACGGGCCGGTGGCCGTGAAAACAGCGGCGACCACACTTCGGTCAAGGGAAGAATTCTCGAATCCGGCAATCACCCCCTTCACCATTTCAGTGGTGTAAGAGTTGTACTGTTTGGGATTGTTCAGGCGAATCCACGCAACATACAATCCATCCTGCACATTTCCCTGGGGGTCTGTGAGGGGCCGTTTTTCATAAACCACGCAGGGGGCGTCGGCATCTGTCCCCCAATGTGCGTTGGTATGCAGCATGTGGTCTTTTTGTTCGTTGTCTCTAGGCATCCAGTCTAAAGCCATAATGTTTACCTCCTTAGTTTTTTAATTTTTAATTTTTCAAATAATTTATATCTGTCAAAAATCAGGGGTCAGCACAATGCGTTTGTCAGGAGAAACGCTATGCGCTTCGTCAAAGGTTTCCACGATTGTGCTCATCGGTCTGGTCTGCACAAAGGCATCCATGTTGATTTTTCCCGAGGTCACCATGTCAAGAACGATGGGATAATATTCCGGCAAACAACCCCAGGTCCCAATGATTTCGGCATCAAATGCCATCAGCCGACCCAGCATGTATTCGATTTTGCCCATTCCGAAACCGACGACGATCAATTTGCCGATAAAACTAAGCAGGGACAGGCCAATGTCCTGCCCGCCCCTGGCACCGGTAATTTCAAAAATTTTCCAGCCAAAGCCCGGCAGACCGTTTTCCTTGCAGATGCCCTTAAATTCTTTGGACACGTCCCGGGCATCCTTGTCGGTGGAATTGATTACAAAATCGGCACCATAGTTGAGGGCCCGGTCCAGCTTGGCCTGGTTACGGGCAATGCCGATAACCGTGTTGGCACCGAGGGCTTTGGCAGTTTGCCCCATGTACTGCCCGACGCCGCCGGTGATACCGATAACCACCACATTGTCCCCCGGTTGGAAATCGGCCCTTTTGGCTGCCTGATAAGGTGTGGTGGCGGCATCCGCCACTACAGCCAGGTGTGCCAGGGGGATTTCTCCCCGGTTTTTGACTTCACACAGATCAATGCTCGGCACCGGAATGTGGCTGGCAAACCCGCCGTAAATTCCCAGGCTGTTGCCCGGCATTTTTTGATTGAGACATCGATTGCCGCGCCCGGTTTTACATAAAATGCACTGGCGGCAGGGCATGACTGCCGGGATGATAACCTCTTTGCCGACCCAGGCGTCATCACCGGCCACCACCGTGCCTGAAATTTCATGACCCAGGGTCAATGGCGGTTTGGAAACGGTCGGCACACCGTCATAAAAATATCCAAGGTCCGTGTGGCACACACCACAACCGGCAACTTCCACCAGAACCTCGCCGGGTTTCAATTCCGGAACGGGTATTTCGGTTTTTTCTATTTTGCCCGCAGTAACCTCTTTGGTTTCTTTATCGCGCGAGGTTGGCTGAACCATTTGCCAGGTCAAAATTTTGTCAGGTACTGCTGCCATTTTTTTACCTCCTTAAGTTTTATAATTTAGCTACACTGTAAATACATAAGGATTCAAAGGATGTCAAGAAAAATTTATTTATTAATAAACTTAATAATTTTAATCTGTTAAGCTCTTTTTCGCCGGCCATTCAAGGTCAGGGAGCCAACAGTGATTTTTTGTTGACATAATTATGTTGTAGCTTTAATGTAGCTTTTCAGGACATGTCCAAAAACTTAAACCTGCAGGAGGAACCGATGTTACTAGAAGGAAAAAATGCCTTAGTCACCGGTGGTTCCCAGGGCATTGGAGCCGCCGCCTCCCTCGAATTGGCCCGGGAAGGCGCCAATATCTGTCTCACCTACCGCAAACACGAAGCCGAGGCCAAAAAGTACGCAGATGAAATCCGTCAAATGGGGCGAAAGGCCCTGGCGGTGCAGTGTGATATTGCCTCCTTTGCCGATGCCGAACGTGTCGTCAAGGCGGCCCTGGCAGAATTCGGCAGCCTTGAAATCCTGGTTAACAATGCCGGCATGAACTGGGACGGGGTTTCCTGGAAAATGTCGGAAGAACAATGGGACCGGGTGTTGGAGGTTAACCTTAAAGGCTACTTTAATTTCACCCGCCATGTTGCACCTGTTTTCAAAGACCAAAAATACGGTAAAATCATCAACATTACTTCGGTCAATGGGATGCGCGGCAAATTCGGTCAGACCAATTACTCCGCTTCCAAAGCCGGTATCATCGGTTACACCAAAGCCCTGGCCAAAGAACTGGGTGCCTTTGGTGTCAACGTCAACGCCGTTGCCCCCGGCTTGATTGAAACGGCCATGTTGAAAGAGTCTGAAGCCAGGGATAAGATCGTTGACCTGTACATGGCAGAAAGCGCCATCAAACGATTGGGCCAACCCGAAGATCTGGCCAATCTGGTCGCGTTTCTGGCCTCCGACAAGGCCAGACACATTACCGGCGATGTGATCAAGGTCGATGGAGGACAATATATATAGAAAAATACGAAATTCGAATTTCGAAATCCGAAACAAATTTCAAAATAAATTTCCTATGAGGAGATAAAGTATGGGTAAGGTAGCTATCATCGGCGTTGGTCAGAGTACGTTTGTCAGGTCGTATCCCGGTTCAATCCGTGAGCTGGCCTTTGAAGGTTTTAAAGATGCCATGCAGGATGCTCAAATTTCGACAGGGGATATTGGCGCTTCTGTCATCTGCTCGGCACCCGAATATGACAAGCAGCGATCGCCGGCAGGTGTTTTCGCGGAGTATCTGGGTCTCAATCCGCAACCGACCTTCTATGTTGAAAGTCTTTGCTCTTCGAGCAGCATGGGGGTGCGGCTGGCCTACTCCCTGGTAGAATCAGGCCTTCACGACATGGTGGCGGTTATCGGCTTTCAGAAAATGTCGGAGATATCCTCTTCCGAATCCCAGGAACGAATGGGCCGCGGCGCCGACATTCAGTGGGAGAGTCCTTTCGGCACCATGATGCCGGCCTATTATGCTATGTATGCCCGCGCCCACATGGACAAATACGGAACCACCCCGGATGATCTGGCCCTGATCAGGGTAAAAGCAGCCACTTACGGGCAATTAAATGAAAAAGCCGTCTACCGCAAACCGGTGACGTTTGACATGTTTAAGGATCCGGAAAACCGCATGGCCGGCCCGGTGGCCAGCCCCCTGCGGGTGGGCGACTGTTGTGCCAATGCCGACGGCAGCTCCTGTATTATTGTGGCCAACGAAGAAAAAGCCAAAGCATTTTGTAAAAAGCCGGTCTGGATCAAAGGACTGGGTGCCGCTTCCACCAGCGTCAACCTGGCGGGAAGAGATCTTTTTTCGGGGTTAACCGTCGCCCGGGAAGCCGGTCGGCAGGCCTATGAAATGGCGGGCATCACCGCCCAAGACATCGATGTGGCCGAAGTCCATGACTGTTTCACCATCGCGGAAATGATGGCCTATGAAGATCTCGGCTTCGCTGCCCCGGGCGAAGGCAAAGAGCTGATAAAAAGCAAAGAAACCTACAAAGAAGGCCGCATCCCGGTCAACGTCGACGGTGGCTTGCTGTCCAAAGGCCATCCTATCGGGGCCACCGGCGGTTCTCAAATCCGGACCATCGTACTGCAGCTCAGAGGTGAGGCCGGTGAGATTCAGGTGGACAATCCCCAGTTAGGACTTGTCCACAATATCGGCGGCGTGGGACTGTACGGCAATGTGACAATATTAGGACGCTGAAGCGAATAATAAATTCTTATATTTTTTTAGTGTTTGGACATCCGGTTTAATTTTACTAAAATTTGTCTTTGGGGCTTCGGGTTTGGAAATCCCTAAAGAAAGGAAGAAAAATATGGGCAAAAAAGAAGTGGACGATCGCTTTAAAAAATTCGGAACCGTTAGCTTTACCGCCATAACCAAAACCAATGATTTCATCGACTACCTGGAAAAGGGCAAAGTCATGGGTACCCGCTGCAAGGATTGCGGTAAGTCCTATTTCCCGCCCCGATCGGATTGCTACCAGTGCCTGCCCGGTGAAATGGAGTGGTTTGAAGTCAGCGGTACCGGAAAGCTGGTCACATACAGCAAGCTGGAATATGCGCCGATCGGGTTCGAGGCGGACCTGCCTTACTGCATTGCGCTTCTGGACTACGGCGATTACAAGGTATTCGGCCGCCTAGACCGCAACCTGGCGCAGGAAGAGATCAAAGTGGGAATGGAAATGAAATCGGTCGCCAATACGCTGCCCAACGGCCAATTGAATTATGTGTTTCAAAAGGCGTAAGTTTCACTCACCGCGGAGTGAGCTAATAATACAAAGTAAATACTCTATTAGGGATATGTAATATTTGGTTCAAAGGTTCAGTGTTCTGGGTTAAGAGCACTCTGAGCTTCAGAACCTTGGGCCTCTGAATCCTGAACCTTTTTAACAAGGGACAATAACCATGTCTGATCTGCAAAATCTTAAATTTCAAAAAGCTGACGGCGTTGCGCGTATTACCCTGAACCGTCCGAAGTTTAATATGATGAACATCGATATGATGGGTGAACTCAACGACCTGCTTGCAGGCCTTGTAAGCGACCAGGACCTCAAGTGCGTGGTCATTGATGCGGAAGGCAAACATTTTTGCACGGGGGTGGAAGTCGCCGATCACAAACCGGAGAACGTGGATGACATGATCGCCACCTTCAACCGGATTTTCGAACTGCTGGAACAGATCGATGTACCGGTGATTGCGGTGGTACAGGGATTTTGCCTGGGCGGCGGCATGGAACTTGCCATTGCCTGCGATGTCATCGTTGCCGATACGGGGGCGACCTTCGGACAACCGGAAATTAAAGTCGGTTTTTTACCGCCATACGCCGCCATCCGTCTGCCGCAGCTTGTGGGGCCGGCCAAGGCAATCGAAATCTGCACAACCGGAAAATTTTACAGTGCGCCGGAAACGCAGCTTTTGGGCATGGTTGCTCACGTGGCCGAGGATGGCGGTCTAAGTGAAACAGCTGAAAACATCGTCAAAGAAATTCAGGCCAACAGCCCGCTCATCATCCGGCTGAACAAAAGAGCCGTCCGACAGCATCTGGGGATGAATTTCAAACAGGCCCTGGAAGGTGTCAGCGACCTTTTTCTGAATACCCTGATGAAAACCGAAGACACCCTGGAGGGTATCGCCAGCTACGAGGAAAAACGTAAACCGGTGTGGAAAAACAGATAGGATTAAATATTCAATTCTTACAGGAGAAAATATGTCGCAGATCAATAAAATCGGTGTGATTGGTGCAGGCAATATGGGCAGCGGCATTGCCCAGAAGATGGCCCAGGAAGGACTCAACGTGGTCATGGTGGACATCAAGGAGGAATTTGTCGAACGCGGCCTGGAAACGATCAAAGGCCTGCTGCACGAAGGCGTGGAGCGCAAAATTTTCAAACCCGACCAGGTCGAAGCGACCCTCGCGCGCATCACGGGCACCACGGACTTTGCCGCCGTGGCCGATGCGGACCTTGTGGTCGAAGCGGTCTTTGAGGACAAAAAAGTCAAGGCCGATTTGTTCCAGAACCTGGATCAAATTTGTTCGGATAAAACCATCCTGGCCACCAACACCTCAAGTTTCTTTGTCCGCGAATTCGCAGAGCAGACCTCCCGTCCGGATCGCTTTGTGGGTCTGCACTATTTTTTCCACCCGGCCAAAAACCGTCTGCTGGAAGTCATTCCCCATGCAAATACCAGCAATGATACCCTTGAAAAATCACTATTGGTGGCTAAACTGCACGGCAAAACCCCTATTGTCGTCAAAGATGCACCGGGCTTTGCCGTCAACCGTTTCTTTGTCCCCTTCCTCAATGAAGCCGCCCGGATGCTGGAAGAAGACATGGCCAATATTGCCACTATCGAAGAAGCCGCCAAACAGGCCTTTAAAATAGGCATGGGGCCCTTTGAGTTGATGAACGTAACCGGTATCCCTATCGCGGTGCATGCGTCCACGACCCTGGGCAACGAACTGGGTCCCTTCTATGCCACCGCCGATATCCTCAAGGCTCAGATGGACAAAAATGAACTCTGGAACTTGGAGGGCGACGTTGACGAGTCCCGCCTTGCGCCCGTTGTCGAGCGGTTTTACGGCGTCTGCCTTGGTGTTGCCGCAGCGCTGGTCGATGAGGGGGTTGCATCCATCGAGGACACCGATCGGGGCGCCAAGATCGGTTTGCGCTGGATCATGGGGCCGTTTGAAATCATAAATAAGATCGGCGTTGACCGGACCTATGCGGCGGTCGCAGCCATCGCCCAAAAATACCCGGACTTTAAAATGCCTGAAATCCTGGCCCGGCAAAATGCCATCGGCCAGCCCTTTGATTTTAAATTCGTCGATCTGGAAATTAAGGATGAGATTGCCACCATTACGCTCAACCGCCCGGAAGCGATGAATGCGCTCAACGAAACGGTGGTGGCCCAGCTGGGCGAACGTTTTGCAGAAGCTGAAAAGCATCCCGATGTAACAGCGATTGTTTTTCAGGGTGCCGGCAAGGCCTTTGTGGCCGGTGCAGACATCCGCTATTTTGTAAAAAAGATAAAGGCCGATCAAATCTCTGACATTTATGAGTTTACCCGCAGGGGCCATGAATTATTTCTAAAAATTGAAAACTCCGCCAAACTTACCATTTCCATACTCGACGGACTTTCAATGGGTGGCGGCAGCGAATTGGCCCTGGCCTGCCAGGCCATAATCGCCACCCCTGCAGGTTCCATGGGATTTCCGGAAACCGGCATCGGCATTTTCCCGGGCCTGGGCGGTATGTTGCGCACCGCCCGAATTATCGGGTCGGACCTGGCCAAGTATTATGTCTTCACCGGAGCCACTATTGCTGCTCAGGATGCTTTCGAACTCGGCCTGGTTACAAAGCTTGTTGAACCCGCCGATATTGGCACTGCAATCAAGGACCTTTGTACCCAGGGTAAACCTGAAAAATACGTGCAACGGGATATTCCCGAAAAATTCAAACCCTATGCGATTGCCTGCAGCCCGGAAAATATCGCCCGATTATTTTCCGGAAAACCGCCCGAGGGGGTCCCGGAAGATCTGGCCGCCAGGACCGCAAAGGTCTTCGGTTTTAAAGCTCCCCTGGCGCTGAAAATGGGCAACGAAATTATCGATCAGCAGGCTGGAAAATCCATGCAGGAGGCTGTGGGTATCGAGCTGGGACGTTTAAATGATATCTTTTCCACCGCGGATGCCCTGGAGGGCCTGTCAAGTTTAGGTCGAAAAAGACCTGAATTTAAGGGCGTTTAATTCATGACGCCGGAAGAAAAGCTTGTCGGCGAAGGTTGGGAAAAACGGGCCACCTATGATGATCCGCGACTAACGGTGATGGTCGACAGTTACAAAGAAATCGGCCTTGAAGTTCATTTGGAGCCCTTTAAGGCAGCCGATGCGGAAGGCTGCATCGATTGTATGGCCTTATTTCCGGACCAGTTTAAAACCATCTACACACGCAAGAAGAGTGGTGAAGGTTAAGCCACCTGCTATTAAAATCACTTTTAATTTTAATCAACATTTATAAGGAAGATGACATGCACAAATTATTAACTGAGAATCCAGGTAAAAAAATGCTGCTCCTGGGAAATGAAGCCATCGCCCGGGGCGCCATCGAAGCCGGTGTGGCCTTTGCCAGCACCTACCCGGGAACCCCCTCTTCGGAAATCTCACTCAACTTTTTTCAGATGGCTCAAGAAAGCGATCTGTATTTTGAATACAGCACCAATGAAAAAATTTCCATGGAAGTTGCGGCTGCGGCAGCCAATTCAGGCGTGCGCAGTATGTGCGTGATGAAACACGTGGGCGTCAATGTGGCGGCCGACGCCCTGATGACCCTGGCCTATGTGGGCGTCAAAGGCGGCATGGTGATTCTCTCGGCCGATGATCCCTTCATGTTTTCGAGCCAGAACGAACAGGACAACCGCTACTACGCCAAGCTGTCCGGCCTGCCCTTGATCGAGCCATCTTCGGTGGAAGAGGCCAAAGAGCTGATTCCCTATGCCTTTGATCTTTCCGAAAAACTCCAGGAACCGGTCATATTCCGGACCACCACCCGGATCAATCACTCTACCGGTGTCGTAACCCTGGGCGAAATCCGGCAACCGGTCACCCGGGGAAATTTTACCAAGGATCCTCTGAATCTAGTCGTCGTGCCGGCCGTCGCCAGAAACCTGCATGTTAAGCTGCTGAAAAACTATGATGCCGCCCAGGAGTTGGCCGAAGATTCCGAACATAATTTTATCACCGGCAGCGGTGACCTGGGCATCATCTGCAATGGTGTCAGCTATAATTATGTCAGTGATGCTATCCAGGATCTGGGTATTGAAGATAAGGTCCGGGTCCTTCGCATGGGTTTCTCCCATCCCTTGCCGCCCAAACTGATCAAAGGTTTCTTGAAGGACTGCCAGAAGGTCCTGATTGTCGAAGAAGGCGAGCCCTACATGGAAGAAGCCGTCAAAGCCATGGCCCAGGAGGAGGGCCTGGTTCTTCCCATCAACGGCAAGACCAAAGACCTGTTTACGCGCCTTTACGAATACAATCCCGTACAGGTCAAGCAGTGTATGGCCACCTATTTCGACCTGCCGTATACAGCGCCTGAAGTGCCGGATCTCACCGATGCTCCCCCGGTGCCCCAGCGTCCACCGACGCTGTGTGCCGGATGTTCCCACCGGGCAACCTATCATGAAGTCAAAAAAGCCACGGAGGGTATGGAAACCATATTCCCATCCGACATCGGATGCTACACCCTGGGTCTGTTGCCGCCGCTCTCCGCCGCCGACTTCCTGATATGCATGGGGTCTTCGGTCGGCACTGCCGGCGGATTTTCCCGGGTTAACGATAAGAAAGTCATCGCCTTTATCGGCGATTCCACCTTTTTTCATTCAGGCATACCCGGCCTGATCAACGCCGTTTACAATAATCACAATTTCACCCTGGTAATTCTTGATAACGGCACCACCGCTATGACCGGTCACCAGCCCAACCCGGGCGTTGACATGACCCGGATCAACATGGAAGGATACGGCAGGGTATCCATCGAAAAGGTTGTAAGGGCCATCGGGGTTGAACACGTGACCATTATCAAGCCATACAAGGTAAAGAAAAGCATCGAAGCCATCAAAGAATCAATAAACTATAAGGGCGTATCCGTGATTATATCCGAAGAGATATGCGCCCTGTATGCCAATGCCCTTAAACTTCCCAAACACAAACCGTTTAACATAACCGATAAGTGCAAGAATCACAAAACTTGCATTAATTCTCTGGCCTGCCCGGCCTTTTATATCTGGAACGACCGGGTCAAAATTGATGCCAACCTGTGTACAGGCTGTGCTGTCTGTGCCCAGATTTGTCCCGAAAATGCCATTTTGCCGGTTAAGGCAAAAGCTTAAACGGGTTGCGGATTTCGAGTCCCCCGGCCAGGGGACATAGAGCATGGCAGAAGCAATAAAT